>DATHSW010000269.1:0-43973 GCA_035463855.1 Candidatus Deferrimicrobiaceae bacterium | reverse complement strand
CTCCCGATCCGCCACGCGCTCACGCGCGAAGCCGCGGCCCGCTACCGGACCGAGCCGTACGTGCTGGCCGCCGACGTGTACTCTGCGCCGCCATGGACCGGCCGCGGAGACTGGACGTGGTATACGGGCGCGGCGGGCTGGGCCTACCGGCTGGGCCTGGAGGTGATCCTGGGGGTGCGGCCTTCGCGGGGGGCGTGGCGGCTCGATCCGCACGTCCCGGCACACTGGCCTGAGCTCGAGGTCATCTTGCGTGACGGGGCCACGACCGTCCGCATCGTCGTGGAGAACCCGCGCGGCGTGAACTCGGGCGTCGAGCGGATGCTCCTCGATGGCAAGCCAATCGAGCCGCCCGTCCTGCCGCGCCTCAAGGATGGCCGCACCCACGAAGTACGGGTTACGATGGGATAGCTGAAGTTGCTCGGATCATCGTGAGCAACATCTTGAATCGTTTCACCGCCTTCACCGCGTGCGGCTCATTCGCGGGCATGACGATGGCATCGCCTGTTCTCAAGTGAAAGAGTTTGCCGGAAATCTTGATCTCGACTTCGCCGTCAAGCACGTGGACAAGCCCGTCGAACGGCACCGTGTGCTCGCTCAAGTCCTGGCCTTCATCGAATGCGAAAAGTGTCACATTGCCGGTCTCAGCTTTGACGACGGTGCGGCTGACAACCGAGCCGTCTTGATAGTCGACCAGATCGGCGATCTTCAAGATCTGTGCTCTTGGCGTGGTGGGCATATTCCCTCCCGTTCGGCGGTCAGGGCAGCGGGCTATCACCGGGTGGCTGGCAGCCGCGCTACGTCACCTGAGCCACGGGAGCAAGTATCCTCCGGGCGGGCCTCGCGGGAAAGTGAAGAGCGACCACGTGCTGCCGAGCCCGGCGGGCATGGGTGAAGACGTATACTCGACGATCATGAGCAAGGTGGCGCTGGTGACCGGAGGCTCGCGCGGGATCGGGCGAAGTATCGCCGAGGCCCTGGCCGCGGCCGGGTATGCCGTCGTCGTCAACTTCGCGTCGCGGCCGGGGGATGCCGACGCCACCGCGGCCGCCATCACCGCCGGGGGCGGGACGGCTGTCGCCTTGCAGGCGGACGTCAGCGACGCCGCGGCGGTGGCGCGGATGTTCGCCACCGTCGACGAGCGATTCGGTCGCCTCGACGCCCTGGTGAACAACGCCGGGATCGGCCGGCGGGTCGATCGCCTGACCGACATCGACGACGAGACCTGGCGGCGCACGCTGGCCGTGAATCTGGACGGCGCATTCTTCTGCATGCGCGCCGCCATTCCGCGGCTCCAGGCGGCCGGTGGAGGACGGATCGTGAACATCTCCTCGGGCGCGGCGCATACGGGCGGGGCCATTGGCGCGCACTACGCGGCCAGCAAGGCGGGAATGCTCGCGCTCACGGCCAAGGCGGCTCGCGAGCTGGCCCGCGAGAGCATCGCGGTCAACGCGGTGCTGCCGTCGGTCATCGAGACCGAAATGGTGCACGCGGTCGCCCCAGATGCCGCGGCGCGCGCGCGTGTGATGGCCCAGATCCCTATCGGACGCTTCGGCAGGCCGGAGGAAGTCGCCCGTGTGGTGCGGTTCCTGGTCGCCGAAGCGCCCGGTTACCTCACCGGCGAGTTCATCAGCGTGCGAGGCGGGCGGCTTTGAGGAGTCGGGGCCCATCGCCGCGCCGTCGATCGGGCCCTCGTTGATGAGCAGGGGACTCCATAGGGCGGAAACAGGAAGAACACCACAAAGATACTCAGGAACAGGCCACTACCGTCCGGCGAGTGCGCGGTTCTCCAGCCGGCTCAAGAGGCGCACCACGGGCCACAGCATCAGGAAGTAGACGATCGCCGCTACCACGATGGGCGTGGGGTTGTAGGTGATGCTCTGGGCCTGACGCGCCTGGTAGAGGAGTTCGGGCACGGCCACCACGCTGCCGAGCGAGGTGAGCTTCACCACCTCGAGCGTGTTGGAGAGCAGGTCGGGCAGCACGTTGCGCACCGCCTGGGGCAGCACGACGTAGGCCATGGCCTGCAGGCGGGAGAGGCCGGTGGAGCGCGCGGCCTCGACCTGGCCGGCCGGCACGGAATCGATTCCCGCCCTCAGGATCTCGCCGTAGTAGGCGCCGGTGTTGAGGAAGAAGGCGACTGCCACACAGACGAAGCCGCCCAGCTCCAGCCCGGCGAACGGCAGTCCGGCGAACAATAGAACAAGCAGCACCAAGGGCGGAAAGGCGCGGAAGAAATCGACCCAGGCCATCAGGGGCCAGCGCACCGTGGGATTCTTCACACTCGCCAGCAGCGCCAGGATCAGCCCGCCGAACAGGCCGAGCGGCACCACGAGCAGCGACAGCAACACGGTATTCCACAGCCCCGCCACCACGATGGGCCAGGAAGCGACGATGATCTCCGGGTTGAGGAAGGTCTGGATCATCGCTTCCACGCGAACCTGGTCTCGACCCAGCGGCCCGCCACCACGACGGGGAGGAACAGTACGAGGTAGGCCGCGGCGCCCATCATCAGCGGCGAGGGATTGTAGGAGTTGGACATCGCCGAGCTCGCCTGGCCCAGGATCTCGGTGACGGCGACGACGGTGCCGAGCGCGGTGCCCTTGGTGATGGCGATGGTGCGGTTGGTGAGCGGCGGGATGGTCAGCCGGAAGGCCTGCGGCAGCACGACGTTCATCAGGGTCTGGCCGAACGACAGGCCGGTCGAGCGCGCGGCCTCCCACTGGCCCTTGGCCACCGAGGTGATGCCGGCCCAGAAGATCTCTTCGGAGAAGGCCATCAGCACGAAGGCGAGCGACAGCCAGGTCGAGACGAAGCCCGAAGGCGAGAGATCGACGCTGGGCAGGCCGAAATAGATCAGCACGATGATGACCAGCGGCGGCAGCGAGCGGAACAGGTCGACGATGAAGATGATCAGCCAGTTGAGCGGCCGGATGGCGAGGCTTCTGAGCAGGGCCAGGGCCAGGCCGGCGACGATGCCCGTGACGACGATGAGGAGGGCAAGCTCGATCGTGACCACCACGCCGGACAGGATGTCCGGCAGGTACTTGAGCATCACCCTGGTGTTGAAGAACGTATCGGTGAAACGGTCCCAGTTCGACATTGGATCGATGCCCGGGTCAGCGACCTCTCAATGCCGCTGGATCTGGCCGATGAAGGTGCGGGTGCGCTCGTGGGCCGGGTGCTCGAAGATCGCGGCGGGCGGCCCTTCCTCCACGATGGCACCGTCGTCCATGAACACGACCCGGTCGGCGGCGTTGCGGGCGAAGCCCATCTCGTGGCTGACCACGATCATGGTCATGCCGCTCTCGCGCAAGGAGCGCATGACCTCGAGGACCGAGCCCACCAGCTCCGGATCGAGCGCACTGGTCGGCTCGTCGAACAGCATGACCCGGGGCTCGAGCGCGATCGCGCGCGCGATGGCGACCCGCTGCTGCTGGCCGCCCGAGAGCTGGCCCGGCGTGTGGCCGGCGCGGTCGGCGAGGCCGACCCGCTCCAGGGCGGCGTGGCCCAGCGCCTCGGCCCCGGCGCGCGACTTGCCCGCGACCTTGCGGAGCGCGAGCGTCACGTTGCCGAGCGCCGTCATGTGCGGATAGAGGTTGAAGGACTGGAACACCATGCCGATGCGCTGGCGGGCATGGTTGATGTCGGTCCGCGGGTCGAGCATGTCGATGCCGTCCACCGTGACGCTGCCGGAGGACGGCTCCTCCAGGCGGTTCAGGCAGCGCAGCAGGGTCGACTTGCCCGAGCCCGACGGCCCGATGACGAAGACCAGCTCGCGTTCGGCCACCGTGAGATCGACGCCCTTCAGAACGTGAAGGGCGCCGAAATACTTGTGGATGCCGCGCGCGTCGACGATCGGTCGGTTCACTCGCTCAGGTCAGTTGCACTTGAGCTCGTGCGGCGTCGGGTCGTAGCCCGGCATGCCCGGCACGCCGTAGCCCGGCGTGATCACCACCTCGAGGCCGTCGGCCGGCGGCTTGCGCCCGAACCACTTCTCGGAAAGCCTGGCGATCGTGCCGTCCTTCTTCATGCAGTCGAGCGCGTCCTGGAGCTCGGCGCGGAGCTTCGGGTTGTTCTTGGGCACCGGCGCCGCCCAGTGGGCGCGCGTGTCCTTGAGCTCGAGGTCGGCCGCGAACTGCGGGTTCTTCGACGCGGCGTAGACGATGGTGGTGTTGCCGCCGAGGGTCGCGTAGGCGCGGCCCGAGAGGACCGCCTGCGTGGCGTCCGGTTGGGTGTCGTAGACCTGCACCGTGAAGCCGTGCTCGGCGCCCTTGGCCTTGGAGAGCGTCTCGTAGGGCGTGCCCTTGTTGACGGCCACCGACTTGCCCTTGAGGTCGGCCCAGTCCTTGATCGGCGCCGAGCCCTTCTTGATGCCGAACTGGAACGCGGTCCACAGGTAGCCCGCGGTGAACAGCATGTTCTCCGCGCGCTCCTTGGTCACCGTCGTCGGCGCGGCGATGAAGTCGTAGCGGCCGGACTGCATGCCCGGGATCAGGGTCGAGAAGCTCACCGCGTCGATCGTGATCTCGCGCTTCATGCGGCGCGCGACCTCGGTGAAGAGGTCGATCTGGAAGCCCTCGACGCCGCCGCCCAGCTTGGGCATGGCGTGCGGGGCGAAGGTGCCGTCGACGCCGGTCCTGAGCGGCGGACGTTTGTCCTGGGCGAGCGCGGGAGCCGCGCAGAGAAGAGCGGCCGCCGCAACGGCGGCAAAGCGACGTCGCATCATCATGAGCCTCCCAAAGAGATCGTGGTGTGCTTCCCGTGTCCGGACCGAAGGCCTGGACCGCGCCGATCCTGTCAGAGCGCGCGGGACAAGTCAAACCGGAGCGTCGAGGCGGCGAGCGGCCGCGCCTCCGGCTCCCGGAAGCGGTGCAGGCGCTCGGGCGCCGGCCGGCAGGGCCGGGATGATAGAATCCCTGCCGCGCACGGATGGGACTGCGGTCTCTCGGGTGGCTCGTCAAGGAGCTGGCGCGGCGTGCTCGCCGCCGCTTGTGGGACTGCGTTCCCGACCGTGTCGTGCTGGCCCGCCGGTACCGGCAGACGTTTGGCCGGCCCCTGAACCTGCGCGATCCGCGGACCTTCAACGAGAAGCTGTGCTGGCTCATGCTCTACTACCGGCCTCCGCTCGTCACCGCGGTGGCCGACAAATACGCGGTGAGAAGCTACGTGGCCGAGCGCGCCGGCCCCGGGATCCTGAACGAGCTGTACGGCGTCTGGGATCGCGCCGAGGACATCGATTTCGACGCGCTGCCCGACGCCTTCGTCCTGAAGGTCAACTGGGGCTGGCGAATGAACATCTTCTGCCGCCGGAAGGCCGACCTCGATGTGCCCGGGACGAGGGCCCGGCTCGCCGAATGGCTGCGCCGCAGCTACTACTGGACCACGCGCGAGTGGTGCTACAAGAACATCAAGCCGCGCATCATCTGCGAGCGCCTGCTGATCGACTCCACGTTGATCACCCCGACCGAATACGGCTTCCACTGCTTCGCGGGCGAGCCGCGCTTCGTCCGGGCCAGCCGCGACCGGGCCACCCAGCTCACGACCGACACCTTCGATCTGAAGTGGCAGACCACCCCGTTCTCGGTGAATCGCCCCGACTGCGGGCGGGTCGTGGCCCGCCCGGGCAACTTCGACGAGATGGTGGAGTGTGCCCGTCGCCTCTCCGCCGACTGGCCGTTCGTCCGCGTCGACCTCTACGAGGTGGATGGCCGCACCGTCTTCAGCGAGCTCACCCTGTATCCGGCCGCCGGGATGAGCCACTTCATCCCGGAGGAGTACGACCGCTACTGGGGCGACGCGCTGCAGCTGCCGCGATCGGAGTGGGGGTGGCGAGGAGGATAGCAGAGGCCGCCCCTGGGCCTGGCCGCACGGGGCGCCGTCGTCGTCACCGTGACCGTTCAGGCTCCCGGTCTCGACGGCCAGCGCCGCCGCCCGGGCCCTTCCTCGGGCGGCTGCGGCCCCGGAGTCGGTTGCGGCTCCTCCTCGGCCGCCTCATCGATCAGGGTCCAGGTGACGGCTCGGCCCTTGCTCGTCCGGCGCGTCGTCCCGAACCAGACCCGTCCCTGATCGTCGAGTCCCACCAGATGCCAGGCATCGCCCTGCGTGACGACTTGGATCTGCTTGAGGCCGTGCATCGTCAACCTCCCACGGGTTTGAGGGGTGGCCGCGGCCAGGAGGGAGCGGAGTGAGGACAGGCTAGCCTGGACACAACGCCCGGGCAATCCTGAAGAGCCGACGCGGCGGCCGTGAGAGGATGGCTCGGGTGCCCGGAGATGCCGGAGATCCGCTCGATCAGCGCGGTCACGTTCGCCACGCCCGACATGGCGCGGGCTGTGCGGTTCTATGAGGCACTCGGCTTCTCGAGAGCCTACGGAGGGGAAGCGGCGGCCTTCACATCGTTCCGGGTCGGGACCGGATCCCTGAACCTCGCGAGGGCCGACGATCAGCGGCCCGGGACGGACGGGACGCGCGTGATCTTCCACGTCGACGACGTGGACGCCCTGTACGCGCACGTCCTGGCCCAGGGTTTCACACCGGAGGCGCCCCCCGCGGACGCGATGTGGGGCGAGCGCTACTTCCACCTGACCGACCCCGACGGCCACGCCCTGTCGTTCGCGCGGCCCCTGCGGGATACCGACGGAACCGCGTCGCGGGGGCGTTGACGGCGTATCGGGCACGTCGTCCTCGAAGTGATCAGAGCGCGATCGCCGCGAGGGTGCCTTCCTCGATGGCCTCGAAGAACTTGCGGGATCCCTGCGCATCACCGACGAGGCGCACCGGGACGCCGAGCCCGGTGAGCTCGGCGGCGAGCTTGGTCCGCGGCGCGTAGCCGGTGCAGAGGACGACGGTGTCGACATCGAGGAAGGCGCGCGGCCATCCGCTCGGCGGCTCCACCGTCACCGAGCGCGGGCCGATGTCGCGCACCTTCGTGTGGGTGAGCACCTCGATGCCGAGGTCGCGGATACGATCGAGGAAGTAGACGCGGTCGGCGTGCACCGCCTTCTTCAAGAGGTCGGAGCGCGCCACGAGGATGACGCGCTTCCCGCGCTCGGCCAGGAAGTCGGCCACCTCCATGCCGACGAGACCGCCCCCGATAACGACGCAGTTCGCGCCGGTGTCGGCGTGGCCGGCGATGATGCGCCAGCCGGCGACGACGTGAGGGAGATCGGCCCCCGGAATGTCGGGGTTGCGGGATTCGGCTCCGGTCGCGAGCAGGATCGCGTCGGGGCGGAGCTCCCGCGCGTCGGCGGCGGTGAACACGTGATCGAGATGGACCGCGATCGGGTGGCGCTCGATCTCACGCTCGAAGAACCGGAGGGCGTTCTCGAGCTCCTCTCGGTGCGGCGGCAGATAGGCGAGCCGCAGGTGGCCGCCGAGAGCCCGATCCGCCTCGAAGAGGTGGACGGTGTGCCCGCGCCGCGCCGCGGTGATCGCCGCGGCCATTCCGGCGACGCCCCCGCCGACCACCGCCAGACGCTTCGGCTGCGGCGGCGTGGCGAGGAGCCGCTTGAACTCGAGCTCACGGCTGACCGTCGGGTTCATCGTGCACGCGATGCCCTTGTGGCGGTGGACCGTCGCGATGCACTCGTTGCAGGCGATGCACGGGACGATACGATCGACCTGGCCGGACCGCGCCTTGGCCGGGAAGTGCGGATCCGCGAGGAGCGCGCGGCTGAGGCAGATGAGGTCGGCGCGTCCCGAGGCGAGGATCTCCTCGGCGAGGGCGGGCGTGTTGATGCGGCCCACCGCCATGATCGGGACGCTCAGCCGCTGCTTGAAGGCCTCGCTGTACGGCACGTAGCAGCCGCGCGGCATCGACATGCCGGGGATGATCGCGTACGGGCGGGAGGCGTGGATGCCGCCCGAGACGCTGATCGAGTCGGCTCCCGCGGCTTCCAGCCGGACGCCGATCTCCACCGCCTCGTCCAGCTCGAGGCCGCCCGGGACGAGGTCGCGCCCGTTCATGCGGCAGATGACCGGGTACTCGCGGCCCAGCTCGCGCTTGATCGCCTCGATCAGCTCGACGAAGAAGCGGGCGCGGCGCCGGGTGTCGCCGCCGTACCCGTCGCGTCGGCGGTTCGACTCGGGAGAGAGGAACTGGCCGATCAGGTACCCGTGCGCGCCGTGGAGCTCGACGGCGTCGAATCCCGCGTCGCGCGCGCGGCGGGCCGCCGCCGCGAAACGCGAAACCAGCTCCTCGATCTCGGCGACGGTCAGCTCCAGGGGGACGACGCCTTCTCCGACCGCGGTGAAGCGGGACGGCAGCGCGGAGGGCGCGCGCGGGGGTGCGCCGGAGACGTCCGGGACGGATTCGCGGCCGCCGTCGTTGAGCTGCAGGGCCGCGCGCGCTCCCGCGGCGTGGACCGCGTCCACGAGCCGGCGCATCCCGGGGACGTAGCGGTCGTCGTCGAGCATCGCGTTGTGGTGGAGGCGCTTGCCGCGCGGATCGACGTACGTGGCCTCGACCACGATCAGGCCCGCCCCGCCCCGCGCGCGCTCGACGTAGTACTCCACCATGTCGTCGGTGACGAGGCCCTCACGGTCGGCCAGCTCGGAGCTGGTCGCGGCGAAGACGATGCGGTTCGGCAGCTCGAGGCTGCCGACGCGGGCGGGACCGAAGAGGTGGGGGAACACGGGTCAGAGCCCCAGATACGAGCGCTGCACGAGCGGGTTGTCGAGGAGCTGCTGCCCGGTCCCGTGGAGCGTGACGCGGCCGGTCTCCATGACGTAGGCGTGATCGGACAGCTTCAGCGCCATCCGCGCATTCTGCTCGACCAGGATGACCGAGACGCCGCGCGCGTGGATGTTCCGGACGATGGTCGCGATCTCCCGTACCACCAGGGGGGCCAGTCCGAGCGACGGCTCGTCGAGCAGTAGCAGCTTGGGGTCGGACATGAGGGCGCGTCCGATGGCGAGCATCTGCTGCTGGCCGCCGGAGAGACTGCCCGCGATCTGGCCGCGACGCTCGTCCAGCACCGGGAAGTACGCGTAGACCTCCCCGAGCGCGCGGGCGACGTGCCGCCGGTCGCGCTGGTAGCCGCCCATGCGGAGGTTCTCCTCCACCGTCATCTCCGGGAACAGCCGCCGCCCCTCCGGGCAGAGGCTCACCCCCGCGCTCACGATCCGGGGCGGCGAGAGCCGGTCGAGGCGGCGGTCGCCGAACTCCACCGTGCCGCCGCTGATCGGGACGAGCCCCATCATCGCCTTGAGGATGGTGCTCTTGCCCGCGCCGTTCGCGCCCACGATCGAGACGATCTCCCGCTCGTCCACGGAGAGGGTCACGCCACGCAGCGCGCGCACCTTGCCGTAGGAGACGTGGATGTCATGCACCCGGAGCGGTGGCATCCTCGTCGACTCCCAGGTACGCGGCGATCACCGCGGGGTCGTTCCGGATCGCGTCCGGGCGGCCCTCGGCGATCTTCCGGCCGTAGTTCATGACCACGATGGTGCGGCAGAGGCCCATGACGAAGCTCATGTCGTGCTCGACCACCACGATGGTGGTTCCCGCCTCGTTCACGCGCCGGATGAGCCGCGCGGTGCGCGCGGTCTCCTCCGCGTTCATGCCGGCGACCGGCTCGTCCAGCAGCATGAGCTCCGGCCGGGTCGCGAGCCCGATCGCGATGCCGAGCGCCTTCTGGTGGCCGTAGGGCAGGTTCCGGGCCGCCTCGGCGCGGACGGCGTCCAGCTCCACGAAGCGGAGCAGCTCGAGCGCGCGGGCGCGGGTCGCCGCCTCGTCCCGCGCGGCTGCGCGCGAGCCGACCAGCCCCGACCAGAACCCGATGCGGCTCCGCACCGCGCAGCCCCGGAGCACGTTCTCGAGCGCGGAGGAGTCGGGGTAGAGCACGGTCGACTGGAACGTGCGGACGAGGCCCATCCGCGCGATGTCGTAGGGCGGGAGGCCGGTGATCTGTCGGCCGTTGAAGTGAACCTCGCCCGCGGTTGGCGGGATCTGTCCGGTGATGAGGTTGAACGCGGTGGTCTTGCCGGCCCCGTTGGGTCCGATCAGCCCGACGATGCTGCCCGGCTCGACCGTGAACGAGAGGTCGGCGACGGCGGCGAGCCCGCCGAACTGCTTCGACAGCCCCCGGACCTCGAGCAGAGGGGCCACCGCCGTCAGCTCCCGCTCCGTGGGTCGGGGGCCCGCTCGCCGGCCCGCGGCTCGGCGGCCGGCCGGCCCAGCCGTTGCGCCAGCGCCTGCCAGGCCGAGGCGCACAGCGGGGTCATGCCATCCGGCAGGAAGCGCATGAACACCATGAAGGTGAGCCCGTACAGCACCTGCTGCCACATCACGTACGCGCGCAGCAGCTCGGGCAGGGGGGTCAGGAGCAGCGCTCCCAGGATCGGCCCGGCGAGGGAGGTCGAGCCGCCGATGATGTTCATGAGGAGGAAGTTGACCGATTCCCAGAAGGTGAAGCTGAACGGCGCGATGTAGAGCAGGAAATGGGCGTAGAGGCTGCCGCCGAGGCCCGCGAGGAGGCACCCGATCGAGAACGCGATCACCTTGATCCGCATCGGGTTGTAGCCGGTGGCGGCGGCCAGGAGCTCCGACTCGCGGACCGCGTCCATCGCGCGCCCGAACGGCGACCGGTAGAGGGCCCAGACGAAGGCGAGGGCGAGGGCCACCACGACCAGCACGAGGAAGTAGAAGGCGGCCTTCGATCTCAGCGGATCGGCCACGAGCGGAATGCTCGGGGGCCGGATGCCGACCACCCCGTCGTTGCCTCCGGTCAGCGCGGGCACGTTCTTGTTCAAGAGGTAGAGAAACTCGTTCAGCGCGAAGGTGAACAGCAGGAAATAGACCCCCTTGAGGCGGAGGATGATGCGGCCGAGTCCGAGGGCCACGAGAGCCGCGCCGAGCCCGGCCGCGAGGAACCCGACCAGGAACGGCACGTCGAGCTTCACGGTGAGCTGAGCGGAGGTGTAGGCCCCGATGGCCATGAACCCGGCGTGGGCCATCGACACCTGCCCGGTCTTGAGGACCACGTTCAGGCCGAGCGCGATCACCGCGTTGATCAGCGCCATGTCGAGCAGGTAGAGGCCGAACTGGTTCTCGAACAGCCAGGGGACGAAGAGCGCGAGGAGCAGCAGGGCCGCCAGGACGAGGCGGGGAAGCACCCGCGCACTCCCGCTCACCGGGGGCTCCGTCATGCCGTCGCGCGGCCCAGCAGGCCGAAGGGCCGCCAGAGCAGGATCAGCATGATCAGCAGGAAGCCGAGCATGTCCGACACGAGGACCCCGAAGAGCGAGGCGAAGACGCTCTCGGCGAGGCCGAGCACGAGCCCGCCGACCACCGCGCCGGGAACGCTCCCGAGCCCGCCGAGGATCACGACGACGAAGGCCTTCAGGATCGCGGCCTGTCCCATGTAGACGTGGAGCGAGAAGACGGGCCCGATCACGCCGCCCGCGATCGCGGCGAGGGCGCAGCCGATCGCGAAGGCCAGGGTGTAGACGCGGTTCACCGGGATGCCCTGCATGAGCGCGGCCTCGCCGTCCTGCGCCACCGCGCGAAGCGCCTGGCCGAACTTGCTCCAGGTGATGAAGGCGTAGAACAGGACCAGCACCGCCGCGGCGACCGCGACGACCAGCAGGCGGTCGTAGGGGAAGATCAGCCAGCTGGAGCGGTAGACGCCGCTGATCGGCGCGGGCAGGGAGAGGGCCTCCACGCCCTCGGTCACCGCCATGATCCCCTGGAGGGCGATCTGCAGCCCGAGCGCGCTCATGAGCATGGACAGCTCGCGGGAGCGCAGCGGGACGAAGATGACGCGCTCCACGACCGCCCCGAGCGCGCCCACCGTCACCGCCGAGGCGGCCAGGGCGAGGAAGAAGTCCACGCCGAGGCGCCCGTAGAGGTGATAGACCACGAAGGCGCCCAGCATGTAGAACTCGCCGTGCGCGAAGTTGACCAGCCGCATGATGCCGAAGATCAGGGTGAAGCCGAGCGCCATCAGGACGTAGAAGGAGCCCGAGGTGAGCCCGTTCACCAGGATCTGCGCGATGGAAGCTTCGGTCAGCACGGCGAGTGGCCGGCGTCGCGGGGCCGGGCGGTGGCCCGGTCCCGCGACTGGGGATCCTACGGGTTGATCTTGGTGAGCATCACTTCCTTGCCCCGTTGCACCTGGCCCACGTAGAAGGGGGCGATCCACTGGTGCCGGACGCCGTACTCCGCCTCGCCGCCCCACACGTAGCGCCCGAGCAGCCCGGTGTATTCCTTCTGGCGCTCGATGTGCTGCCGGAGCCCGTCCGAGGAGAAGGTCTTCGCCTGCTTGATGGCGTCGAAGAGCATGTGCGAGCCTTCGTAGAAGTAGACGCCGAGCGGGTTGTACGGCATCTTGTACCTGGCCTCGAACCGCTCCATGAGCGCCTTGACCTTGGCCTCGCTCGGGTCCCACGGGCTCACGTAGAGGAAGCCGTCGGCGGCGTCGCCCGCGACGCGGATGATCTCGAGGGTGCCGGGCCCGCCGGTCTTCATGATCTGGCCCTGGAACCCGATCTGGCGAGCCTGCTTCAGGATCACTCCCGAGTCACCGGGGGTGCTGCCGTCGAGGTCGAGGATATTGGGCTTCGACGCGAGCAGCCGCGTCAGGAGCGGGACGAAGTCCTGGGTGCCCCGCTCGTAGAACTCCTTCGCGAGGATCTTGATGCCGACTTTCTGGTACGCGGCCTCGTTGTGCGAGGCGACCTCCTTGCCGGACTCGTCGTTCGGGCCCACGATCGCCACCGACTTGAGCTCGGGACGGTTCTTCGCGACCCACTGCAGGAACGGCAGCGAGTACTCCATGCTGGTCGGGGTCAGCCGGAAGGTGTGCGGCTTCTTCGGGCTGAGGGCCTTGGTGGTGTAGCTATTGGAGAACACGAGGACCTTGTTCGACTCGGTGACGTCGGCCATCGCCAGCATCGGGACCGAGCCGATCGGGCCCACGATGATATTGACCCCGTCCTGGGAGATGAGGCGCTGGGCCGCCTGCACCGCGCCGGGCCCCGTGTACTTGTCGTCGTAGGCGATGACCTTGATGGTGTACGTGGTGTCGCCGATCGAGATGCCCCCGGCCTTGTTCACGTCCTCGGCGGCCATCTCGAGGCCCCCCAGCATGCCCATGCCCCAGGCCATGCCCGCGCCGGAGAGCGCCGAGATGAAGCCGATCTTGAGGTCGGCGGTCTTCGCGGCGCGAACGGGTTCGTGAATGACGGCGAGCGCTGCTACCGCGAGCACCCCGACGATCGCTGCGATTCGGATCCAGGCTCTCATGTTGCCTCCTTGACGGCTCGTGTCGTCCGCACCTTCACTCCGGCCCACTGCTCGTACAGCGTCGTCACCCCGGCCATGTCGAGGTTGTCGAGGCCCTGCGCCGCCGCGGCCTCGTAGACCTGGCGCACGATGGAGGTGGCGAGCATCGGAACGCCGAGGCTCTCCGCCATCTTGAGGGCCAGGGAGAGATCCTTCCGCGACAGCGCGATGCTGAAGTACGGCGTGAAATCGCCGGCCAGCACGTTCGGGAAGCGCTTCAGGAAATGATGGGAGCGCCCGCCGCTGGTCGACAGCACGTCGAACAGTCGCTGCGGGTCCATGCCGGCGCGGACGCCGAGCACCATGGCTTCGGCGGCGACCGCGACGTTGCACATCGACATGACGTTGTTCACGAGCTTCACGATGTGGCCCGCGCCGAGGGGCCCCAGATGATGGATCTCGGAGCCGAGCGCCTCGAGGACCGGCCGGGCGCGATCGATCACGGCGGCGTCGCCCCCGACCAGGAACACGAGCCGTCCGCTTCCCGCGTCCGCGGGCCCTCCGCTCACCGGGGCGCCGATGCTCTGCGCCCCGCGGGCCGCGGCGGCGTCGGCGACGTCACGCCACGTGCTCGGATCGATCGTGCTCATGTCGACGAGGATCGTCCCGGCGCGCAGCGCCGGCACCGCGCCGTCGGCCCCCAGATACGCGGCCCGGACCGTGGCCGGGTTCGGAAGGCTCGACATGACGACGTCGGCCCCCTCCGCCGCGGCCGCGGGAGACTTCGCGATCGTGACCCCGTCCTTGGCCGCCGCCGCCGAGCGCGTCTCGCTCACGTCGTACCCGGTGACGCGGAAGCCCTTCTGCGCGAGGCGCCGCGCCATCGGTCCGCCCATCGCGCCCATCCCGAGGAACCCGATTCGTAGGGTGGCCATCACCGTCCTCCTTCCTGTGAGGTGCCGTAACGCCGACCCAGATCCAGATACTCGCGCGTCCCCACGAGGGCTTCCCGCTCGTCGAACGTGGCCATGCGGTCGGCCAGCGTGCGGGTGTTGCCATCGCGGCGCATCACCGCCAGCGCGTCCTGCATGGCTCGGATGGCCGCGCGCTGCAGATCCGACGGGACGATGACGATGCGGTAGCCGAGCGCCTCGAGCCGGGCGAGGGGAACCAGCGGAGTCTTCCCGCCCTCGAACATGTTGATGAGGGTGGGGTACGGGAGCGACCGCGCGATCGTCGCGACCTGCGCCTCGTCGACCGGCGCTTCCACGAAGAGCACGTCCGCCCCCGCCGCCGCGTACGCGTGGGCCCGCTCGATGGCCGCGTCGAGACCGTCGACCGCGATCGCGTCGGTGCGGGCGATGATCACGAGATCGGGGTCCTGAGCGGCGTCGCGGGCGGCGCGCAGCTTCTGGCTCATCTCCGCGGTCGGGATCAGCGCCTTGTCGTCGTAGTGGCCGCAGCGCTTCGGGAAGAGCTGGTCCTCCAGGTGCAGCGCGGCCACCCCCGCCCGCTCGAACTCGCGGACGGTTCGGCGCACGTTCAGGGCGTTGCCGTACCCGGTGTCGGCGTCGGCAATGACGGGAACGCCGGCGTGCTCGACGATCAGGGCGAGGCGGTCCGTCACTTCGGTCATGGCGAGCAGGCCGAGGTCGGGATACCCCATGCTCCGGGCGATGCCGCCGCCCGTCGCGTAGGCCGCCGCGAAGCCGGCCGCGCGGACGAGGCGCGCCGAGAGCCCGTCGTACACGCCGGGCGCGAGGACGATGCCCTCGCCCCTGAGCATTTGCCGGAGCGCGGTGGTCGCTCGCATGCCGGCCCCGCTACCCGCGCGAGAACGTCGCGGCGGCGCGGCCCGCGATGCGGCCGAGCACGGAGCCGGCCATCAGCCCCGCGCCGCCGGGGTAGTTGTTGTAGAAGAGCCCGCCGACCAGCTCGCCGCACGCGTAGAGGCCGGGGATCGCGTGCTGCTCGCAGTCGATCACCTGCGCCTCGGGGCTGATCCGGAGCCCGCCGAACGTGAACGAGATGCCGGTCGTCACCGCGTAGCCCAGGTAGGGCGGCGTGTCGATCGGCTGCGCCCAGTTCGACTTCGGCGGCGTGATGCCCTTCGTGCGCTTGCCGTCCTTCACGGCCGGGTTGAACGCGCCCGGCTGGACCGCCGCGTTGTACTCGCGCACCGTGTGGACGAAGCCGTCGACGTCGATCTCGAGCTTGCGCGCGAGCTCCTCGAGGGTGCCCGCCTCCGCCTTGGTCACCTCACGGATTCGGTACTCCTCGCGCAGGAGATGCACGACCTTCTGGTCGAAGATCTGGAAGGCGGCGCGCCGAGGTTGCTGGATGACTTCCTTGCCGTACTTCACGTACGTGTAGTTGCGGAAGTCGGCGCCCTCGTCGACGAACCGGCGGCCGTGGATGTTCACGATGATGCCGACCGGGTACGAGTGCTTCTGGAAGTTGTCGCCGACCTTCCGGTCGCCGTGCCACGGCGCGTTCAGGTCCCACTGCACGGAGTGGCACCCGCTCCAGTGGCCCCACGGCTGGGCGCCGATCTCGAGCGCCATGCGGATGCCGTCGCCCGTGTTGTACGGGGTGCCGCGGACGCGCGCCATGTCCCAGTTCGGCCCCAGGTAGCGCGTGCGCATCTCCACGTTGGCCTCGAATCCTCCCGACCCGAGCACGACCGCGCCCGCAGGAATCGTCTCGAGGCCGTTCGCGGTCCGCACGGCCACGCCGGTGACACGGCCGCGGTCGTCGGCGAGCACGCGCATCACCTTGCTCTCGAAGCGCACCTCGACGCCGGCCTTCGCGGCCGCCTGGTAGGCCATGTCGATCAGCCCGGGTCCGCCGCCCACCGCCTCGAGGACGAGCCCGCCCCAGAAGTGGAACTTCCCGTCGACCTTGTACGCCTGGCGGCCGAACATCGGTATCCAGCGGATGCCCCGCGCCTTCATCCACCTGACGGTGGCCTGGGACTCGCGGACCACGAGGAGCGCGAGGTCGGGATCCGCGAGGTCTTCCGTGACCCGCATGAGGTCGTCGTAGAAGTCGTCCTCGGTGTAGGGGGTCACGACCATCGCGGCCGCTTCCTCGTCGGACATGTCGCCGACGAGCTCGCGGATGGCGTCGAAGCTCGCGAACGCGAAGCGAAAGCCGCCGGCGGTGAAGAAGCCGTTGCCGCCGCGCCACGCCTCCGGCGCCTTCTCGAGGACGAGGGTGCGGGCCCCCGCTTCGGCCGCCGCGAGCGCCGCGCACATCGCGGCATTGCCGCCCCCGACGACCACCACGTCATGCGATCGTTCGCTCATCGTGTCACCCTGTCTTCGCCGCCTGGCCCGGGTCCGGTCATTCTCCCGCGGCGCTGGCGCCGGCGATGCGCCCGAAGACGGCTCCCGACATCAAGCCCGTCCCGCCGGGGTAGTTCCCGTGGAAAAGCCCTCCGACCATCTCGCCGCACGCGTAGAGCCCGGGGATGGGGGCCCAGGCGGTGCTCATCACGTGGGCCCGGTCGTTGATGCGCACCCCGCCGAACGAGAAGGTGATCCCGCCGGTCACCGGGTAGGCGACGAAGGGCGGGGTGTCGAGCCGCTGCGCCCAGTTCGACTTCGGCAGGTCGAGGCCCTTGGTCCGGAGCCCGTCCTTCACGGTGGGGTCGAACGTCCCGGCCTCGACCGCGGCGTTGTACTCCTCGAGCGCCCGGCGCCCGGCCGGCCGGTCCACCGGGAGCTGCTCCACCAGCGCCGCGAGCGAGGAGGCGACGATCGGCGACCCGGTCTGGTAGCGCGCCTCGAGGAGCCCCGCGACCTTGGCATCGAAGATCTGGAACGCGACGCCCGCGGGCTGGTTCAGGATGATCCCGCCCAGCTTGGCGTACGTGTAGAACTGGAAGTCCTCGCCCTCGTCGAAGAAGCGCCGCCCGCGCGTGTTGACGAGGACTCCGAGCGGATACGAGAGGCGGTTCGTCTTGTCGGTCAGCTTCCGATCGCCATGGGGCGGCGCCCCGGCGTCGATGGGCGTCGAGTGGCAGCCCGTCCACTGGCCGTGCGGCAGCGCCCCGATCGCGATCGCCATGCGGAGTCCGTCGCCGGTGTTGTAACGGGTGCCACGGACCTTGGCGTGATCCCAGGGCCGGCCCAGGTAGCGGGCGCGCCACTCCGGGTTCGCCTCGAAGCCGCCGCAGCCGAGCACGACGCCGCGGGCCGTGATCTCCCGGAAGCCGTCCGCGTCCTGCGCGAGGACGCCCGTCACGCGCCCGCGCCGGTCCTGGATCAGGCGGACCGCGCTCGTGCCGTAGCGGATCTCGATGTCGCGCGCCTCGGCCGCCTTGAACCACATCGCCGACAACCCCACGCCCTCGTGACGGGCGCGGATGATCGCGCCCGGCGACCACTTCACGGTGTTCCCGACCCGCACGCCGCTCAGCGACACCGCCGGCTCCATCGCGATGCCCTGCTGCGCCATCCAGCGGACGGTGTCGAAGGATCGGCCGATGAGGATCTCGCCCAGCTCGGGGTCCGCGCGGCCCTCGGTGACCCGCAGGAGGTCCTGCCAGAAGCTCTTCTGCGGATACGGCTCCACGCCGGCCGGGAACCCCGGCAGCTCGCGCTCGACGCCGGGGACGAGCGGGAGCAGGTCCTCGGGGCGATCGTAGGCGAAGCGGAGCAGGCCGCCGCTGTAGTGGGTGTTGCCGCCTCGCAGCTCCTTCGGGGCCTTCTCGAGGACCACCACGCGGTCGGCCCCCTGCTCTCGCGCCGACACCGCCGCCGCCAGCGCCGCGTTCCCGGCTCCGACCACGACCACGCTGGCTTCCGGCATCGCGCCCCCTTTTCTCGACTCGCCCTCGAGTCGGCGGCCGGAGCACCGGCCGCGCTGCTGGCCGGGACTGTACCATACTTGACAGAGAACAGTCATCTGTGTTCTGTTGACAATCGGCCATGGAAGGGTTTGAGGCCCTGGAAGTGCGGACCCTGGCGGACCGGGCGCTCGACAAGATCGAGACCGCCATCATGAAGGGCGATCTCGGGCCGGGCACCCGGATCAGCGAGGTGCTGCTGGCCAAGACCTTCGGGATCAGTCGCGGCCCCCTCCGCGAGGCGATCCGGCGGCTGGAGGGCCGCGGGCTGCTCGAGCGCATCCCCCACGTCGGGGCGCGGGTGGTCACGCTGTCCATCGACGACGTGCTCGAGGTCTTCGACATCCGGGAGGCGCTCGAGGGGATGGCCTGCCGCCTGGCCGCGGAGCGGATGACGGACGGCGAGATCGCCGAGGTGGAGGCGGTGCTCGACCGGCACGGCGGCGACGCGGCGCTCAAGGCGGGCGAGGCCTACTACCAGCAGCCGGGCGACTACGACTTCCACTACCGGATCGCGCAGGGGGCCAAGAACCGACGCATCGTCGAGCTGCTGTGCGGCGAGATGTATCACCTCATCCGCATCTACCGGTATCGATCGGGCGCGGTCCCCGGCCGCGCCCCCCAGGCGCTCGACGAGCACCGCAAGATCCTGGCCGCGCTCCAGGCGCGCGACGGCGCGCTCGCCGAGACGCTCATGCGGGAGCACATCCACCGGGCCCGGACGCTCCTCGAGCAGAGAGCGCGCTGACGATGGTCGCGCACCGCCCCCACCCCCAAACCTCTCGAGAGGCAGGAGCATGTACCAGGTCTACGCGCTGAAGTACGCCGAGCGGGACATCCCGGCCTGCAACTTCTTCTTCCGCGAGGCCTCCCACGAGCCGGTCACCCTGCACTACTACGTCTGGCTCATCCTCGGGGGCCCGCACCCCGTCCTCGTCGACACCGGCTTCCTCGACGACGACGCGAGCCATCGGGGGATCCGGAACTGGGTGAGCCCGGCGACCGCGGTGGAGCGGGTCGGGGTCAAGGCGGCCGACATCCCGCTCGCCCTCATCACCCATCTCCACTACGACCACTGGGCGGGGCACCGCGTCTTTCCCTCCGCCGAGTTCTGGGTCCAGCGCGAAGAGGTCGCCTTCTGGACCGGGCCCTACGCCCGGTATCCCGGGTTCCGTGACGCCGCCAACACCGGCTCGATCGCGAGCCTCACCACCCTGAACTACGGCGCCCGGGTCCGGATGATCGAGGGCGATCGCGAGGTGCTGCCGGGGATCCGGGTGCACCGGGTCGGCGGTCACACCGCGGGACTCCAGATCGTCAGCGTCGACACCGCGCGCGGCCGTGTCGTGCTCACCTCGGACGCCGCGCACTTCTACCGGAACGTCGAGCGGCGGCAGCCGGTGCAGATCATCACGAACCTGCCGGAGATGTACGCCGCCTTCGAGACCATCGACGCCCTCGCGGGGACCGGGCGACTGGTGGTGGCGGGGCACGATCCCCAGGTCGCCGACCGGTTCAAGCAGGTCGAGCCCGGCGTCGTCCAGATCGCGTGAAAGGAACCGCCCGATGAGCTTCCCGAAGACGTCACGCGCCGCGGTCGTCGCCACCTACGGCGAGCCCATCGAGATCCGCGAGCTCCCGGTGCCGCGCGAGGAGGAGCTCGAGCCCAACGCGCTGCTCGTGCGGGTGGACGTGGCCTCGATCTGCGGCTCCGACGTGCATCAGTGGGATGGGCTCGTCCAGGCGCTCGTGCCCGCGTCGCTGCCGATCATTCTCGGCCACGAGATGATGGGCACCGTGGTGGCCTTCGGGCCGGGGCCGCGGGAGGACTCCATCGGCCAGCCGCTCCGCGAGGGCGACCGCCTGCTGTGGACGCACGTGTACTGCGGGCAGTGCTACGAGTGTCGCGTGAAGCACATGCCGACGATGTGCCGGCGGAAGAAACAGTACATGCGGACGAACTGCGAGCGCTTTCCTTATCTCGTGGGCGGCTTCGCGCAGTACTGCTACGTCTTCCCGGCGTCCGGCCGGGTGCGCATTCCCGACGGGGTGCCGGACGGGGTCGCCTCCGCGGCGAGCTGCGCGCTCCGGACCGTCATCCACGCCTTCGACCGCCTGGGCCGCGTCGAGCCCCACGAGCGCGTCGTGATCCAGGGCGCGGGTCCGCTCGGCCTCTTCGCGACCGCGGTCGCCGCGGACGCGGGAGTGCGCGACCTCGTCGTGATCGGCGCCCCCGCGCCGCGCCTGGCGCTCGCCCGGCGCTGGGGAGCGAGGGCGGTGGTGTCGGTCGAGGAGGCGCCGACCGCCGAGGCGCGCCTCGCGCGGGTGAGGGAGCTGACCGGCGGCGCGGGGGCGGACGTGGTCCTGGAGCTGTCCGGGGCGCCCCTCGCCTTCGCGGAAGGCCTCGACTTCCTTCGACCGGGCGGCCGCTACGCGGTGGTCGGCCAGCTCGGCGGACCCCTGACGCCGGTGCAGGCGGCGCTCATCGTGCGCAAGCAGGCGACGATCCTCGGCGTGCAGTCCGCCGACATCGGGCAGTTCTGGAAAGCGCTCGAGTTCGTTCGCCGGACCGGCGACCGCTTCGACTTCGAGGCGATGCTCACCACGCGCTACCCGCTCGCGAAGATCAACGAGGCCATCCAGAGCATGCGGGCGTTCCGGGAGATCAAGCCGCTCGTGCTGCCTTGGGCGGAATGAAGGCTGGGGAGGGCACGGGATGACGATCCGGGTGCGTAGTCCGCTCGCCGACATCAACACGGCGCCGGCCGGGAAGACCGTTCACGCGCTGCCCTCGCTGGAGGGCAGACGGATGGGGTTCCTCTGGAGTCAGCACGCGTCGTCCGTGAAGTTCTGGCCGGTGTTCGAGAAGATCGCGGAGGCGAGATTCCGGCCTTCCGCAATCCAGCGCCTGTACAAGACGAGCACCTGGAACGTGGCCCCTCCGGCCGACATCGCCGAGCTGGCGCGGCGCGTCGACTACGTGTTCGTCGGGGTGGGGGGCTGAGGGTCCTGCTCGACCGCGACCGTGCGTGACACGGTCAACGTGATCCGCGAGGGGGTTCCGGCCGTGGCGCTCGTTCACGAGCCGTTCGCGATGCTGGCGCGGCTGCAGGTCGCGCAGGTCGGGATGCCGGACGCTCCGCTCCTGCTCTACCCCCGCGACCTGCCGGACCAGGAGCCCCCGGACGTCCTGGAGCGGAAAGCGCGGGAGGTGGCCGAGCGGGCCGCCGGGCTCCTCCTGTCCGTTCGCCGATGAGGGTCGGGGGAGGCACGGCGTGGAACTGAGATCGAAGGTTCACGAAGCCCGCGACACGAGCGAGTTCATGGAGCTCGTGTACGAGCAGGGATGGACCGACGGGCCTCCGGTGTTCCCCCCGACCGACGATCGGGTCGAGGCCATGATCCGCTACGTCGGCCGCGACCCGGACGAGGTCGTCGGCGTGGTCCCGCCGGGCGAAGGGGTCGCGACGATCGAGAAGATCGCCATCAACGCGGTCATGGCGGGCTGCCGGCCGGAGTACATGCCGATCGTCATCGCCGCGCTCGAGGCGATGCTCGATCCCGCCTTCGAGCTCCTGCGGGTCCAGGCGACCACCGCCGGCCCGGCGCCTCTCGCGATCGTCAGCGGTCCCGTCGTGAGAAAGCTCGGCTTCAACTACGGCGCGGGGGCGTTCACGGGCACCGGCCACCGGGCCAACGCCACCATCGGCCGGGCGATCAGGCTCATGCTGTGGAACATCGGCTACGGCCGTCCGGGCCAGATGTCGCAGGCCACCATGGGGCATCCCGGCCGGTACGCCTACCTGATCGCGGAGCGGCCCGCCGATGACGGCAACCCCTGGGAGGCGCTCCACGTGACGAACGGGCTCGGGCCCGAGGACAGCGCGGTGTCCATGTTCCCGGTGGTGACCCATGACCAGATCACGCCCGCCTTCGGGACGCAGACCTTCGAGAACAGCATCTACGTGATCGTCGACTCCATCTGTCACCTCGGGAACTTCCGGGCCGCGTCGCAGAAGATGCTGGTGCTGAATCCGCAAGCGGCGAAGATCCTGAGCGAGATGGGATGGACCAAGACGACGTTCCGTGACCTCCTGGTGGAGCGCTGCGCTCGGCCGGTGCGTGACGTCAAGCGCACGGGTGGGCTGTCGACGACCTACAAGACCCACTGGACGAGGGTCGCGGACCCGAACGACGACGACGCGATGGTCCCCGCCGTCGTCGGCCCGAACGGTCTCCAGATCCTGGTCTCCGGCGGGTGGGGTTCGGCGTCCAGCCAGTCCATCTGGCTCAACAGCGTGCACGGGGAGCTGGTCACGCGGAAGATCGATTGGTCCTGGCCCTGATCGGGAAGATCTCCACGGAGAGCTGATCGCGGGGCCGGCGGCTCAGCGCGCCGACGGCTCCAGCACGACCGCGCCGCCCACGACCGCCAGATCGGCGCGGATGCCCGGGATCGCGTCCTCGGGCACGGTCAGGAGGTTCTGGTCCAGCACCGCGATGTCGGCGAGCTTGCCCACCTCGAGCGTGCCCTTCAGGTCTTCCTCGAAGGTGAGGTAGGCGCCCTCGCGCGCGGCGCACGCGAGCGCCTCCTCCCGGGTGAGGCACTGGGCGGGGCCGATGGGCGTGGTCGCCCCGCGGGGCCTCCGGGCGACCGCGTGGTGGATCGGCGCGAAGAGCGAGGGCGGCACGTTGTCGGTCGCGAGCGCGACGTGGACACCCGCCTCGCGCAGCGCGCGCAGGGGCGCGATGCGCGAGGCGCCCGCGGGCCCGAGCTCCCGGGCCAGCATGGCGCCCGGGGCTATCCGTCCCGGTGCTCGCCGAAGACGTCCTTCAGGGCCCGGACGATCTCTCCGATGGTGGCGTGGCTCTTCACCGCCTCCTTGATGGGCACCATCAGGTTGTGCTCGTTGCCCTCCGGCCGCCCCGCGGTCTCGCGGACGGCCGCCAGAGCGGCGGTCAGGCGGGCCGGGTCCCGCCCGCGCTTGAACTCCCCGAGCTGCCGGATCTGCTCCGCCTGCAGGGCCGGGTCGAGCTGATAGCACGCGTGGTGATCGTCCGTCTCCACCGGGTCGCCGTGGACGTTCATGCCCACGGTGATCTTCCGCTTCTCCTCGAGGTCCCGTTCGTAGGCGAAGGCGCTCTGGGCGATCTCGCCCTGGACATAGCCGGCCTTGATGGCGCTCACCATTCCCCCCAGGGCGTCGATCTTGGCCAGGTAGGCGCCGATCCGCCGCTCCACCTCGTCGGTCAGCCACTCGACGAGATAGGAGCCGGCCAGGGGATCCACCGTATTGGTCACCCCGGTCTCCTCGCCGATGATCTGCAGCGCGCGGAGCGAGATCAGGCTGGCCTTCGCGCTGGGGATGCCGTAGGCCTCGTCCATGGTCCGCAGGCCCACGCTCTGCGCGCCGGACAGCACGCCGGCCAGGCCGGCCAGCGTGCAGCGAACGATGTTCGCCTCGGGCAGCGACCGCGTGAGGTTCAGGCCCACCGCGCCCTGGGAGGCGTGGAAGCGGAGGGCGCAGGCCTCGTCCCGCTTGGCGCCGAGCCGGTCCCGCATGAGCCGGGCCCAGATCCGGCGCATCGCCCGGATCTTGGCGACCTCCTCGAAGAAGTCGCGGTGGTTGACGATGATCGTGAAGAAGAGCGGACCCAGTTCGTCGGCGGGGATCCCCCGACGCGCCGCGTTCTCCACGTAGGTCGCCGCGTCCGCCAGGGTGAAGGCCGCCTCCTGCACGGCCGTCGCGCCGGCCTCCCGGATCTGGTAGGAGATCGGGTTGAACGGATGGAACCCGGGTAGCTCCTGCTTGCAGAAGACGACGGTGTCCGACTGCAGGCGCAGGGAGGGATCGATCGGGAAGATGTAGGTGTTGCGGGCGAAGAACTCCTTGAGGATGTCGTTCTGGATGAAGCCGGTGATCTTCGCCTTGTCCACGCCCTGCCGCTCCGCCGCCACGTCGAGCATGGCCAGGATCACGGGGGCGTTGGCGTTGGCCACGATGGTGATCCGCGTCCGGGCGAGGTCGATGCCGGCGAGGATGGTCTCCATGTCCTGGATGGAGTTGATGGCCACCCCGCACTTGCCCACCTCGCCCTCGGCCCGTGGGTCGTCGGAGTCGTAGCCGAGCTGGCACGGCAGGTCGCAGGCCATGTAGAGGCTGCCCATGCCCTGCGCGAGCAGGCGCCGGTAGAGCTGGTTGGTCTCCGCGGGCGTGGCGAACCCGGTGAACTGGGCCGTGCCGTACATCCGGCTCCGGTACATGTTGGGGTCGGCGCCGCGGGTGAAGGGGAACTCCCCGGGGAAGCCCAGCGAGTCGAGGTAATCGCGCTCGGTCGAGTCGAGCGGGGTGTACAGGCTCTTCACCGGGATGCCGGAGTCCGTCTCGAACCGCTCCTTGCGCTCTCCCATCGCCTCGAGCTGCGCCTGGAGCGCCTCGGCCTGCCACCGCTCCGCGCGCGACTCGATCTCGCGGTCACCGGGCAGCGGCATGGCGGTCTCCCGGCGCGCCGTCGGCGTGGACGCGTGTGTAGTAGCTGCGCGCCGCCAGGTGCGGATGGTAGCTGATGGTGCACTGCCGGCCGAGGCGCGCCTCGGCCTCGCCCAGCGCCGCCTCGACGGTCGGAAACGGCTCGAAGCCCACGCGCCGCGCCGCCTCCGCGTGCTCCGGCGGGACGCCCGCGGCGAAGACCCCGCCGAGATGGCTCAGCGCATACAGGCCCTGGCCGTAGAGGATGATCGGGTGCGCGCCGTGATAGGCGAACCCGTTGCGGTACTTGTGGGCGAACTCCGGCCGGTGCGCGTACTCCTCGGCGTAGGTGTCCCAGACCTCGACCGGGTCGCGCGTGGTGGGCAGCACGTCGTGGTACAGGGCGTGGTACGAGGGATGATTGAGCAAGCTCCACTTGGGCTCGAAGGGATTGGCGACGATGAGGACGCCGCCCCGGCGCACCAGCGGCTGCTCGTGATAGGCGCCGAACAGCGCCGACAGGGCGCGGTTCCTGCAGTGGATGGGGTTGAACACCGACAGCCGCGAGTAGCCGTCCCCGTCGGGCATGCCGACGAGCAGGACGTCGGTCTGCCCGTCCACGTCGATCACGAGCTGGGAGACCATGAGATCGAGGTGCATCTCGCGCACGGGGGTGATCCGCCCGGCGTCGATCGCGGCGAACCGCTGCGGCGTCCCCGTGGTCAGCACCCCCTCGACCTTGAGCACGGGCGGCCGGCCGCGGCGCGCCAGCTCCGCGTCGATGAGCGTGCCCATCTCGTTCAGCAGCTTGTGGAACGAGCTGTTCTTGGGGTCCTGCACCGAGTGGCCCGAGGCGAAGGGCCAGGGGCGATGGTGATAGCGGATCGACTCCCAGCTCCCCATCCCGACCAGGATCGACTTCCACCCGCCGGCGAAGAAGCTGGTCGGCGCGGAGAGAAAGATGAACAGGTCCGACTCCAGCACGGCCCGGTGCACCATCACTTCCATGCCCCGTCTCGTCATGCCGAGCGCGACGTACTGGCTCGGGTCCGACGCATCGGTGCACGAGAGGCGGCCCCCGAGCGTGTAGGGCAGCCGCGGGCCGAGGATGTGCGTCAGCTCCTTGCGCGTCCACATGCGGTGCAAGGCGTTGGCGACCTTGACGTGGATATCCTCGGGCCTGACCCCTTGCTGGTGCAGCAGCTCCAGCAGGATGGGGAGGCCCAGGATGCGAAGGTCCTCGTCATCGGGATGGTGGCTCGGCTGGCGACCGTCCTGGATGCCGATGGTGACGCGCGCGCCCTTGCCCGCCAGCTCTCTGAGCGGGGGCATCCCGACCGGGTGCTCGAGGGCCCGGCGAAAGGCCGCCGCCGAGTCGGGCAGGGGGGTGGCCGAGGGGGGCGGACCCGGTATGATGCGCGTCCGGTCCACCGGAAGCCGGGCCGGCATCTTTCCGGTCCCGCACGTGACGAGGTGCTCCCGCGTCGCAGCCATGGCAGCGTCCTCCGCCGCTCACGAGGGCCTGCCGCTCCGGCGGGGCCGTCTCGCGTCTCGCCAATCCTGCGCCCGGCGGCGCCGGGCCGTCAAGGCGCAGCAGGGGGACGGCGATAGTGCAGACGCACTACGAGGAACTACGACCGCAGGACGGGGCCGCCGAACAGATCCTCGAGCCCGGTGCGCGTCCGGTGCATAATGGCGACCGCGCAGGGGCGCGGAGGTCAATCCGTTGTGGAGGATGCCATGACTGATGTGCCGGGCACCGCGGACGTCGTCGTCGTCGGCGGAGGCGTGCACGGGGCCAGCGTGGCCTGCCACCTGGCGCGCCGGAAGGCGGGACGAGTGGTCCTGGTCGAGCGGAAGTTCCTGGCCTCGGGCCCGACGGGCCGGTCCTCCGCGCTCGTGCGCCGCTTCTACGCCATGGATCTTCTCACGCGGACCGGGAACGCCTCGGCGAGCACCTTTCAGCGCTGGGCCGACGTGATCGGCGGCGGCGATCCGGGCTTCCATCAGGTCGGGGTGCTCTGGCTGGCCGGCGCGGACACGGCGCCGCATCTGCGCGAGAACGTCCGGCGGGCCCGGGAGCTGGGGGTGCACGTGGATCTGGTCGGGCCGGACGACGTGCGCCGCCTGGTCCCCGAGCTGTCGGTGCACGATGTGGTGGCCGGCGCGCACGAGCCCGAGTCCGGATACGCGGACCCCTCGTCCACGACGAATGCCCTCGTCGCCCGCGCCCGGGAGCTGGGGGCGACCATCGTCCAGTTCGTGGGGGTGGAGGCGATCCTCACCGCCGGGGCGCGCGTGACCGGCGTCCGCACGACGCAGGGGGCCATCAGCGCCCCGATCGTGGTGGTCTGCGCCGGGCTGTGGGCCGATCGCCTCCTCCGGCCGCTCGGCATCGACGTGCCGGTGACGCCGAAGCGCCACCAGATGTGCTTCTTCCGGCGCCCGCCCGACTTCGCCTCGCACCCGGCCATCCTCGACCGGCCCCACGGCACCTACATGCGCCCCGAGACGGGGAACCTCACCATCCACGGGCTCTCCACGTACGAGGACGTGGTGGATCCCGACTCGTACAACGAGGGGGCCGACCCGGGGGAGATCGTGCGTAACGCCGAGTTGATCGCGCGGCGCTTCCCGTGCATGGAGCACGGTCTCTCGATGGGGGGCTACTCGGGCGTCTACGACGTCACGCCCGATCACGAGCCGGTGCTCGGCGCCATCCCGGAGTACGCGGGGCTGTTCGCCGACTTCGGCTGGAGTGGCCATGGCTTCAAGCACTCACCCGCGGTGGGTGAGATCATGGCCGAGCTCGCCCTGGAAGGGCGCGCGTCCGGCTGGGACCTCGCCCCGCTGCGCTGGACGCGCTTCCGCGAGGGCGACCTGCTCCCGCCGGCGTCGGGGGCTTCGCCTCCCCATCCCAAGCTGCGAAGCGCATAAAGGAGGTTGTGACATGGCCCAGCTCGAGGTGCTGAACCCGGTCGCCCGACCGGTGCGCCACTCGATCGCTCCGGCGGCCCGGCGGACCGACCTGTCCGGCGCGACGATCGGGCTCTACTGGAACATGAAGGCGGGGGGCGACGAGGCGCTCACGCGCACCGAGACGCTCCTGCGCGAGCGGTACCCCGGTGTCACGTTCAAGCGCTATCACGGCTCGGTGGGCTTCCTGATGCGGCACTGCACGGCGGAGGACTCCGACCGGATGGCCCGGGAGGTGCAGGTGGTCGTCGGCACGACCGCCGACTGAGGGTCGTGCACGTCGTGGGGTATCCACGACATGGTCGAGCTGGAGCGGCGGGGAATTCCCACCGTGTTCTTCACCGCGAAGACGTTCGTGCACGATGCGCAGCGCAGCGCCGCGAGCTTCGGGCTGCCCGGCCTGCCCATCGCGGTGCTGCCCATGCCGGTCACCAACCAGCGCCCCGGGGATGTCCACGCCATGGTGGACGGCGCGATCGAGCAGGTGATCACGGGCCTCACGCGTCCCGTCGAGGCGGTGGCGGACGATCACGACCTGCCGGCGGCCGACGAGCACCTGGCCTACCGCGGCGACGACCTGCTCGCGGCCTGGGACGCCATGCAGGCTGACTTCCTGACCCGGGGGTGGAGCGACGGCTTCCCGCTGGTGGCCCCGACGCGCCGGGCGGTGGAGGGGATGCTCGGCGGCACGCGCCGGGCGCCGGGGGACGTCATCGCCACTCTCGAGCCCGGCTTCGGCCTCGCCACCGTGGAGAAGCTCGCGGTCAACGCGGTGATGGCGGGCTGCCGGCCGGAGCACCTGCCCTTCCTCATCGCCGCGGTGCGCTGCCTCGCCGAGCCCAAGATGTACCTGCGCAACAAGGCCATGTCGACCGGGCCGCACGCCCCGGTGGTCATCGTCAACGGCCCGCGCGGTCGCGCCGCGCGCTTCAACGGCGGCATCTGCGCGCTCGGGCCGGGAGCGCCGTCGGCGTCCAACAGCACCCTCGGCCGCGCCCTCCGGCTGGCCATGATGAACGTGGGGCACACCTACGTCGGCATCTCCGACATGGACACGATCGGCTCGCCGCTCAAGTACGCCTGCTGCTGCGCCGAGAACGAGCGCGAGAGTCCCTGGGAGCCGTATCACGTGACCCGGGGCTTTTGCGCGGAGGACACCACGGTCACCGTGCACTTCGCCTACGGGCTGTGCGAGCTGCACGACTTCAAGAGCACGACCCCGGAGGACCTGATCGGCGTCTTCGCCACCGCCGCCACCAACGTGGCCCAGGTCGGCACCGGCCTCTGGCTGCTCGGGCGGCGCTCGGACCCGCGCTACAAGACGAGCGAGCAGGAGCGCAACACCATGCTCATGTGCCCGGAGCACGCCCAGATCTTCGCCCGCGAGGGCTGGGGGCGCGAGCGGATCCAGCGCGCCATGTACGACGCGACGCGCATCCCCTTCCGCACGCTGACGCTCAACAAGGAGCGCGCGGCCATGGCCGCCTCGCATCCGGAGCTGGGCTGGCTCTGGGACCATCCGGAGCTGCCGGTCCCCATCGTCGAGGATCCGGGCTGCTTCGAGATCGCGGTGGTGGGCGGGGCGGCCGGGCGCGGCGCCTACTTCTACGGGGCGGGCGAGCCCGTCACCATGCCCGTCGAGGAGGCCCCATGAACTTCGGGCTGATCGTCTCGAAGCAGCACCCGCCGGGCGTGTCCATGGTCGATCGCTTCCGCGAGCACGTCGACCAGGTCCGGGCGGCCCGCGACGCCGGTTTCGGCCTCATCGTGATGGGCCAGCACTTCCTCTCGACGCCGTTCCAGGAGGTGCAGAGCCTGCCCGCGCTCGCGCGGCTCGCCGCCGAGGCGGGGACCATGCGCGTCGGGGCCACGGTGATCCTGCTGCCGCTGCTCAATCCGGTGGACGTGGCCGAGCAGGTGGCCACGCTCGACGTCATCACCGAAGGGCGCTTCATCTTCGGGGTGGGGCTGGGCTATCGCGACGAGGAGAACGAGGCGTTCGGGGTGGCGCCCAAGGAGCGGGTCGGGCGGCTCGTGGAGAGCCTGGAGGTCATCAAGCGGCTGTGGGCGGGCGAGGAGGTGACGCACCACGGCCGCTTCTTCCACCTCACGCGCGCGCGCATGATGCTGCGCCCGGTGCAGCGGCCCCACCCGCCCGTCTGGTTCGCGGCCAACAACGACGCCGCGGTGGTCCGCGCGGCGCGCCTGGGCGACGCCTGGGTCATCAACCCGCACGCCAAGCTCGCCGTCCTCGAGCGGCAGATCGGCGTGTACCGGGACGCCCTGCGCGACGCGGGCCGCCCCTTCCCGGCCGAGCTGCCCATCATCAAGGAGCTCTACCTGGCTCCCGACCGCCGCACCGCCCTGAGGGAATGCCGGCCCTTCCTCGAGGCCAAGTACAAGGCCTATGCCTCGTGGGGCCAGGACAAGGCGCTGCCCGAAGGCGACAGCTTCGCCCACGAGTTCGAGGAGCTCGTGGCGGACCGGTTCATCGTGGGCGATCCCGACGACGCCGTCCGGGAGATCACGCGCTACGCCGAGCGCCTCGGCGTCAACTCCTTCATCTTCCGCATCCAGTGGCCGGGCATGGAGCAGGCCAAGGTGCTGCGCACCATCGCGCTGCTCGCCGAGCGGGTGTTCCCCGCGCTCGCCCCGCGCGGGGCGCGCCCCCGCTGAGGCGCGCTCACGGACCGTAGAGCCAGCGGGGGAACCACAGGGCGATCTCGGGGAAGCACACCAGGAGCAGGAGCCCGACCATCTGCAGTGCCATGAACTCGGCCATCCCCCAGTAGATGTCCCGGAGCTCCCAGTCCGGCGCCACTCCCTTCAGGTAATAGGCGGCCATCGCCACCGGCGGCGAGAGGAAGGCGGTTTGCAGGTTGACCGCGATCAGCGTCGCGAACCACAGCTGGTCGAACTGCAGCGCGATGATCGCGGGCTGCAGGAGCGGGACGAACACCAGGATGATCGCCGGCCACTCGAACGGCCAGCCGAGCAGGAAGATGAGGACCATCACGACCAGCAGCGTGCCGAGCGGCGGCAGCGGCAACCGGACGAGCGTGTCGGTCATGAGCGTGGCCGAGCCCAGGCGCGTGAAGACGGCTCCGAAGATGTTCGAGGCGACGGCCAGGAACAGCATCATGCTCGACTGCTGGGCGGTCAGGATCGCCGCGCTCTTCAGGCGCGGCCAGGTGAGTGTCCGGTAGAAGACGGCCATGACGACCGTGCCCACCACGCCGATCGCCGCGGCCTCCGTGGGCGTGGCCAGCCCGGCCAGGATGGGGCCGAGCGTCACGACGGTCAGGATGACGTGGGGCGCCATCCCGAGCGTCAGCTCCACCGCGAGCGTGCGAAGGGAGCCGGCGCGCTGCTCCCGCGGCAGCGGGGGGCCCAGGCGGGGGTTGATCAGGCTGCGGACGAGGGTCCAGCCGATGAAGAGGGCCGACAAGAGGAAGCCCGGGCCGAACGCGGCCGCGTAGAGATCGGCGACCGGGACGCCCATCACCGGGCCCATCACGACCAGCATCACGCTCGGCGGGATCAGGATACCGAGGCTGCCTCCGGCGGTGATGGAGCCGGCCGAGAGCCGCGGATCGTAGCCGGCCCGGATCATCGTGGGGGCGGCCATGATCCCGACGACGGCGACGGTGGCCCCGACGGTGCCGGAGGCGATGCCGAAGATGGTGGCGGTCAGCAGCACCCCGACGTAGAGCGAGCCGGGCACCGGGCCCAGCAGCAGCTGGAGGGCGCGGAACAGGCGCTCCATGAGCCCCCCCTCCTCGAGGAGGTAGCCCATGAAGATGAACAAGGGCACCGCGGCGAGGACCTCCTCCTTCATGAGGCCGAACGTCTGGAACACGGTCAGGAAGGAGACGATGCCGCCGAGCGCGAAGTAGCCGAAGGCGAGCGAGAGGACGATCAGGGTGAAGGCGACGGGGAAGCCGATGAAGATGGCGCCGAAGAAGACGCCGAGCAGCACGAAGCCGAGCAGCTCGGGGCTCACCGGGGAGGCCTCCGCAGCACGCGCACTTGATCAGCTCGGAGAGCCCCTGCAGCAGCAGTAACAGCGCGGTCAGCGGGATGACCGCCTTGAAGGGGTAGACCCGCCACCCGCCCGCTCGCCGATGTCCCAGGCGTGCCACGCCTCCAGCGTTCCCGCGTAGAAGATCAGCGCCATGCCGGGGAAGAAGAAGAACACGTAGGAGGCGGCGTCGACGATCGCCCGGGTCCTCGGCGCCCAGCGCCCGTAGAAGACGTCGGTCCGGATGTGGCCGTCCTTCAGGAGGGTGTACGCCGCCGCCAGCATGAACTGGGTGCCGTAGAGCACGTAGGTGGCGGTGCTGACCCACTGGGTCGGCGCATTGAAGAGGTAGCGGGCGGCCACCTCGTACGCCACCGCCAGGGTCAACGGGACGACGAGCCAGCCGGCGAACCAGCCCACGGCGGTACTGACCGCGTCGATCGCCACGACCAGTCGGTCGAGGGCACCCCGGGCCGCGCCCGTCGACCGGCCGGCGCCACTGCTCATGCGGTCACCTCGTGCGCCTGGTCCGGACGACCGGGCGCCATCTGTCTCCGTTGCGCGGTTCTCGACCCGTGCCCGGGGAGTCTACGAGCTGCTCCTTCGCCAGGCAACCCGGGTCCCCGTCGTGTAAAGTAGGGTGAGCACGAAAGGAGTGCGATGGCTCAAAAGAGGCCGGGGATGTACCGCGGCGACCGTCGGCGCAAGGAAGACCAGCGGAAGGCCAAGCAGGAGGCCAAGCGGGCGCGGAAGGCCGAGCGCCGCGAGAGCGGGACCAGTGGCCCCGAGATGGCCGAGGCGGCCGCGCCGAGTGGTCAGGGGGCGAAGGAGTTCGTCTGGTTCTCCCCGAGCAAGGGGCGGACCGAGATGACGACCACCGCGGCCGCCCCGACCGTCGATGGCGTCGACGACTGGATGCTCCTCAGTGATCCCCGGGTGACCTAGCAGCCAGTCTCTCCTCATCGCCCCACGCCGGCCGCGCGGGTCATAGCGGACTTTGGTCCACTATCCAGACCGGAGCGTGCCTCTCTACACTCGGAGTCGTCACACATTCTCCGGAGTGCCAGGAGGCGTCTCATGCAAGCGTTGACCGCGTGGCTCAAGCCAGGGATCTGGGGTGCGGTGATCGGTAGCATTCTCACCATGATCGTGGGATTCAGCTGGGGAGGCTGGACCACGAGTAGCGCCGCCCGCCAAGGGGCGATGATACAGGCCGATTCGGCGGTGACCGCCGCCCTGGTCCCGATCTGTCTCGCCGTTCAGAAGGCGGACGTCGGCCGGGCCAAGAAGCTCGGCGAGCTCACCGCCATCGCGTCGGCCTACGAGCAGACCGAGTTCGTGATGAAGACCGGGTGGGCGACGTTCCCGGGGCAAGCGGACCCGAATCGGGCGGTGGCCGAGGCCTGTGCCGCCGCGCTCCTCAAGACCGCTGCGGCCAAGTAGCGCTGCGTGGTCTTCGCTCGCCGGCGATGGCACAGCATCGCGGCGTGGCGCGGGCCGGGCGTGCGGCTCACTTGAAGCTCAGGAGGGGGCAGATGCGATGAGGGTATGGCGGGAGCGGCCGGAGGGAGTCGTGATCGAGGACAGGACCTACCCGGTCACCCCGGCGTCGATGACGGTGAACGTGGGGATCATCACGGGTGAGGTCATCGAGCTGAAGGTCACCGAGCGGGCCGAGCAGAGCTCCGCCCGCATCGTCTCGCCGGCGAGGCTCACCGGGACGCTGCGGCTGAGGAATACTTCCGCGAATCGGTCGGTTCGTCTGGTCGAGGCCAAGCTCCTGTTCATCGATGCCCAGGGGCAGCCCATCACGCTGGCGGGGACCCAGGCCGATCTGATCGTCAAGCTATTCACGTACGGCCGGGAGTGGCTCGAGCCCGGACAGGACGTGGCTCAGTCCCTCGACATCGAGTTCCCGGGGGAGGCGCTGAAGGCGAGGACGCTGCGGGAGATCCGCGTGGAGCTGTCCTACGTCCCGGCCCTGTTCCGGGAGGAGGCGGTCAGCTTCGCGGTCTCGATCGGCGCGGGGCAAGTAGAGTAAACGTTCCCTCCGGTCGGGCCGGGCCGCTCGCGCCGCTTGGCGGACGGCCCGACCCCCCTTTGGATCTCCTAGAAGTCGCCGCCGTGCGGCATGGCCGGCATGGCGGTCTTCTCGTCCGGGATGTCGGTGATGAGCGCCTCGGTGGTCAGAAGCAGCGAGGCGATCGACGCGGCGTGCTGGAGAGCGACGCGCTCGACCTTGGTCGGGTCGATGATCCCGGCCCGTACCATGTCCACGTACTGGTTCGACTCGGCGTCGAACCCGTGCGCCACGTCCTTGGCGCTCCTGACCTTCTCGACGATGATCGAACCCTCGAGGCCGGCATTCTGCACGATCTGCCGGAGCGGCTCCTCGAGGGCGCGCCGCACGATGTCGACGCCGGTGGCCTCGTCGCCGGAGAGGTCGAGGGTGCCGAGGGCCTTCGCGGCCCTGAGCAGGGCGACGCCGCCGCCCGGTACGATGCCCTCTTCCACCGCGGCCCGGGTCGCATTGAGCGCGTCCTCCACGCGGGCCTTCTTCTCCTTCATGGCCGTCTCGGTGGCGGCCCCCACCTTGATGACGGCGACGCCCCCCGCCAGCTTGGCGAGCCGCTCCTGCAGCTTCTCGCGGTCGTAGTCCGAGGTGGTCTCCTCGATCTGGGCCCGGATCTGCTTGATGCGGCCCTCGATGGCCGCGGACTTGCCGGCCCCGTCGATGAGGGTGGTGTTGTCCTTGGTCACCACCACCTTCTTGGCTCGGCCCAGGTCCTCCAGCTTGACGTTCTCGAGCTTGATGCCGAGATCCTCGGTGACGGCCTTGCCGCCGGTCAGGATCGCGATGTCCTCCAGCATGGCCTTGCGGCGGTCGCCGAAGCCCGGCGCCTTCACCGCGCACGAGGCGAGGGTCCCGCGCAGCTTGTTGACCACGAGCGTGGCCAGGGCCTCACCTTCCACGTCCTCCGCGAGGATCAGGAGCGGCTTGCCCGAGTGGGCGACCTGCTCCAGCAGCGGGAGCATGTCCTTCATCACGCTGAGCTTCTTCTCGTGGATGAGGATCAGGCAGTCCTCGAGGACGGTCTCCATGCGCTCGGCGTCGGTCACCATGTACGGAGACAGGTAGCCGCGATCGAACTGCAGGCCCTCCACGACCTCGAGGGTGGTCTCCATCCCCTTGGCCTCCTCGACCGTGACCACCCCGTCCTTGCCGACCTTCTCCATGGCCTCGGCGATGAGGCTGCCGACGGTGGCGTCGTTGTTGGCCGCGATCCGGGCCACCTGCGCGATCTCCTTCTTGTCCTTCGTGGACTTCGACATCTTCGCGAGCTCCTGGACCACCTGCTCGACGGCCCGCGCGATGCCCCGCTGAAGGCCCATGGGGTTGGCCCCCGCGGTCACGTTCTTCAGGCCCCCGCGGAAGATGGCCTGGGCCAGGACGGTGGCGGTGGTGGTCCCGTCGCCGGCGACATCCGAGGTCTTGGCGGCGACCTCCTTGATCATCTGGGCGCCCATGTTCTCGTAGGGGTTCTTGAGCTCGATCTCCTTGGCGACCGTCACCCCATCCTTCGTGATGGTGGGGCTGCCGAACTTCTTGTCGAGGACGACGTTGCGTCCCTTCGGGCCCAGCGTCACCTTGACCGCGTGGGCGATGACGTTGACTCCGCGCAGGAGCGCGGCACGGGCTTCCTCGTCGAATAAGAGCTGCCTTGGCATGGATCTGTCCTCCGGCGAATGTGGGCGGGCGGTTAACCGCAACCGAGCTGCTGAGCTGCCAGGGTCAGGAGGCGAGAATGCCGAGGACGTCCTCCTCCTTCATGATGAGCAGCTCCTCGCCGTTCAACTTGACCTCGCTTCCGGAGTACTTGCCGAAGAGCACCCGGTCCCCGGCCTTGACGTCCAGCGGGGTCTTCTTGCCGGCCTCGGATACCCGGCCTTTGCCGACCGCGATGACCTTGCCCTCTTGAGGCTTCTCCTTGGCGCTGTCCGGGATGATGATGCTGCCGCGCCGAGCCGGCTCGTCCTCGATCCGCTTGACGAGGACACGGTCGTGGAGCGGGTGGAGTATCGTGTGTTTTGCGTGAGCCATGATGTCGGTCCCTCCCACAAGCACCCTAACCGCTCCGCCGAGGATCGGGTAGTGGACCAAGGTCCAGTAGGTGGGCGAGAGCGCACGGCCTAGAGTCAACTCATGGTAGCGATGGAAGAAGGTGTCTTCGCCCGGCGGTTCCGGGACCACGAAGGGCCGTACCATCTATACGACGCGGCGGACCGGCCCTTGATCCGGGCGGAGACCGGCGCGCACGTCCTCGGGGCGCTGCTCGAGGGTCGGAGCCGGCTGGTCTTCCTGGACGATCCGGGGTGTGCGGAGGGCTCGGTGTTGAAGATGACGTATCCAACCGGGGAATGGTCGGCCGAACCCGTCGAGCCGAAGGCGTGCTCGTGCGGGGATGTCAGATGTCGGGGGCGGCTGGTGATCACGCTGCACGAGTCGCACGCGGGCCCCAACTGGCTGCTGACGTTCAGGGGTTAGGGGTGAAACCGGCGGGCTGCTTGACCCTTGCGCTGGATGATCTGGCCAGGGCCGGGTTCATCGAGCACTTCGGCGTGAGCGGTGACGAGCTGCGGTCATTCGACAGCGGAAGGACGTTCCGCGCGGGTCAGGTGGTGATCCGGGAATACCATCGCTTCGAGGGCGTCTCGGATCCGGACGACATGTCGATCGTTTACGCGATCGAAGGTGAAGGTGGCGCACGCGGGACACTGGTCGATGCCTACGGTGCCTACTCGGACCCGACGGTGAGCGCCTTTCTCGACCGCGTGCCGGTTCGTGGGGCCAGCCGGTTCAGGGGGGCGACGGGGCGCCCGCGGGTGTTCGGGAGCTACGACCACGGCTTTCCGGTGCCGGCTCCGCCGGACCCGTGGCACGACGAAGGGGGCGAGAGCGGAGCGGGCCCGTAGTCGCTGCGTGAACAGGCCGACATCACCGTGGACCCCGGTCGTGCGGACATTGTAGTTGCCCGTCGCGAGTGTAGTGGACCCTGGTCCGTACGTGGGCGATTGCCGGCGGGTCAGGGGGGGACTATAGTGACGGGTGGATGTTGAGTCTGCTGCCTCTGGTCCGGCGCGCATGCCTGGCACTGCTCGCGCTGCTCTGCTCCGCCACGCTCCCCGCTGCCCTCGCCGCCGCTCCGGTCCCGGTCCCATCGGGGGACTGGGTCGTCTGGCAGGTCGTCGCGGGGGTGGCGCTCATCCTCTCGGTGGTGATTCTCGGCATCCGGCTCGCGCTCGAGCGGGCGGGCCGGCGGCGCGCGGAGCGGTCGCTCCGCGAGCGGCTCCGCTTCGAGACATTGCTGTCGGAGCAGGTGGCCACGTTCAGCCGAGTATCGGAGGCGGACGTCGATCGGGAGATCCAGCGGGCGCTGCGACGGATCGCCGATTTTCTCGCGGTGGATTGGGGCAATCTGACGGAGTACTCGGACCACAGCCAGACCGCCCGGGTCACGCACTGGTGGGTGGCCGAAGGGGTCGGCCCTCAGCCGTCGGCGATCGGATTCGACGAGATCCCGTGGGTCGTGACCCGCTTGCGGAGGGGAGAGCTGGTCAGGTTCTCGAGGATCGAGGAGCTGCCGGAGAGCGACGCGGCGGTGGACCGGCAAACGTATCGCCGGTTGGGGATCAAGTCGCAGGTCGCGGTTCCCTTGACGGTGGAAGGGGCGGTGGTCGGCGCCCTGGCGTTCAGCACCGTCGGGGCCGAGCGGGCCTGGCGGGACGAGTTCGTTCAGCGGCTCCACCTCCTCGGGGAAGTGTTCGCCAATACGCTGGCGCGCCGCCGATCGGAGACGGAGGGACAACGACTCCGGCAGGACCTCGCCCACGTCGGGCGCGTCTCGACGATGGGCGAGCTGACCGCATCGCTGGCGCACGAGCTCAATCAGCCCTTGACCGCGATCCTGAGCAATGCGCAAGCGGCCAGGCGGATCCTGGAGTCGGGTAAGGCCGACCTCGGGGAGATACGCGAGATCCTGGGGGACATCGTCGAGGACGACAAGCGCGCGGGCGAGGTGATCCGCCGGCTGCGCGGCTTCCTGAAGAAGGGCCACCTCGAGTTCGCGGCTCTCGACATCGGCGATCTGGTGAGCCAGGTGGCGCGGCTCGTGAGCAGCGACGCGATCATTCGCAACGTAGTGGTCCGGCTCGAGCTGGCCCCGGGACTGCCTCCGGTCGCTGGCGACCGGGTGCAGCTGCAACAGGTGGTCCTGAACTTGATCATGAACGGATTGGACGCGATGCGGGAGTCCGGCGTGGGCGAGCGGACTCTCGTGCTTCGGACATTCAGCGCGGGCCCGGCGAGCGTCGGCGTGGCGGTGCAGGACTCGGGGGGCGGTATCGAGGAGGCCGCCCTCGACCAGGTCTTCCGCGCCTTCTATACGACGAAGCCCGAAGGACTGGGGATGGGGCTCGCGATCGCGCGATCCATCGTGGAGGCGCACGGCGGCCACCTGGATGCGCGGAACAACCCCGAAGGCGGGGCCACCTTCTCGTTCACGTTGCCCACGATCGAGGAAGGACCGTGATGGCCCCGGCCGCTCCGCTGGTGTTCGTCGTGGACGATGACGCGTCCGTCCGAAGAAGCCTGGCCCGGCTGGTCAAGACCGCCGGCTATGACGCGGAGGCTTTTGGCTCGGTCCGGGACTTCCTGGCCCGCCGCCCGCACGACGGCCCGTGCTGCCTGGTGCTGGACGTGCGCATGCCCGGCCTCAGCGGACTCGACTTGCAGGAGGCGCTCAGGGTCGCCGGACAACGTTTGTCGATCGTGTTCATCACGGGCTATCGCGATGTCGCGGTGACCGTCAAGGCCATGAAGGGCGGGGCCGTCGATGTCCTCACGAAGCCGGTGGATGAGGAGGCGCTGCTGGGAGCGGTCCGGCAGGCGGTGGCCCGGACGCTCGCGGACCGGCGGCAGCAGGCTCGGGTGACGGCGATCCGGAGCCGCATCGCGGCCCTGACCCCGAGAGAGGCGGAGGTCTTCGCGCTGGTGGTCACCGGGATGCTGAACAAGCAGATCGGCGCCGAGCTCGGCATCGCCGAGAAGACGGTCAAGATGCATCGAGCCCGCGTGATGGAGAAGATGCGGGCGGGATCCCTCGCGGAGCTGGTCCGCCTCGCCGGCGAAGGGGGCGTGATCGCGCCGGGATCATGACCGGCTGGGGTCTCCCCGAGCGCCCGGAGTGGACCAAGGTCCACTATCGCGCCCCGCGCCGTCCGGTAGGATGAGATCGAGTGCTCCCATGCCATGTCCAAACCGACCCCGATGATCTCGATCGTAGACGACGATCTCTCGGTGCGCCGGGCCCTCCGCCGGCTGGTCGGCTCGGCGGGGTACCTCGTCGAGACGTTCGCGTCGGCCCGAGAGTTTCTCGGCTCGACGCCGTCGACCCGCACCGCGTGCCTGATCCTGGATATCTACATGGACGGGATGAGCGGATTCGAGCTCCAGGAGCGGCTGGAAGCGGAGCGGCTCGCCATCCCGATCATCTTCATCACCGCGCACGACGATGCCGCGACGCGCGAGCGCATCAGGCGGTCCGGCGCGGCGGGGTACCTGGGGAAGCCGTTCGACGGCCAGGCCTTGCTCGATGCCATCGTCCGGGTGGCTGGACCGGGGGTGGCGGGGTCATGACACTGGACCGGGGGTCTCCACGAAGTGGGTAGGCGGACGAACGGCGGGCGGCTCGCCGGGCTCGTGATCTTGCCGGTACTGGCCCTCGTCGCTCCGGGCCTTGGCGGCTTCGGGAATCGGGCGGTGGCGCCGGCGGCGCCGGGTCCGCTCTCATCCGTGTACTTTGCGGGGGGGACGACCGAGATCCGGCCACGCGACATGGGCATCCTCGATGCGCACGCGGTCTGGCTGCGCGGCGAAGGGAAGCGCATCGTCCTGATCGAAGGGCATAGCGACGGGCCCGGGGACAGCGTGTTCAGCCGAGAGGTCGGTGAGCAGCGGGCGAAGTCCGCCAAGGCCTATCTGGTGTCCAAGGGAGTGGTCGCGGATCGCATCATGACCCTGTCTCACGGTGGAGGACGGCCCGCTTGCCGGGAAAAGACGCCGACCTGTCGGGCCCTCAACCGTCGTGCGACCTTTTCGATGGGGGTGCCGCCGTGACCCGGCCCACGAGCATTCGCTTGACAGGGGTCGTCCCCGCCTGTACTCTACGTGTTGGTGGTAGGTTCACTCGGTTACCGATTGATAGCGAGCACGAAGTCGCGAGAGTCGAGATCAAACGCCGCGCGGACCCCGGGTCCCGCGGCGTTTTCGTTTGTCCTCCACTTCTGGAGGACCTCCCTGCCATGGTGGCGGGGTTTCACCGAGGCGCAAGCCTCACAGGAGAGGTAGAGTCAATGGCACAAGGTACGGTCAAGTGGTTCAACGATGCGAAGGGGTACGGCTTCATCACCCAGGAGGGCGGCGAGGACGTGTTCGTGCATTTCAACGCCATCCAGGCTCAGGGCTTCAAGAGCCTGTCCGAGGGCGATAAGGTCGAGTTCGAGGTGACCAAGGGCCCGAAGGGGCTCCAGGCCGCCAACGTTCGCAAGGCCTAAGCACAACCCAGCGTCAAGCGAAAGGCCGGGCCCCGTGAGGGGACCCGGCCTTTCGTTTTAATCGTGTCCTCAGCCGAGGACGACCCGAACCCGGTGAGTCGTGCCGTCGCTCGCGAGTGGAACACTCCCCCCCGACCCGGGCAGCGGGATCCCGTCGACCTCGATGCTCGAGATGCCGCGGGTGACGCCGCTCGGGTTCTCGACCGCGATCTCGTAGCGCGACGCGTGGTACCGGAACGTGATGTCGAAGCGGCGCCACGCGCGCGGGATGCAGGGATCGAGGTGAAGGACCGCGCCGCGTAGCCGGAAGCCGAGGAGCCACTCGAGCCCGGCCCGGTACATCCAGCCCGCGGATCCCGTGTACCAGGTCCATCCGCCGCGGCCCACGTGCGGGTACTCGGCATAGACGTCGGCGGCGGCGACGTACGGCTCCACCTTGTAGCGATGGACACCGGCGCGGGTGCTCGCGCGGTTGATCGGGTTCAAGATCGAGAACAGCTCGTTCGCCTTGTCACCGTCCCCAAGCGCGGCGAAGGCCATCACGGACCAGATGGCGGCGTGCGTGTACTGGCCGCCGTTTTCTCGAATGCCCGGAGGGTAGCCCTTGATGTATCCGGGGTCGAGCGCCGCGCGGTCGAACGGCGGGGTGAACAGGAGGATCAGCTCCTGATCTCGCCGGACGAGATATTCCTCGACCGCGGCCATCGCGCGCGCGGCGCGCGCCGGCTCGGCGGCGCCGGAGATCACCCCCCACGACTGCGCGATCGAGTCGATGCGGCACTCCGCGTTGACGACCGACCCGAGCGGGGTGCCGTCGTCGAAGTAGGCGCGCCGATACCAGTCTCCGTCCCACGCGTGGGCTTCGAGGGAGGTCTTGAGCGCGTGCACGTGAGCGCGCCAGGTGTCGGCCCGCGCGCCTTCACCGCGAGTGTCGGCCAGCCGCGCGAACTCCCAGAGCGTCGTATGCAGGAACCACCCGAGCCAGACGCTCTCTCCCCGCCCCTGGTTGCCCACCCGGTTCATGCCGTCGTTCCAGTCTCCCGTCCCGATCAGAGGAAGACCGTGAGGGCCCACGGAGAGGCTTCCGTCGAGCGCGCGGGCACAGTGCTCGAAGACGGTGGCTCGCTCCGCGGAGAGGGCGGGCTCGAAGTAGGAGTCGTCCTGCCCGGGCGGGACCGCCGGCCCCTCGAGAAAAGGGACCAGCTCGTCGAGAAGTGTCGCGTCCCCGGTGACCTCGAGGTAGTGCGTGACCGCGTAGGGCAGCCAGATCGCGTCGTCCGAGATCCGCGTTCGAACACCGCGACCGGACGGGGGATGCCACCAGTGCTGGACGTCGCCCTCGACGAACTGGCGAGCCGCGGCCCGGAGGAGATGCTCGCGCGCGACCTCGCGCTTCGCGACGGCCAGGGCCATCACGTCCTGGAGCTGATCACGAAAGCCGTAGGCGCCCCCCGCCTGGTAGAAGGCCGATCGGGCCCACACCCGGCACCCCAGCGTCTGATAGAGGAGCCATCGGTTCAGCATGAGATCCATGGAGCGATCCGGCGTCTTTACCTGGACCGCGCCGAGGATGTCGTCCCAGTGGGTCCGGACGGCTTCCAGGGTGAGGTCGAGATCCTCGGCGCGATAGCGGGCGAGGAGGGCGCGGGCGTCGGCGGCCGAGGAAGCCTGGCCGAGGAAGAACACGATCTCCTCCCCGCCGCCGGGCGGCAGCTCGAGCACGGCCTGGAGGGCGGCGCACGGATCGAGGCCCGCGCCGACCTTTCCCGACAGTCGGCCCCCTCGTTCCAGCAGGGCGGGATGATCCAGCGTTCCGTTGCGACCGAGGATCTCGGCTCGATCGCCGGTCCACCCGGTCTGGCGCCCGCCGAGATCGGCGAAGGCGATACGCTCGCCGAACTCCGCGTTCCACGGGTTGCGGGCGAACAGCGCCCCCGTCTCCGGATCGATCTCGGTGACGATGAACGGCGCGGTCACGCCGCGGAACGCGCCCAGCACCCATTCCGCGTACGCGGTTACCGAGAGGCGTCGCGGCCGGCCGGACTGATTCTGAAGCGTCAGCCGCGAGATCTTGATCGAGTCTTCCCGCGGTACGAACTGGAGGAGCCGCGCGGCGATGCCGTGAGAGGTGTGCTCGAAGCGGCTGTAGCCCTGACCGTGCCGGGCGACGTAGGCCGAGGAGTTCTCGCGGATGGGGAGCAGGGTCGGGCCCCACAGCTCACCCGTGTCTTCGTCTCGGATGTAGATCGTCTCGCCGGGCGGATCGCTGACCGGATCGTTGGACCACGGGGTGAGCTGATTCTCGCGGCTGTTGAGCGACCAGGTGTATCCGGCGCCCGACTCGGAGACCTGGAAGCCGAACGCCGGATTGGCGATGACGTTGACCCAGGGAGCCGGGGTCCATTGCCCCTCCCCGAGGACCGTGACGTACTCGCGCCCGTCGTCGACGAAGCCGCCCAGGCCGTTGAAGAACTCGGATTCGGGATGCGGCGAGGGGACGTCCACGGGGACCTCCTTCCTGGCCGGACGCCGTCGCGGGGAGGGCGCGGGAGCCTGAGGAGGCTCGGCTCGCAGGAGCTGCTCGGCGAGCGTGCCGTGTCGGCTCAGAAGGATGGCCCGGGCGGCCGCTTGCAGCGCCGCGTGATCTCCGGGCGTCAGCAGGTCCTTCCGGAGGATGACGACACGGCCCTCTGCCTTCTCGCGCTCGTCTCGCCGCGCCGACTGGCTCGTCCGCACCAGCGCTTCGAGAGAGGCCTGAAGCTCCTGAGTGTAGGAGTGCGCCTTCTCGTTCAGGATGACGAGATCGATCGCCAGTCCCTTCACGCGCCAGTACTCGTGCGCGCGGAGGAGCTGCCGCACGATGCCCCGGTCCTCGGACTCGTCGATCCGGACCAGCACGATCGGGAGGTCGCCGGAGATCTGCTGAGCCCACAGGGCCGACGGCCCCGAGGTGTTCCGCGCCAGCACGTCCGCGGAGGGCCGCAGGGCCGGGTCGGAGTAGAGGATGCGGCTGGCGAGATTCTGGAAGAGGTGGGCCTCGTCCGGCTCGATCCCGAGGTGGTGGCACTGGACCTGGGCCTGCGTCCAGGCCAGCGTGAGGGCGCGCTCGAACGTCGCGGGGTCGCGATACTTGTCGGCCAGGGCCAGGGCGGCCTCGCGTGACGACGCGGCGAGGGTGGAGAAGGTGAGGCGGGCGGTTTCGCCCGACGCGAGTCGGATCCGGCGGCGGAGGCTGAAGATGGGATCGAGCACCGAGCCCGCGGTGTTCGACAGGGGCCGCCCGTCGACGACCGACATGGGCGTCCGGATCGTCCGGCCCCGCCCGAGGAAGCGCCCGCGGTCCGTCTCGTACTGGGCGCCGCCGCCGGTCTGCCCTTCCACGACGACGGTGTGGGCCGCCCAGACCGCCGTCTCGCCCGCCGATCGGAGCCGGCGAGTGGCCAGCAGGGCCCCGAGATCCGCGACCGCTTCCGTCTGGACGAAGAGACTGGAGAAGGCGGGGTGCGCGGCGTCCGTGGCGGGCGGGGCCAGCACCAGCTCGGCGTAGGACGTCAGCTCGATCTCGCGCGCCTGCGACCCGAGGTTCGTGACCGAGACGCGACGCATCTCGGCGTCGTCCTCCGGAGAGACCAGGACCTCGAGTGTGGTCGCGATCGCCCCGTCGCGTCGGCGGAACTCCGCGCGGTCTTCGGAGAATGTCACGCGATAGGTGTCCGGCTCGACCCCGGTGGGCTGGTAGCCGGCCGACCAGACCGCGCCGCTCTGAACGTCCCGCAGGAAGAGGTACGTGCCGTGGTTGTCCCGCGTGACGTCCTC
>DATHSW010000268.1:0-13461 GCA_035463855.1 Candidatus Deferrimicrobiaceae bacterium | reverse complement strand
GGAGCGCCGCGCACACGCGGAGCGGGTGGATCGGGGTCCGCGCCGACCGGCGCGCCTCCGCCCACCGCGCCGGCACCGTGGCCCGCGCGCGCATCACCTCGTCGCCCCAGGCGCGATGGCCCCAGGCCCGCCCGCGCGCGGCGACCGCGAGCTGATCGGCCGCCACCGCCGGATCGGCGACGATGCCGAGCGCCGCGCCCGCGCGCAGGGCGGCCGCGTCGGCATCCACCTGGACGACGCGGCAGCCCGCGGCCACCGCGGGCGGCTGGGCGAAGCGCACCACGAAGTCCGGCCGCTTGCCCAGCAGGAGGAGCAGATCGGCCTGGCCGAGCAGCGGGGCGGCCAGGTGCAGCCACGGGTCGTTGAAGCCGCGCGGGCTCTCCATGGGCAGCGCGGGCACCCCGGTGGCCAGGGTGAGCCGGGCCACGGCGGCGCGCCGTGGCCCGCGCGCCAGCGCGCCGCCCAGCAGGATCAGCGGGCGCCGCGCCGCGGCGAGCAGCGCCAGCGCCTGCTCCACGTCCGCGACGGGAGCCGCCGCCGGCGTCTCGGCCCGTGGCGGCCGCGCGCGCTCGCGGCCGCTCACCTTCGCCTCGAGGAGATCGCCGGGCAGGCTCACGTGCACGGGGCCGGGCCGCCCGCTCCGCGCCAGCTCCAGCGCGGCGGTGATGTCCTCGCCCAGACGGGCGGCGTCCTTCGCCATCCACGCGGCCTTGCAGACCGGGGCGGCGATCGCGGCCTGGTCCATCTCCTGGAACGCGCCGCGCCCGAGCTGGCCGGTGGGCGCATGCCCGCTCAGCAGCACCAGCGGTGACTCGGCCATCAGCGCGCCGTAGAGCGCCGAGATCGTGTTGCAGTGGCCGGGCCCGGCGGTGACGAGCGCCACCCCCGGCTCCTCGGTGAGCCGTCCCCACGCGTCCGCCATGTGCACCGCGGCGGCCTCGTGGCGCGTGTGCAGGATCGAGAGCCCGCTGCCGAGGGTCGCGTCGTAGAGCGAGAGGATCTGGTTGCCCGACAGCGAGAAGAGATGGCGGACGCCGGCGGCGGCCAGCGCCTCCACGACCAGGTGCGCGCCGGTCCGGGTCACGCCGGCCTCACCGCACCCGGCCGCGCGCGGCCACCGGCCACACCACCTCGACCGCGCCGTGACGCACTCCGTAGATCTCGTCCACCATGTTGGTGACCACGCAGCAGTGGTTGGGCACCACGCTCACCACCTCGCCCACCTTCGGCCGCTCCGCGCACGCCGCGAAATCCACCACCGCGTGCTCCTCGGAGAGGTGCGCCACGTGCGCCTCCGGGTACTCCATGACGTGGCCGTAGCCCTTCATGTGGTAGAGGTCCGAGGTGAGCACCTTGCTCCCCGCGTCGAGCACGCCCCGATCGCCGGTCGGGCGGCTCACCACGGTGGCGCGCACCTGCATCGCGCACTGCTCCCAGGTGGCGGTGCCGCTCGCGACCACCATCGCGTCGTTGTAGACGCAGGTGCCCGCGCGGTGCTCGGTGAGCATCGGGAAGCGGTCCACCGTGGCGAGCGCGGGGGTGCCGCCACCGGAGACCACCGGCACCGGGATGCCCGCCTGCTTGAACAGGGTGAGCGCGCGCTCGAAGAACTCACGGGTGTCGGGATCGCGGTTGGGAAAGGTCATGAGCCCCTCGAAGCGGAGGCCGGGGAGCTTCATCGCGGTCCGGGCGAGGGCGAAGGCCTCGTCGGGGGTCTGGACCCCGGTGCGTCGGAACCCGGTGTCGCACTCGACGAGGAACTCGAGATCCACGCGGTGCCGGGCGGCCGCGGCGGACAGCTCGCGGGCCACCACCTCGTTGTCGAACACCACCGCGAGCCGCGGCACCCGGCGCGCCAGCGCCATCAGCCGCTCGGTCTTGGCCGCGCCCAGGATGTTGTAGGTCAGCAGCACGTCGTCGGCCACCTGCGCGTCCGCGAAGACCTCCACCTCGCCCAGCTTCTGGCAGGTGATGCCGACCGCGCCCGCCGCCATCTGCATCCGGCCGATCGCGGGGATCTTGTGCGTCTTGATGTGCGGGCGGTTGCCGAGCCCGTGCCGGGTCAGGTGCGCCTGCACGCGGCGGATGTTGTCCTCCATCACGTCGAGGTGAACCGTCACGGCGGGCGTCTCGAGTTCGGTGATCGCGGTCATGGGGCGAGTCCTCTCCTACGGCGCGGTCACGGTGACGCCGCCGCCGCTCGAGGTGACGGTGAACGCGGCGTCGCCCTGGCGCGTGTAGACATAGGCCGACCAGCCGGCGGGCGGCGTCGGGAGCGACCCGAGCACGGGGCCGCAGGGCGCGCCGGACACCGTGGTCCGGGTGGTCAGGGCCTCCAGCGACTCGGGCAGCGCGCCGCCGCAGCTCGCCCGATACGTGTTCACCGCGATCGCGAGCGACTGCACGTCCGCGCGGGCCTTGGTCGCGCGGGCCATCGGCAGGTCCTCGCGCACCATCTTCTCCTCGCGCTCGCACGCGAGCAGCAGGAGCGCCAGCCCCGCGGTGCCCACCGCCCTCCGGATGTCCATCGCCCCGTCCCTCTGGCGCGACAAAATCGCCCGCGCCGGCCGAATTGTGTCAGAATCATACGCCGCCCGGCCGTATTCAGCCAAGCCACCCTCAACCACAAGGAGCGCGCGATGAGCATCAAGCGGCACGGAGTCGGACCCCGGCTGAGTCAGGCGGTCGTCCACGGCAACACGGTGTACCTGGCCGGCATCGTCGCGGGAGACCCGTCCGCCGACGCCAAGGGCCAGACCGAGCAGATCCTGAAGAAGATCGACGAGCACCTCGCCGCGACGGGCAGCCACAAGTCCAAGCTGCTCTCGGCCACGATCTACGTCGCCAGCATGGCGCTCTACAACGACATGAACGCGGCCTGGGACGCCTGGGTGGATCCGGCCAACACGCCGGCGCGCGCCACCGTGGAAGCGCGGCTCGCCGCGCCCCGGTACCTGGTCGAGATCATGGCCGTCGCCGCGATCTGAGGCCACCGGTGGCCGCCCCACGCTTCGACGGCAAGGTGGTGCTCATCACCGGCGCGGCCGGCGGCATCGGCCGCGCCGCCGCCGTGCGGTTCGCCACGGAGGGGGCGCGGGTGGGGCTGGTGGACGTCTCGCGCGACGGCCTGCGGGAGTCGCTGGCCGCGGTGGAGAAGGCGGGCGGCACCGGCCTCACCGTCGAGGCCGACGTCACCCGGGCCGCGGACGTGGCGCGCTACGCGGCCACCGTCGCCGAGCGGTTCGGCGGCATCGACTGCTTCTTCAACAACGCGGGCATGCTGGGCGCGGTCCGCCCGCTGGTGGACTATCCCGAGGACGTCTTCGACCGGGTGCTCGCGGTCAACGTCAAGGGCGTCTGGCTCGGCATCAAGACGGTGGCGCCGCTGCTCCGGGCCCGCGGCGGCGGGGTCATCGTCAACACCGCGTCCATCGCGGGACTGCGTGGCTCGCGGAACCTCGTGGCCTACATCGCGAGCAAGCATGCGGTGGTCGGCCTCACCCGCGCCGCCTCGATCGAGCTGGCCCGCGACCGCATCCGGGTCAATGCGGTCTGCCCGAGCCCGATCGAGACCCCGATGGTGCGGGCCCTCGAAGCGGGCGCCAACCCCTCCAACCCCACCGCGTTCCACGAGCGGCTGGCGGGGACGATCCCCCTGCAGCGCTACGGTGAGCCGGAGGAGGTGGCGGCGCTGGTCGCCTTCCTGTGCAGCGCCGAGGCCGTCTACATCACGGGCGGGATCTACCCGGTGGACGGGGGCGCGACGGCGTAGCGGGGCGCCACCGGCGCGCGGGTGTCGAACCTCTGGAGGCGCGGCATGACCTCGTCGGCGAAGAGGCGCAGGTTGCGCTCGGCGTCCTCATACGGCATGCCCGCGTAGCTGAACACGCCGACGTAGTGGCTGTTGCCGGTGCGCGCGTGGATGTCGAGGATCTTCTCGTAGCACTGCTCGGGCGTGCCCCACACCTGCAGGTTCAGGAAGTAATCGATGACGGTGTCGGTGCCGTACTGGTGGATCTTCTCCGCCATCTTACCGTAGTACTCGTAGCCCTTGGTCCGGGCCAGGTGATCGCCCTGGAACTGGTAGTGATCGAGCACGGTCTGGTAGTAGCCGCCGATGTACCGGCGGGCCATCTCCTCGGCACGATCCGCGCTCGGGTCGCAGAAGGTCCAGCCCGCCGAGATCGGCGGGGGCGCGTCCATCCCGTTGACCTGGCGATAGACCGCCCGATACGCGTCCAGCTCGCGCGCGACCTCCTTCCACGGCTTCTGGGGGATGATCAGGATGCCCACCCCCAGCTCCGCCATGATCCGCACCGACTCCGGCGAGACCGCCGCCGCGTAGGTGCGCCCGCGAAAGGACTTGAACGGGGCGGGCCGGATCGGGGCCCGCGGCTGCTTGACGTAGGCGCCGTCGTACTCGCAGTAGCCGCTCTCGAGCCCGCGCAGCAGCATCTCGGCGGCCTCCACGAAGCGCGGGCGCGACTCGTCCATGGACAGGCGGAAGCCGTCGAACTCGACCTTCCCCGCCCCGCGCCCCAGCCCCAGGATCAGGCGGCCGCCCGAGAGGTTGTCGAGCATGGACACTTCCTCGGCCACCCGCATCGGATCGTGCCACGGCAGCACCACGACCATGGAGCCCAGTTGCGCGCGCTGGGTGCGGCCCGCCATGTAGGAGAGGAACTGCAGGACGTCGGGGCACATGGTGTAGTCCGTGAAGTGATGCTCCACGCCCCACACCGATTCGAAGCCGAGCGGCTCGGCCAGCTCGGCCAGCCGCAGCTCGTTCACATAGACGTCGCGATCGCTGCGCGCTTTGCCCGGATTCTGAAAGACCGCGGCCATCCCGACGTGCATGGTGGGTTCCCCCTCGCCCGGATGTTACGCGAGGGGGAACCCGGCCAGCAAGCGGGGATCAGGCGACGCGCTTGATCACGCGCTCGGCGGCGGGCGCCACCTCGCCGCGGCGCACGACGAGCTCGTACCCGCGGGGCGCGCGGGCCAGCAGCACCGGCCAGACCTCCTCGAGCAGATTCTCCCAGCCGCCGGGAACGGCGACGACCACCTGCCCCGCGCTCCACGGCCCGCGCGGGGTCACCTGCACCGACACGAACGACTCGCCGCCCAGCTTGCGATCCACCAGGGACTGGACATAGGCGCGGACCGCCAGCGCGCGCGATTCCCGCCGATCCCGCTGCACGCGCCAGAGGAGCGGTCCGACCACCAGCACGAGCCCGATCAACGACGCCACCGCGATCTCGACCATGGCGATCTCCTTCCGCGTCTTGAGATGCGCGCGTCCCCCCCGGGGATGCAGAATCCATCGGCGGCCCGCCGGCATCTCAATGGGTGTGTGGAAGGAGAACCCCATGATGGCAAAGCGCATTCTTGTTCCTCTAGATGGCAGTGAGCCCGCGGAGACGGCGGCCGCGCTGGCGGCCGACCTGGCCCGCGGGAGCGGCGGCGAGGTCCGGCTGCTGCAGGTGCACCCGGTCCCCGAGCACCGCGTGAGCAGCACCGGCCGCGTGGTGGCCTACGCGGACCAGGAGATGGAGCGTCTCAACGCGGAGGGCCGCGACTATCTCGAGACCGTCGAGGCGCGCCTCACCCCGGTGCCCACCGAGAGCGTGGTGCGATTCGGCGAGCCCGCGCGGGAGATCCTGGTGGAGGCCGAGGTCTTCGACGCGGATCTGATCGTGCTCACCACGCCCCCGCGAAGCTGGCTCGGGCGGATCACCGGGGGCGGACTGGGCGAGAAGCTGCTGCACGCCTCACCGATCCCGGTCGTGCTGGTCCGCGCCGCCTGATCCGAGACCGGCGCGGGCGGCGTCAGTCGTAGAGCCGCCCGCGCTGCAGCTTCCGGTGGCAGTGGAAGAGCGTGTGCTCGATCGTCCGCGCCGAGACGCCGAGCGCGCGCGCGTGCACCCGCAGCCGGCCCAGATACTGCTCCCACTGTGAGACCGTGAAGCCCCGCCCGCGCTCGTTGCCCGCGACCGAGCGGATGCTCCCGAGCAGCTGCCAGCACCGGATGTCGAGCACGCCGTAACGGCGCGGGTCGACCAGGGTCAGGATCGCCGAGGCGGTGGCCACGCTGACGCCGGGGAGCGCGATGAGCCGGGCCATCCGCTCCCGCTCGCTGCGGGTGGCCAGCACCGCCGCCGAGGCGCGCCGGATCGCCGCCGCGGTGTTCCGCTCGTAGTGGCGCCGCGACCGCGGGCTCTTCCACCGGCACATCGCGAGGAACTCCGCGCGCGTGAACCGGCCCGCCGCCTTGACGTGGGCCAGTCGCCGGATCAACGCGGCGGTCTCCGAGTCCTCCTCGACGCGCAGCTCCCGCCGCAGCAGGGCCCGCAGGCTCCGGTACGGCACCCGCTTCAACGGCCTGCCCCATCGGGGTGTCATGCCCATCGGGGTGTCATGCCCATTTGGGTGTCATGCTATGGTACCCGCCATGATCGAGCCCTTCGTCACGCTCCCCGAGATCCACCGCGCGGCCCGGGCGCGCCTGCCGCGCAACGTGTACAACTTCGGCGCCGGCGGCACCGAGACCGAGACCACGCTCCGCCGCAACCGGCGGGCGATCCGGCGCCTGGCCGTCCGCCAGGATATCCTCGTGGACGTCCGCCAGATCGACCTCGGCACGTCAGTGCTGGGCGTCCCGCTCTCCTGGCCGGTGGTCATCGCCCCGATGGGCGGGCTCGTGCTGTTCCATCCCGAGGGCGATTGCGAGATGGCGCGGGGCGCCGCTAAGGGCGACACGCTCCAGTTCCTGAGCGGCGCCACCGGCTGGTCGGTGGAAGCGGTGGCCGCGGCCGCGCCCGCGCCCAAGATGTTCCAGCTCTATCACATGGGCGACCGGGCGTGGGTGGCCGACCTGCTCGCCCGCGTGGCGGCCTCCGGCTACCTCTCGGTGTGCCTCACGGTGGACGTGCAGGTCTACAGCCGGCGCGAGCGCGACATCCTCGCGCGCTGGAGTCCGCGCGAGGCCATGCTCAAGGCGCCGAACCCGCGCCCGCCCGACCCGGAGTACCCGGCCCGGCTCACCTGGGCCGACGTGGACTGGCTGCGCAAGACCACCAAGCTGCCCATCGGGCTCAAGGGCATCATGACCGCGCGCGACGCCCGGCGCGCCGTCGAGGCCGGCGTGGAGCTGATCTGGGTGTCGAATCACGGCGGCCGGCAGCTCGACGCCACCCAGGCCAGCATCGACGCGCTGCCCGCGGTGCGAGACGCGGTCGGCGACGGCGCCAGCATCATCGTGGACGGCGGCTTCGCCCGCGGCACCGACGTGCTCAAGGGCGTGGCGTGGGGCGCCGACGCGGTCGCGATCGGGCGCACCGCGCTCTGGGGGCTGGCCGCCGACGGGGCGGCCGGGGTGGCCTGCGCGCTCGACATCCTGCGGCGTGAGCTGCGCACCTCCATGGCCCTCGCCGGGCAGACGAGCGTGCGCGGGCTCACCCCGGACGTGGTCTTCCGCGCGGACTGAGCGGTCCACCCCGGTGCGACCCGCCCCCGCGCGGCTACTGCATCGGCGAGTAGGCGGTCGGACGGAGGATCTGCGCGGTGAGACGGCGCAGGAGCGGCCCGTTCTTCTCGGTCTCCGCGAACTTGGCCAGGCGCTCCGGGTCGGCGACGAACGTCCCCCACTTCTTCTCGCGATCGGCGAGGCTGTCATAGGCGAGCAGGTAGATGAGCTGGTCGGAGGAGCCGCCGAGCTCGTTGGTCCAGAAGCCGACCACCTGGATCTTGTGCTTCTTGAAGAAACCCAGGGTGATGTCGGCGAACCGGCGATTGAGATCGGGGAGGCGGCCCGGCATCGCGTGATACGTCCGCAGCTCGTACAGCATGAGAGTCCTCCTGGCCAACACGATGGGTGCGGTCTGCGGCGACTCTAGGCACCGCTCGCGGCCCTGTCAAGCGCATGAGCTTTCAATCGAGCCTGCCCCGAATCGCGCGGATCGCCGCGGGCGCCGGGCTCGCGCTCACCGTGCTCGGGGCGCTCACCCTCGCGCTGGCCGCGATCGGCAGCCGGTGGGACTGGTGGGACTTCCGCACCGGCTTCGTGCTCTTCCGCGGCGCGCTCTTCGGCGGGCTCGTCGCGATCGTGGTCACCCTCGCCGGCCTCGCGCTGGCGCTGCTCGCGCGGGCCGGCCGCGCCGCGCTGCTCTCGCTCGCCACCCTCGCCCTGCTGGCCGCGGTCGCGGTGGTGCCGGTGACGCACCTGCGCGGCGCGGGCCGCGTGCCCCCGATCCACGACATCACCACCGACCTCGACGACCCGCCGCGCTTCGTGGCGGTGCTGCCGCGCCGCCGGGGCGCGCCGAACGCGGCCGAGCACGGCGGGGCCGCCCTCGCCGCCCAGCAGCGCGCGGGCTACCCGGATCTCGCGCCCGCCCGCTTCACCGCGCCGCCGGACCGGGTGTTCGCGCGCGCGGTCGAGGTCGCCCGCGGCCTCGGCTGGGAGATCGTGGCCGCGGTGCCGGCGGAGGGGCGGCTCGAGGCCACCGACCGCACGCGCTGGTTCGGCTTCCGCGACGACGTCGTGGTGCGCGTCCGGCCGGACGGCACGGGCACCCGCGTGGACGTCCGCTCGGTCTCCCGCGTGGGCCGCAGCGATCTCGGCACCAACGCGCGCCGGATCCGCGGCTTCCTGGACGCGCTGCGGGCTAGCTCTTGACCGCGACCCGTTCCACGAAGTCCCGACGCAGGGTGAGGCCGAGCCCGGGGCCCTCGGGCGCGAGCACGTGCCCGTCCTCGAGCGCCACCCGCTCCTCCACGAGATCGTTCAGCAGCGGGTTGTGGCCGCGGGAGAACTCGAGCAGGGTCACGCACGGCGTGGACACCGCCAGGTGCAGACCCGCCGCGAAGAGGACGGCCGAGCCCCAGAGGTGCGGCGCCACCGTCAGCTCGTGGGCGGCGGCGAGCGCGGCGATGCGCTGGGTCTCGGTGATCCCGCCCGCGATGGCCACGTCGGGCTGGCAGACGTCCACCGCGCGGGCCGCGATCATGTCGCGGAACGCGAAGCGCGTCTGCTCGCTCTCGCCCGCCGCGATCGGGATGTCGGTGGAGGCGCGCACCTCCGCCTGGCCCTGGAGGTTCTCGGAGGACACCGGCTCCTCGAGCCAGGCGAGGTCGCAGTCCTCCACCTTGCGCGCGAAGCGCTGCGCCTCCCGCACGCTCCACGTGCCGTGGGCGTCCACCATGATGCCCACGTCGGGCCCGAGGGTCTCGCGCACCTCACGCACGCGCGCCGCCGAGTCGTCCACGCTCTTGTCCTGCAGGCCCACCCGCAGCTTCACCGCGCGGTGGCCGCGCTCGACGTACTGGGTCATCTGCTTGCCGATGGCGCCCACCGGCGCCCAGCCGCCGCTCGCGTAGGCGGGGACGCGATCGCGGTACCGGCCGCCCAGCAGCCGCCACACCGGCTGGCCCACCGAGCGGCCGAGCAGGTCCCAGCACGCGATGTCGATGCCGCTGATCGCGCAGAGCGCCAGACCGCGCCGACCGATGGTGGGAAAGGTGCGCCCCTCGCGGGTGGCGTAGCGCGCGCGGGTGCCGTTGTAGAGCAGCTCCCAGATCCCGGTGACGTCGCGCGGATCGCGGCCCACGATGGCCGGGCCCAGCTCCTCGCGGATCAGCGTGACCATCGCCGCGTAGTTGCCGAGATTGCCCACCGCGGCCTTCGCCTCGCCCAGGCCGACCAGCCCGGTGTCGGTCTCGATCTCGACCAGGCACATGTTGAACGTGTCGTTGCGGCCGAAATCGCTCACGTGGGCGTGCTCGGCGGGAATGGGCGCGCGGAGCCAGGTGGCGCGGACGGCGGCGATGCGCATGGGATCTCCTCCGGTCGAGTCGTTCAGTCGAGGCCGGGTCCGCCCCAGAAGACGGGCTCCGGGTGGAGCCGCACGCCGAAGCGCTGCTCCACTCCCGCCCGCACGCGGCGGGCGAAGGCCGCGACATCGCGGGCGTGCGCCCCGTCGTGGCAGACGATCGCGAGGGTGTGGCGGGTGGACAGCCCGACCGGACCGTCGACCTGCCCCCGCGTGAAGCCGGCCTGCTCGATCAGCCAGGCCGCGGAGAGCTTCACCCGGCCGTCCGGCTGGGGCCAGCGTGGCATCGCGAGCCCGGCGGCGCGGGCGTCGATGGCGGCGAGCGCGGCCGCGTCCACGATGGGATTCAGGAAGAAGGAGCCGCAGCTTCGCGCGTTGGGGTCGCCGGCCTCGAGCACCATGGACTTGGAGCGCCGCACCCCGAGCACGGTCGCGCGGACTTGCGGAAGCGAGGGCGAGGCCGTCCCGACCGCCCGCGCGACGTCGGCGTACCCGAGATTGGGCGACCCGCCGGGCACGAGGCGGTAGGTGACCGCGAGGACGACGTACCGGCCGGGCGCGCGGCTCTTGAAGAGGCTGTCGCGGTAGCCGAAGCCGCAGTCCGCGGGGGCGAGCGTCACGACGCGGCGGCCCTCCCGGTCGAGCGCGCGCACCGAGGCGAGCGTGTCGCTCACCTCCTGGCCGTAGGCGCCCACGTTCTGGATCGGGGTGGCGCCGACCAGGCCGGGAATGCCGCTCAGGCACTCGAGCCCCGCCCAGCCGCGCTCCACCGTGTGGCGCACGAGGTCATCCCACGGCTCGCCCGCGGCCGCCGTCACCTCCACCGCGCCCGGCACCTCGCGAGCCGTCACGCCGCGCAGGCCGATCTTGAGGACGAGGCCGTCCACTCCCTCGTCGGCGATGACGAGGTTGGACCCGCCACCCAGTACCCGCACCGCGAGCCCGCGGCCGGCCGCCCAGTCCGCGGCCTCGAGCACCTGGGCTTCCTCGCGGGCCTCGAGGAAGTAGCGGGCGGCGCCGCCGACGCGGAGGGTGCAGTGGAGCGCGAGCGGAACGTGCTCGACGGGGGAGATCATGGGCGGAACCATCTTACCAAGGAGCCCGCCCCGCGGACGGGAGGCTCTCAAGACATCAAGAGCCAGCCGAGGGCGCCCGCGGCGAGCACCGCGAGCACCGGCGGCACGCGGTCGGTGGCCACCGCGAGCGCGGTGACTCCGGCGAGGGCCAGGGTCACGCCGTCGTGGATCGCGGTGCGCGCGAGCGTGTACACGCCGCCGGCCATGAGGCCGACGCCGACGGGGATCAGCGCGCGCTCCGCGGTGGCGGCCCAGCGCCGGGTCCGCCACTGCTGCCAGTGATGCGAGATCACGATGGCCAGGATCGAGGTGGGCAGGAACATCGCGAGGCCGGCGAGGAGGGCGCCGAGCCCGCCGTGGGCGCGGTAGCCCACGAAGACCGCGATGAGCATGTTGGGGCCCGGCGTGAGCTGCGTGAGCGTGTAGCCGTCCACGAACTCGCGCGCGGTGAGCCAGCCGTGGACGGTGACCGCCTGCCGTTCCATCTCCGGGATCACGCCGAGGCCGCCGCCCACGCAGAGCAGGCTCAGCCACAGGAACGTCCAGGTGAGCAGCGCCAGCTCCACCATCAGCAGATCTCCCCGGGCCGGGCCTTCCCGGGCGGGGGCGCCGGCGCGACCCAGTGCAGCGCGAGGCTCACCGCCGCCATCACGAGCACGACGCCCACCGTGGGCAGGCGGAGCGGGCCCACCGCCAGGAAGGTGAGCGCGGCCACCAGGATCCCGCGGCCGGCGCGGAGGGCCCCGCGCACGATGCGCAAGGTGGTCACGAGCACGAGCCCCACCACCGCCGCGCTGAGCCCGCGCATGAGCAGCGGGGCGGCGGGGCCGAAGGCGCCGTGGAGATAGAGCGTGGCCACGCCCAGCAGGATGAGGGCGCCCGGGAGCACGATGGCGAGCAGACCCCAGACGCCGCCGGCCAGTCCGGCGAGCCGGTAGCCGAGCGCCACCGCCAGATTGCTGAAGTTCGGGCCCGGCAGCACCTGGCTCAGCGTGAAGTCCTGCACGAACTCCTCGTTCCGGATCCAGCTGCGGCGCCGCACCAGCGCGTCGTGGAAGTAGGCGCTGCGGCCGCCGCCGAGGCTCGAGAGGCCGGTCCAGGTGAAGACCGCGATCAGCCGGAGGAGGGAGACACGCTTCACCCGGAGGTCTCGAGTGAGCGCGCGGGCGGCATGGCCCCGAAGTGTAGCACCCTCTCCCCCCGTCCCGGGGGGAGAGGGCCGGTGAGCGGAGCCGGCTAGGCGATCAGTGACGCCAGCCGGGGTGATGGTCGCGGTGGTACTGCGGCCCGCGATAGCACCAGCCCTTCTTCGCGTGGCCGGGTGGGCAGAACGCGGGCCGCTCGTGGACCACCACGCGGCGCGGCGCCGGGACGTACACTGGATGCGGATGCACGATCACCCGCGCCGGGACATAGACGGGAGGCGGCGGCGCGTAGACCGGAGGCGGCGGCGCGTAGACGACCGGCGGCGCCGCGACGACCGGGCCCCGGTGGAAGATGCCGACGCCGCCCAGGATCTGGTTGAACACCGCGAACGCGCCCAGCCCCAGCGCCGCGTCCGTGGACGCGCCCGCGAAGGCCAGGCCAGGCATCAAGACCGCGACGGCCACTACCAGCGCGATCAGCTTTTTCATGGAGATATCTCCTTTCTCGAGCGGTACCCCTGCCCTACGCCCCCTTAGACGCGGGACGGCTCCCCGCCGTTTACCCCGCCCGGGTGGCGCCCGGGGGCCGGTTGCCTTACCATGTCGGGCCATGAGCGAACACGCGAGCGTCTGCCCTCTCGATTGCCCCGACACCTGCAGCCTGACCGTGACCGTCGAGAACGCAAAGATCGTGAAGATCCGCGGCTCGCGGGCCAACCCGTACACCGCCGGGGTGATCTGCACCAAGGTGGCCGGCTCGTATCCCGAGTGGGTGCACGGCCCGGGGCGGCTCCAGACGCCGCTGCGCCGCATCGGGGCCAAGGGCGAGGGCCGGTTCGCGCCCGTGTCCTGGGACGAGGCGCTCGATCTCATCCACGAGCGCGTGACGAGCGTGATCGCGGCCCACGGCCCGCAGGCGGTGCTGCCGCTCAACTACGCGGGCCCGCACGGCATGCTGGCGTACGCCTCGATGGACCTGCGCTTCTTCCACAAGCTCGGCGCGTCCCTGCTGGACCGCTCGCCGCTCTGCGGCGGCATCCGCACCCAGGCCTGGCTCGGCACCTTCGGCGCCGCGCCCGGCATCGCCCCCGAGCAGGTGCGGCACTCCAAGCTCACGATCGCGTGGGGCAACAACGTCACGTGGTCGAACCTCCACCTCACCCCGATCATCAACGCGGCCCGCCGCGACGGGGCCAAGGTGGTGGTGGTGGATCCCAAGCGCATCAAGATCGCCGAGCAGGCCGATCTCCACATCGCGCTCAAGCCCGGTACCGACGTGGTGCTGGCCTGGGCGCTCGCCGCGGAGCTGGAGCGGCGGGGCGCCCTCGACCGCGCCTTCATCGAGCAGCACGTGGCGGGCTTCGAGGCGTTCATGGCGGGGGCGCGCCGCTACTCGGTGGCGGACGCCGC
>DATHSW010000267.1:0-9132 GCA_035463855.1 Candidatus Deferrimicrobiaceae bacterium | reverse complement strand
CGAGGCGTGGAACGCGGGCCGGTGGGTCAACGCGGACTTCGACAAGATGGTCGAGGGCGCCCGGTCCGAGGCCGACTTCAAGAAGCGCAAGAAGTTCTACGAGGAGGCGGTGCGGCTCATCGTCGAGGACGCGCCGGTGGCCATCCTACTCCACCTGAACGAGCAGAAGGTCTTCCAGAAGTACGTCAAGGGCTTCCAGATGATTCCCGCGGGACTGATCGACATGCACCGCGTCTGGCTCGACAAGTAGACGTCCGGCATCGCGTACCGGGCGGGCGCGCGCCTCTCTCGCGCGCGCCCGCCCCACGAAGGAGAGTTTCTGCCATGGCGTTCATCCAGACCGTTCCGGTCGACCAGGCCACTGGCGAAGTCCGCGCCTTGTACGAGCGCACGCAGGCCAGCCTCGGCTACGTCCCCAACTACGCCAAGGTGTTCAGCCATCGGCCACCGGTCATGGCGGCGTGGAGCGCGCTCCTGGCCAGCATCCGCGGCAATCTCGAGCCCCGCCAGTACGAGCTGATCACCCTGGCGGCGGCGCGGGCCATGCGGTGCTCGTATTGCCTGCTGGCTCACGGCCGCGTGCTCCGCGAGAAGTTCTATTCGGCGCCCCAGCTGACGGAGATTGCCGCGGATTTCGCCCGCGCGGACCTGACTCCGGCTGAAGTCGCCATGATGGCATTCGCGGAGCGCCTGGCTCGGGACGCCGCCGGGATCACGAACGCCGACGTGCGGGCGCTGCGTGAGCACGGCTTCACGGACGCCCAGATCTTCGATATCGCGGCGGCCGCGGCCGCCCGATGCTTCTTCAGCAAGGTCCTCGACGCTCTCGGGGCCCTACCCGATGCCGCCTACGCCGAGCTCGAGGCCGACTTGAAGCGCGAGCTGACCCCCGGGCGACCGATCAGCCCGGAAACGCCGGAGCGCATACCGGAGGTCCCGGACCGCCCTCCACGCCCGGCCTAGTCGAGGGGTGGGCGGCGAGTGTGCCAATCGGTCGCCTGCTGGTAGGCGTCTCCGACACGGAGCGCGGTGGCCTCATCGAAGGGGCGGCCCACGATCTGGAAGGCCAGCGGCAGGCCCGCGGATGAGAATCCGCAGGGCACGCTGAGCGCGGGCAGCCCGAGCCCGTTGAACGGCCGGGTCAGGCGGGAGAAGCGCCCCTGGCGCGCCCCCAGCTCATGCACCGGGCCCTCGGTGGCGTGCGCGAGTGGGGGCGCCGGCTCGGGGATCACGGGCGCGACCACGACGTCCACCTGGCCGAACACTTCCGTGACGAACGCGCGCGTGAGCCGGGCCCGGAGACGCAGCGCCTGCAGGTAGTCGTACGCGGGAATCTGCATCCCCAGCTCGAGCCGGGTGCGCACGACCGGCTGCACCTCGTGCGGGCGCTCGCGGAGCAGCCGCGCGTGGATCGTCGAGGCCTCGGAGCGGCTGACGATGTTCGTGACGTCGCTCATCGTCTGCGGGTCCGGCACGTGGAGCTCCAAGACGCGGGCGCCGAGCTGCGCGATGACGTCCGCCGCCTTGTGGGCCGCGGCCTCCATCTCGGCGTGGAGGCCCCGGACGAAGAAGTTCTCGGTCACCCCGACCCGCAGGCCCGCGAGGCTCCCGCCCAGCGCGGCGATGTAGTCGGGCACCGGCGCCGGCCTCGAGGTCGCGTCGAGCGGATCGGGCCCCGCCATCACCTGCAGGAGCAGCGCGCAGTCCCGGACGGTGCGCGCCATCGGCCCCACGTGGTCGTTCGACCAGCTGAGCGGCATGGCTCCGGCCCGGCTCACGCGCCCGTAGGTCGGCTTGAGCCCGACGATGCCGCAGGCCGCCGCGGGGAGGCGGATGGACCCGCCGGTGTCGGTCCCGACGGCGCCCAGCGCGAGGCCCGCCGCCACCGCCACCGCCGAGCCGCTCGAGGAGCCGCCCGCGCAGTGGCCGGCCGCCCACGGATTCCGGACGTGCCCGTGGTGGGCGTTGTCCCCGAAGGGCCCCATCGCAAGCTCGGTCATGTTGAGCTTGCCCAGCGTCACCGCGCCCGCCGCCACGAGCCGCGCCACGACCGTGCAGTCCTGCTCGGCCAGGAAATACTCGGCGGTCCTGGTTCCGCAGGAGGTCGGCAGCCCGCGGATGAAGCACAGGTCCTTGAAGGCGAGCGGGACACCGTGCAGCGGCCCGCGCCAGGCGCCCCGCCGCTGCTCGGCCTCGAGGCGGCGGGCGGTCTCGAGGGCGCCGGCGCGATCCAGGGTGATGAAGGCGCGGAGTCCTCCGTCGAGCCGCTCGATCCGGGCGAGACAGTCCTGGGTGGCCTCGACCGGCGAGACCTCGCCCGCGCGGATGGCCGCGGCGAGGCCTTCGACGGTCCAGCCGGTCACCGCGGAGGCCTCCCCTACCGGTCCCCGCCCCCGGCCTCGCCCGCGGCGGGCGGGCGGCCCGCCTCCAGCGCCGCGATGAAGCGGGCCGGTTCCTCCGCCAGCGACAGATCGGCGGCCATGCGCTCGATGACGCCGAGGAGCGCCGCCACCTCGGCCTGCTGCGGCCTGGACTCGTCCATGGAATCGCTTCCCCCTTTCACGAAGCCGGCCCGAGCAGCCGGGTCAGGTCGCGGACGTCTTCGAGCCACTCCGTCTCCTCCACGACCCGGACGACCTCGCGGGCGCGCGCCGCGCCGAGCGGGCCCGCCGCCAGCCCGAGGAACTTCTCCACGATGTCGCTCGCGGGCACCGGGTCCTCGAAATCGCCGCGCACCACGGTCGTGGAGGCGGAGCGCGTCCGCCCGTCGCGCAGCACGACCTCGACCACCGCGGTCGGATAGTCGGTGCGGCGCGGCGACATCTCGGGGTCCACGCGCACCTCCACCCGCGCGGCGAGGGCGCGGATCCGGGGATCCGCCAGCGCCGGCTCGGCGAACGCCGGGACGTCGGCCCGCCCCCGCACGAGCGCGGCCGCCACCGCGTACGGGATCGAAAACTTGGCCGCCAGCATGGAGGCCGGGGCAGGATCGGCCATCCGCGGGCCGAACGGGATCGTGGTGACGACCACGCGCTCGACCTCGTCGGCGCGGAGCCCCTCGCGCGCGGCCAGGCCGAGCAGCGCGTCGAGCGCGGGGTGATTGTACCGGCAGCACGCGTAGCGCTTGAAGTAGTTCTGCTGGATGCGCAGCGGGCCGCCGAGGCCGTCGAGGGCGCGCGCGGGCTCGAAGCGGTCGGCCAGGATCGTGCCGTACACGTCGCTGGGTCCATCGGCCAGCCCGGTGAACCCCGCGCGCTGTAGATCCACCGCCAGGATGCCCTCGAGCCCGGAGCGCCCCGGGTAGGCATTGCGGATCGTCACGCCCTCGAGCGCGGTGGTCCAGGTATTGGCGGGGCTCATGCTCGCGGCCAGGTTGATCGTCGCGCGGACGGCCGCCGCGTCGAGCCCGCCCAGCTTGGCGACCGCGACCGCGCTGCCGATGGTGCCCCACGTGCCGTGGGAGTGGACGTTCGGCCGGGGCGTGGTCGCGCTGCCGAGCCGCGAGCAGACCTCGTAGCCGGCGATGATGCTCTCCAGCAGGCGCCGCCCATCGGCCCCGAGATCCTCGGCCACCGCGAGCGCGGCGGGGATCACGTGGATCGCCGGATGGCCCCCGCCGAGCCGGCTGCCCTCGTCCACCTCGAGCGCGACCCCGGCGGTCCCGTTGACGAGCGCGGCGAGCAGCGGATCCACCTTGCCCCCGTGACCGAGCAAGGTGGCGGTGGCGCGAGAGCCCCGGGCCAGCGTGGACTCGGCGAGACGCCGGTTCTCGGGCAGCGCGCTGCCCGCCACCATGGCGCCGAGCGTGTCGAGGAGCACGAGGCGGGCGGCCCCGACCGCCGGGGCCGGCAGCCGCTTGACGTCCGTCTCCGCGACGAAGCCCGCGAGCCGGTCGAGGTAGTCCATCGCCACCGACCGCGCTACCCGGCGCCGCCCGCGATGGGCGCGACCGGTCCCGTCCGGGCCAGGTACTGGCCGTAGCCGGGCTTCTGCTCGAGACGGCCCTGGTTGAGCAGCACCCGGCCGCGCAGCACGGTCATCCACGGCCGGCCGCGCGACTTCCAGCCCTCGTAGAGCGTCCAGCCGGCGATCCCGTGATGATCGGCCACCTTGATGGTCCCGTCGGCGTCGGGATCGATGATGGTCAGATCCGCGTCGGCGCCCACCCGGATCGCGCCCTTTCGCGGGTAGAGCCCGAAGATCCGCGCGGGATTCTCGGCCATCACCCGGGCCAGCCACGTCGGCGGGAGGCCCCGCTTCACGACACCCTCGCTCCACATCAGCGGCAGCAGCGTCTCGATCGAGGGGCTGCCGAAGGGGATGGGCTTGCCCTCGCCGTCCACGAAGATGTTCTTCCAGCCGGGCTCCTTGAGCTCCTTGCGCCGCGGCGAGTGATCGCTGGCCACCGTGGCGATGGCCCCCTCGCGGCTGCCGCCCCAGAGCGCGTCACCGTCGCCGCCGCCGACCGGCCGGAGCGGCGGGCCGATCTTGGCGAGCGGGCCCCAGGTCTCCATCTCCTTCTCGGTGAGCAGCATGTACTGGGGGCAGGTCTCGGTCCAGACGCGCTGCCCGCGGGCCTGCGCCGCCTTGATCCGCTCGAGCCCGAGCCGGGTGGAGAGATGCACGACGTAGACCGGACAGCCGGTCATCTCGCCGATGAGGATGGCGCGGTTGATCGCCTCCTCCTCGGTCCACGGCGGGCAGGTCGCCGGGAAATCGGTGGGCTTCACGCGCCCCGCCGCGATCGATCTGTTCTCGAGGTGGTAGAGGATGTCGCCGTTCTCGCAGTGGAGCTGGCAGACGCCGCCCAGCGCCGCGATCCGCTCCATCACCTGGGCGATGAACTCGTCCGAGCACATGCGGTTCGGCCGGCGCTTGTAGGTCATGAAGATCTTGTAGGACGTCACGCCCTGCGCGAAGGCCTCCGCCAGCCCGTCGAGGATGTAGGGCTGGTTGTTCAGGATGAAGTGGAAGCCGAAGTCCAACACCGACTGCCGGGAGGCCTCCTCCCGCAGGCGCGTGAGCGCCTGGGGCAAGGTCTCCCGGACCTGGTCGTCGTACTCCACGAACGAGAGCAGCGTGGTGAGGCCCGCGTGCGCGGCGGCCACCGGCCCGGTCTGCCAGTCGTCGTAAACCGCGCCCAGGTGCACGTGGCAGTCGATGAGGCCGGGCAGCACGTACTTGCCGGTAGCATCGATCGTGCGCTCCGCGGGCGGCAGCAACGCCTCGGCCCCCAGCGCCACGATCTTGCCGTCGCTCACCGCCACCGCGGTCTCCAGCACCTCCGTCGGCGTGACGACGCGGCCGCCCTTGACCAGCAGGTCTATCGAGGGGCTCATCGCGCGCCCGGCTTCGTGGGCTGGGTCAGGAGGCCGTAGTGCTCCGGATGCCGCCGGCCGAGGAAGTCCCAGCGCTTGCGGGCCGGGATCATCTGGTCGAGGTCGATCCGCGCGGCCACCAGCTCGTCGCCGGTGGTGGCGGCCTTGGCGAGCACCTGCCCCATCGGGCTCACGATGCAGGAGCCGCCGATCAGCTCCATGCCGTCCTCGACGCCGGCCTTGGCGATGCCGACCACGAAGAGGTTGTTCTGGTAGGCGCCCGCGCGCAGGCACAGCTCGTTGAGATCGAGGGCCAGCGGCGAGAGCGGGGTGTTGTAGCCGATCAGCACGAGCTCGGCGCCCAGCAGGCCCAGGCTGCGATAGGACTCGGGAAAGCGCCGGTCCTGGCAGATGGCGATGCCGACCCTGGTCCCGACCGCGTCGAAGACCCGGTAGCCGGTGTCGCCGGACTCGAAGAAGTGCGGCTCGTAGACCTGGGCGTGGCCGTCCGGCACGCGCACCCCCGGCAGATGAATCTTTCTGAAGACCCCCGCGAGAGTGCCCCGCTCGTCGGTCAGGAGCGCGGTGTTGAAGTAGCGGCCCTGACTCTTCTCGCAGAAGCCCACGTGGCAGGCGATGCGCGCCTCGCGCGCCCGCTGCAGCAGGGGGGCCAGCGCCTTCGGCGGCATCTCGGTCTCGAAGAACTGGTCGAAGTCGTCGCGGACGCGCTTGGGGAAGTAGGGCGTCAGCGCCATCTCGGGATAGGCCAGGATCTCGACGTCCTCCGCGACGGCCCGCTCGAGCAGGGCGAGCATCCGTTCGACGATCTCCTCACGGCTCGTGCCTTCGTTGTTGGGGCCCATCTGGGCCGCGGCGACCTTGATGTGGCGGGCCATGTGCGTCTCCTCCGGTCGGGTCAGGATGCGGTGCGCTTGCGACAGGCCTCGAGCATCTCGATCAGCACCACCCGGCATTGCTCGGCGGTCGCGGCCTCACGGGTGAACGGGATCCGGCACCCACGAAGCCCTTCGCGGGTGCGGACCCGGAGCTTGAAGCCGAGACGATCCACCGCCACCATCTCCGCGCCCTCGGCCTCGAGCCCGCCGAGCACGCGCGCGTAGGCGACGAGCGCGTCCGCGTGATCGCGATTCATGTGCGCGGTGATGCCGGTCGCGGCATCGGCCAGCGGATCCGGGAGCGCGGTCTCGTAGCCGGCCGCCTGGACCCAGTCCATCGCCCCGAAGCCGCCGACGAAGTAGACGTCGGCGAGGTCGAGGCGCCAGAACGCGAAATCCTCGAAGTCGACCCAGTGGACCGCGTTCGGATGGCGGGCCAGGTAGGCTCGGCGCGCGGCGTCGCGCTCTCCCCCCTCGACCCGGCCGGCCCGACCCATGAGGGTCACCCGGGCCAGCGCCAGCGGATCGTCGCCGTCCCCGGCCTGGGCGACCAGCAAGCTCGCGCGGGAATCCACCTCGAGGTTCTGCGTGTGCATGGCGAGGCGGCTGATGAGCAACAGGGGCCGGCCCCGCTCGTCCGTCGCGTAGGGCATGACCGAGACGAAGGGATGACCGGGGTGACGGCGCGAGAGGGTGCCGAGCGCGCCGGTGCGCCCCAGGTGGACGAGGGTGCGTGCCTGCTCGGCGAACGTGGGCTCGGGCACCGGCATCTCCGGAGCGGAATGGCCGTGGCGGCTCATGACGTCGACGGCACTTTACCACCCTCGAGCGCGAGGCGCTCGGCGGGCCGCTAGAGCTTGGTGCGGCCGCTCAGCTTGTCGAGGAAGCCTCCGAGCGCGCGGTTGAACTCCGCGGGCTGCTCGAGATTCGACAGATGCGAAGCGCGGCACAGCACGGCCAGCTCCGCCGCGGGCAGCGCGGCGTGGATCTCGCGGGCCATCTCCACCGGGGTGCCGGGGTCCTCCTCGCCCACGATGACCAGCGCCGGGCAGCGGACGTCCCGGAGCCGCTCGGTGGCGTTGATCTTCGGAAGCGCGTGGCAGCAGCCGATGTAGCCCGCCGCCGGGGTGGCGCGGATCATGGCGCCCACGCGCTCCATCAGGTCCTTGCGCCGCGCCCGGAACGGCGCGGTGAACCACCGCTCGAGCGTCGGGGCCACCATCGGCTCCATGCCCTTGGCGCCCACCGTTCTGATGCGCTCTTCCCAGATGGCGGCGGCCCCCGGGGCGTAGCGGCTCGTGGTGTCGCAGAGGGCGAGGCTCTGCACGGCGGCCGGGTACTTGAGCGCGAAGATCTGCCCGATCATGCCGCCCATCGAGAGCCCCACGAAGTGGGTCGCGCTGACCCCGAGCCCGTCGAGGAGGCCCTTCAGGTCGTCGGCGAGTTGCTCCAGGGTGTAGGCGCCCGCGGGCGCGGTGGTCTGCCCGTGGCCCCGGGTGTCGTAGCGGAGCACGCGGTAGCGGCCCCGGAGCGCGCGCACCTGCTCGTCCCACATCGAGAGGTTGCAGGCGAGCGAGTGGCTGAACGTCACCACCGGGCCGTCGCCCTCGATCTCGTAGTTGATCTCGATCCCGTTGGCCTTGATCTTCATGGGTTCACTCCTGGGTGGCGGTGCTCGGGCAGATCTGGTTGTAGGGACAGTAGCGGCAGGCCTGGTACTCGGGCGTCGCCTCGAACTCCCGCCGCCGGATGCCGCGCGCCGCCTCCGCGATGGCCTCCCGGGCCTTCTCGAGATCCAGGTCGGCGGGCTTGTGGCGCCCGACCAGGCCCGACTCGAGGAAGCGCAGCTCCACCCGCGCGGGCAGGCGCCCCGTCATCTCCTGCTGGGCCAGCGCGTAGATCTTGAGCTGGAGACTCTCCCGCGCGCGCTGATCGGCCTTCTTCTGGTCGGTGACGTCACTCGACTTGTAGTCCACGATCACGAGACCGTCCGGGGTGTCGTCCACCCGGTCGAACCGACCGCGGACCCGGTCGAGCCCGAGGTTGAATCCGAACTCGCGCTCCACGTCGGTCGGCTTCTGCCCCGAGGCCTCCTCCTCGTGGTAGAAGCGCGTCAGCGCCGCGACACCCGCCCGCCGGCGCTGCTCCTCGTGCTCGCGGGTGAGGAAGCCCTCGTTGCGCCACGCGTTGTCGAAGGCGAGCAGGAAGTCCTCGAGCGAGGTGTAGTTGCCGGCGGCGCGGCGCCGCAGGTAGAACTCGACCGCCTTGTGGAGGGCGTCGCCGTAGACCACCGCGTGGTGCTGACGCAGCGGGATGCGGAGGACGTGGACGTACTGGTACTTGAGCGGGCAGGTCTCGTAGTCGTCCACCTGCCGGTGGCTCACCGCGAGCGGCTCGTCGTCCGGGATGGGGACGAGCCCGAGGGTCTCCGGCTCCGGGGGCGGGGCATGGCGCCGGAGCTCCTCGATGGCCTGGGCCCGGAAGGGGCGCGCCGCGTCCTTCGGGAGATCGAGCGCTTCCAGCACGAACTGACTCACCTTGTACTTGCGCCGGCCCCCCATGTCCTCCGCGCTGGTGAGGTAGAGGCGGTCCTTGGCGCGGGTCATGCCCACGTAGAAGAGGCGCCGTTCCTCCTGCTCGTGGAAGTCGCCGGTGGGCAGCAGATCCTTGATCAGGCCGGGCGGGATCTCGATGGGATCGGACCGCCTGGTGGACGGGAACTTGCTCTGCACACAGTCCACCATGAACACGAACGGCCACTCGAGCCCCTTGGCCTTGTGCACGGTGAGCACGTGCACCGCCGGGGTGTCGGTATCGGCCTCGGCCACCGCCGGGTCGTCTCCTGCGTCCATCAGCGCGTCCAGGTGACTCACGAACTCCCGCACGTTGTCGTACTTGAGCACCCGGGCCGCGTCCTT
>DATHSW010000266.1:0-4686 GCA_035463855.1 Candidatus Deferrimicrobiaceae bacterium | reverse complement strand
CGCTCGCGCGCTCCGCCGCCGACCTGCGCGCCGCCCACGAGGTGCTGGGCGGGCCCGACGGCGACGAGGCGCGGGCGTGGCGCTGGGCGCTGCCGCCCGCGCGCGGCAGCCGGCTCGCCGACTACCGCATCGGCTACGTCCTCGACGATCCGCGCGGCCCGGTCGCGCCGGAGGTGGGCGACGCCCTCGCGGCGGCGATCGGCGCGCTGCGCCGCGCCGGCGCCCAGCTCACCGAGGGCTGGCCCGCGGGCGTCAACGTGGAGGAGCAGTTCGACGCCTACTACACGCTGCTCACCGCGCGCTTCACGGGGCCGGTGCGCGAGGACCAGCTCGGCGGTCTCCGACAGCTCGCGGCCAATCCGGACGGCTCGTATCTGAGCCGGTACGCCCGCGCGGTCACCGCCTCCGACGCGTATCTGCAGAGCGTGGAGATCCGGCGCCGGGCCGCGCGCGGCGTCTGGCAAGCCTACTTCCGCACCCACGACGCCTTCCTGCTGCCGACCGCGCTGGTGGCCGCGTTCCCCCACGACCATGCCGGCACTCCGCTCATGCGCGTCCTCGCCACGCCGCGGGGCGAGCGGCCCTATCCGGATCTCTGCTTCTGGACCTCCTTCGCGTCGCTGGCGGGCCTGCCCGCGACGACCGCGCCGGTCGGCCTGACGCCGGGCGGGCTGCCGGTGGGCATCCAGATCGTGGGGCCGTATCTCGAGGACGCGACGCCGATCGATCTGGCCGGGCGGCTCGCCGACATCATCGGCGGCTTCCGTCCGCCGCCGGGCTTCTGACGATGCCGATGAGCGAGAGCCGGTGGGCGGCGCTCTGGCCGCTCGATTCCGCGGTGACGTTCCTGAACCACGGCTCGTACGGGGCCTGCCCGACCGAGATCCTGCGACACCAGGCCGCGCTGCGCGCGGAGCTGGAGGCCGAGCCGGTGCGCTTCCTGGGGCGCGAGCTGGAAGGCCGGCTCGACGCGGCGCGGGCGGCGCTCGGCGCCTTCGTGGGCGCCGACCCCGACGATCTCGCGTTCATCGCCAACGCCACCGGCGGCGTCAACGCGGTCGTGCGCTCGCTCTCGTTCGAGGCCGGCGACGAGATCTTGACCACCGATCACGCCTACGCCGCGTGCCGCAACACGCTCGACTACGTCGCGGGTCGCGCCGGCGCGCGCGTGGTGGTGGCGACCATCCCGTTCCCGGTGGCCTCGCCGCAGCAGGTCGTGGACGCGGTGCTGGCCCGGGTGACGCCGCGGACGCGCCTGGCCCTGGTGGACCACATCACGAGCCCCACCGGGCTGATCCTGCCCATCGCGCGCATCGTGGCGGAGCTGGCCGCCCGCGGCGTCGAGACGCTGGTGGACGGCGCGCACGCGCCGGGCATGGTCCCGCTCGATCTCCGCGGGCTCGGCGCCGCCTACTACAGCGCCAACTGCCACAAGTGGCTCTGCACGCCCAAGGGCTCCGCGTTCCTCTGGGTGCGCCGCGATCGCCAGGCCGACGTGCACCCGCTGACGATCAGCCACGGGGCGAAGGGCGAGCGCGCCGGGCGCACGCGCTTCCGGCTCGAGTTCGACTGGACGGGCACCCAGGACCCGACCGCGTGGCTGACGGTGCCGATGGCGATCGACTACCTGGCGGGGCTGGTGCCGGGCGGCTGGCCCGCCCTGATGGCGCGCAACCGCGCGCTCGCGCTCGAGGCCCGCCGGCTGCTCGGCGCGGCGGTGGGCACGCCGGCCGCGTGCCCGGAGGAGATGATCGGCTCGCTCGCGAGCGTGATCCTGCCGGACAGTGTGACGACCGAGGCCGGGTGGCGCGTGCCCGAGCCGCTGCAGGCGCGGCTCTTCGCCGGCCACGCCATCGAGGTGCCGATCATGCGCTGGCCGGCGCCGCCGCGTCGGCTGATCCGCGTCTCCTGCCAGCTCTACAACCGCGGCGAGCACTACGCCCGGCTGGCCGACGCCCTCCGCAAGGAGCTCGCGGCCGAGCGCGGCTAGCCCCGGGGCCTAGTCGGTCAGCGAGCGGTAGATCTCGACCTCGGCGGGGCCCTGGGTCAGGCCTTCCTTCTCGCGCCGCTCCCGGTAGGCGGCCAGGTACGGCGCCTTGCGGTGCAGCTCGAAGGCGGCGTCGTCCCGGTACTGCTCGTAGAAGATGAAGAGGTCGGGGTCCTTGCTGGAGCGATGCGGGCGGTAGATCAGGCAGCCCGGCTCCGCCTTGCGCACGACCCCCACCTGCTCCTTCAGCAGGGCGGCCAGCGTGTCGCCCTTGCCCTTCGCGGCCCGGATCTTCGCGATCACCGTGAGCACGTCGGCCATGACAGGTTCTCCTTTCAGGCGCCGGCGCCGCGCACGACCCAGCGGAGCCGGCGGGGCTCCCGGTCCACGCGCAGGCTGACGAGCCCGGCGGCGGTCAGCAGGACGGAGGCGATCGCGAACATGGCGCCGTAGCCGCCGGTCGCCTCGAACAGCGCGCCGGCCAGCCAGGAGCCGAGCGCGGCGCCGGTCTGGTGCACGAGGAAGATCACCCCGAGGATGGAGCCGACCGAGTAGCGGCCGTAGATGTCGGCGGTGAGCACCGAGGTCATGGACATCGAGCCGGCCAGGGTGATGCCGCCCACGATGGCCACGCCGATCATCGCGGCCGGGTTGTCCCGGATGAGGAAGAGGCCGGCGAAGATGAACGCGCGCCCGGCGTAGATGCCGGCCAGCACCGGCCGCGCCCCGAAGCGGTCCGACAGCGTGCCCAGGGTCAGGGTGAAGACGATGCTCGAGGCGCCCAGCACCCCGATCACCCACGAGGCGAACATCGGGGTGTAGCCGTGATCGGTGAGCATCGGGACGCCGTGCGCGGCCACCAGCGCCATCGAGAAGCCGCAGGTGAAGAACGAGCCGCCGAGCTGCCAGAAGGCCACCGTGCGGAGCGCGGTGCTCGCGGGCGTGCGGGTGACGACCGGGGCGGGGGCGCCCGCCACCGCCGCGTCGCCGTCGGGGCGCATCCCCATCTCCTCGGGCGAGTCGCGCACCACGAAGAGGCAGAGCGGCAGCATGCCCACCAGCACCGCGGCGCCCAGCACGAGGTAGGCGGTCCGCCAGTCGAACACCGCGATGAGCCAGGCCACCACCGGCACCAGCAGGCTCATGCCGGTCATGGCCGCGCTGCCGAGCAGCGAGACCGCGGTGCCGCGCCGGCGCACGAACCAGCGGGTGACCACCGCGTTGGCCACCACCGGACCGGTGCAGGCGAGGCCGAGCGCGGCGAGCACGCCGTAGACCAGCGCGAGCTCCCAGAGGGTCTGGCAGTAGGCGGTCAGCGCCAGCGAGGCGGCCAGCAGCACCGAGCCGGCCGCGGTCACCCGCCGGGCCCCGAAGCGGTCGGTGAGGCCGCCGACCCAGGGCATGAACGCCCCGTAGAGGAAGAGCCCGAGCGCGATCACGAGCGAGAAGGCGCCGCGGTCCACGCCCAGATCGGCCACCATCGGCTTGAGGAAGGGCCCGACCGCGTGGCGCACGCCGGCGGAGACGAAGACCATGACGGAGAAGGCGACGGTGACCCACCAGCCGTAGAACACCCGGGACGAGGACATGAGCGTGGGCGCGATTATAGCAGCCGGAGCCGCCGCGAGGCGAGCAGGACGAGCGCGTTGGCCGCCACCATGGCGCCGCCCACCAGCACCGCGAAGCGGGCGCTCACCGCGGCCGCGAGGACGCCGCCCAGCAGGCCGCCGAGGGGCAGCAGGTTCCAGCAGAGCGCGTAGAGGCTCATCACCCGGCCGCGCAGGTGATCGGGCACCGCCTGCTGCAGGTGCGTGCTGACCTGGGTGAGGTAGAACGTGTTGCTGAAGCCGACGCCGGCCAGCACCGGCAGCGCGAGCCAGAGGCCCCGCGACTGCGAGAAGATCGCGAGCCCGAGGCCCATGCCCGCCGCGCCCACCAGGATGATGAGACCGCGGCGGCGGAAGCGCGCCGCCAGGTAGGCCACGATCAGGGTTCCGACGAGCGCGCCGGTGCCGTGCGCGGCGTTGAGCAGGCCGAAGCCGGTCGAGCCGGTCTGGAAGTACACGTCCGCGAAGATCGGCAGCAGCGTCACGTAGGAGAGGCCGAACACCGCGTTGAAGAGGGCCAGGCAGATCAGCGCCGCGAACACGAAGTTGTGGCGGACGAAGCTCAGGCCCTCGACGAGCTGGGTGCCCATGTGCCCGGCGGGCACCGCGGCCGTCCGCGCGTCCACGCGCAGGCGCGCGTACATCGCGAGCGCCATCCCCGAGGCGGCCCCGGCGATCGCGAGCCCGACCGTGCCGCCGAAGGCCGCGATCAGGATGCCGGTGATGGAGGGCCCGCTCATGCGCCCGGCCTGCCACGGGATCGAGCCGAGGGCGATCGCGTTGGCCAGCCGCTCGCGCCCGATCATCTGCGGGACCATGGACATCCGGGTCGGCTCGTCGAAGGCGCGAAAGGTATTGCTGAGCGCGGCCAGGGCCAGGAGGTGCTCGACGCGGATCGCGCCCAGCGCGGAGAGCGCGAAGGTGGCCAGCAGGGTCAGCGTCGTGAGGACCTGCGTGGCGAGGAGCAGGCGCAGCCGGTTCACGCGATCGGCGAGCACGCCGCCCCAGAGCTGGAAGACCACCAGCGGCAGGCCCTGGGCGAGGCCGAGATAGCCCAGGTGGAGCGGGTCGTGGGTGACCTCCCAGACGATC
>DATHSW010000265.1:0-2811 GCA_035463855.1 Candidatus Deferrimicrobiaceae bacterium | reverse complement strand
GCCCGCGGGCAGGCCGCCGACCTGCAGCAGAGAGCCGACGGCGCCCTGGCCGGGCAGGATCTCGAGCGGGCCGTCGCGCTCCTGCTGGAGGCCGAGGCGGCGTGGCGGGAGGCCGAGCGCGGGGCGCTGCAGCAGGCCTCGGTCGCGGCGGCGGCCGCGGAGCGAGAGCGCCGGGCGGCCCTCGAGCGCCTGCGGCAGGCGGCCGAGCGCCAGGCGGCCACGACGGGGACGGCGCGTGGCGAGGCCGAGCGGATCGCGGCCGAGCGCCTCGCGACCTCGATCTTCGCGGGCGCGCGACGGGCCGAGGACGAAGGCCGGGCGGCCCTCGCGCGCCGCGAGTGGGGCCTGGCGCAGGAGCGGCTGCATGCCGCCGAGGCCGCCTATCGCGAGGCGGCCCAGGCGGCGCGGCGGGAGGCGGAGCGCCTCGCCGCACTGGAGCGCGAGCGGCGGGAGGCGGAGCGGGCACTGGAGGAGGCGGCGCGACGGCCCGCTGTCGCGGTGGCGGCGGGCGCGGAGGGCTCCGTTGCGGCCCGCCGCGGTGCGGCCTGGGTGCGCGACGGAGAGGCCGCCCTCGCCGCCGGCAAGCCGGCCCCCGCGGCGGCCCTGTTCCGGGACGCGCAGGAGGCCTATCGCCAGGCCGCCGCGGAGGCGCGCGCCCTGGCGGCCGAGCCGGTGCGGATCACGATCAGCGCGCCGGCCGACCAGGCACAGGTCGAGCAGGAGACGCTGACCGTCTCGGGACGGATCGCCGGGTCGCGCGGGGTGCGCGGGGTCCTGGTCACGGTGAACGGCAAGGAGGTCGCGCGGCGGGACGAGCCGGCGCCCGCGCCGTCGGTCCCGCTCGACGTGGCGGTGCGGCTGCGAGAGGGGCAGAACACGGTGGTCGTCACCGTGACCGACGCCGAGGGGAAGCTCAGCCAGGAGGTCCGCAGCGTCCACTTCGAGCGGCCGACGCCGCTCAGCGTCGCGGTTCGCTATCCCGCCGAGGGGGCGACGCTGCCCCATCCGTCGTCGGTGCTGGCGGCGGCGGTCACGTCGGGCCGCGGAGTCGAGCGGGTCACGGTCAAGCTCAACGGTCGGGACGTCCACGAGCAGGTCGAGCGCCGTCCCCCGCGCTCGCTTGCCGTCGCGGTGCCCCTCACGCTCGAGCCGGGGGCGAACGCCATCGTCTTCACCGTGACGGAGGCGGGCGGCGCCACCCGGTCGGAGACGCGGACCGTGACGTTCAAGCCTCCGGCCGGAGCCGGCGAGGCATCGGCCGGGTCGCCCGCGCCGGCCGCCGCGCCGCCGGAGCGATGGGCGGTGGTGATCGGGGTGGGCCGGTACGACAACCCGCAGATCGCGCGCCTTCGGTTCGCCGTCGAAGACGCCGAGGCGGTGGCCCGGACCCTCCGGGAGGTCGCGGGCTTCAAGCCGGAGAACGTGGTCCTCTTGACGGATCGCACCGACCGCAAGCCCACGCTGCGGAACCTGAAGTGGGCACTCGGGACGTTCCTCGCCCGCTCGGCGGGGAAGGGCGACACCGTGGTGATCTTCTTCGCCGGCCACGGGGCTCCCGAGGTCGACGTGTCCGGCAAGGAGCGCGACGGCCTCGCCAAGTACCTCGTGCCGGTGGACGCCGAGCCGGACGACCTCTACGCGACCGGGCTTCCCATGGAAGAGTTCGAGACGATCTTCAACCGCATCGAGGCCGAGCGCGTGGTCGTCTTCCTCGACGCGTGCTACAGCGGCTCGGCCGGCGGGCGCACGTTCTCGTCGCGGCGCACCCGCGCGCTCGGCGTGGATGACGCGTTCCTCGAGCGTCTGGCCCGGGCCAAGGGCCGCGCCATCGTCACCGCCTCGCGCGCCGCGGAGGTTGCGGTGGAGCTGTCCGAGATCGGCCACGGGCTGTTCACGTACTACCTCGTGGACGGCCTGCGGGGCGGCGCCGACATGGACCGCGACGGGATCGTGACCCTGCAGGAGGTCTATCAGCACCTCGAGCAGCAGGTCACCCGACACTCGCGGCGGGTGGGCGCCAGCCAGCATCCGGTGATGAAGGGCGAGCTGGAGGGCCTGCTTCCACTGGTGAGACTGCGGCGATGACCCGCGAAGCGCGCGTCGAAGACGGAGCTCGCGCCCCACGGCGCCGCCTATGTCACCGTGAAGGTCCGCGGCGCCAGCGGCCAGTCCATCGAGGCGCTCTACGAGCTGGTGTGGCAGGATGGCTGGAAGATCAACGGCGTGGCCACGAGGCCGGATGCGGGCGTCATCCAGATAGAGAGACCACCCCTCACCCTGGCCCTCTCCCCTGAGGGGTCGCTAGAGAGGCCAAGCGCCATGGACTTCGACTTCACGCCCGAGCAGCAGGCCTTCCGCCAGGAGGTGCGCGCCTGGCTGGCCGAGAACGTGCCCGCGGATCTGAAGGGCCGCGGCTTCGCCTCCTCGCGCGCCGACGTCCGAGAGGTCAACCGCCTCCGCGAGTGGCAGCGCGCGCTCCACAAGGCCGGCTACGTGGGCATGGACTGGCCGGCCGAGTACGGCGGCCGCGGCGCCTCCATCATGGAGCAGGTCATCCTCTATGAAGAGCTGTCGCACAGCGGCAGCCCGCAGCCGCTCAACCGCAGCGGCCTCAGCATGCTGGGCCCCACCCTGATGAAGCACGGCACCCCCGCCCAGCGCGCCCGGCATCTCGACCGCATCCTGACCGCGGAGGACATCTGGTGCCAGGGCTTCTCCGAGCCGAACGCGGGGAGCGACCTGGCCAATCTCCAGACCCGCGCGGTGCTGGACGGCGACCAGTACGTGCTGAACGGCCAGAAGGTGTGGACG
>DATHSW010000264.1:0-2655 GCA_035463855.1 Candidatus Deferrimicrobiaceae bacterium | reverse complement strand
GTCGTGAGCTCCGCTTGCGCTGTGTCGTGCGTCCGGATGCCGCTCAGGCGGCGCTCCTCGACCGGCTCGGCCTCGACCTCCCGCAGCGCCTGCGCGTGCCGCCCCCCGTCGCCCGAACCGCCGAAATGTAGTGGCGACTTCTTATCTAAGTGCCCGAAAATACGTCTCTGACCCCCTCAAACTGCGGAAGTTGGGCTAGGCTGATATGGAAGGACCGACCGTCAAGCGATTTCTTGCGGGTCGTCGGTCCCCTCGGTCGATGTGGATGTCCGAGGATCACTCGGATGGGGATGGGTGGTTTCCCGAACGCGCCGGCGCCTGGCTGACGATGGGGCGGCTTCGACGACGAATCAGGCTGATATACGCGGATTGCCCCGGAGGGTAGAGCCGCATGACACCGCTTCGTCGGGAGCTGCCTCCGTCTAGGGGCGCGAGTCGTTCCGATCCTATGATCGGGCGTCGCATAGCTAGCGCGAGGACTCTCCGGTCGTGCCCGCATCGCGCCAGCGCCGACGCCGTTCGGGAATCTGGGAGTCAACGTTCGACCCTGTCCTTCCGCTACGCGGCCGCGCGACTCTCGTATCCCGTCATGGCCGCCCAGATGAATCCCACCAACTCGCGAGCGACGGCGGCCACCGCAACGGGCGGGCGTTTGCCGTGCCCAATGAGATGGCGGTAACGACGGTGGAGACGCTGTTGCGCGCGCCAGGCCTGGGCGACGACGGCGGGCGGCTGTCCCTCGCTGCGAAGCGCGAGGGCGCGCCCGACGGTGGGGCGGTGCCGATAGTGCCAGGCGGCCTCGACGAGCACGCGCCGGGCGTGGCTGTTGCCGGCTTTGGTGAGCGCGCCCCGGCGCTGCGAGTCACCGGAGGAGTACTCGCTCGGTACCAGGCCGAGGTAGGCCATGAGCTCGCGGGGCCGGCGGAAGCGGGCGAAGTCGACGACTTCCGCGAGCAGGATCATCGCCGACAGCGTGTCGACGCCGCGGAAGCACCGCAACCATCCCACGGGCTCGCGATAGGGCTCGGTGGTGGCGAGCGCCTCGACCTCTTTGTCGAGCTCCGCCTGCCGGGCCAGGGCCTGCTCGAGCGCAAACAGGCTCGCCTCGAACGCGCGCTGCAGCGGCGGTTGGTCGAACTGCTGGCTCCGGATCCAGCGCCAGTGCACCTGACTCCAGTTCTTCCCGGCCAGGTAGACCCGGCCGTGGCGCGCGAGGAGTTTCAAGACGCGGTGCCGCCAGCGGAGGACGTCGCGTCGGATGTCGTCGCGACACCGGACGAGGTCACGCCCGGCCTCCTCGGTCTCATCGGGGACGTGGATCGCCGTGAGTTCGCCCGCACGGAAGAAACGGACGAGCTTGGCCGCATCGCGGCGGTCCGTCTTGACGCGCTGGCCCGGCCGGCGCGGCGTCAACGCCGGCGCGATGACCTCGCACGCGACACCGAGCGCGGTGAGCCGGCGATAGAGATCGTAGCCGGACACCCCCGCCTCGTAGCAGGCCCTGACCGACCCCTCGCGCATTAGCCGTGTGACCAGGCGTCGGACGTGCTGGGCGTCGTTCGGGATCTCCCGCAGCTCCGGCTCCGTGTCCGCGGGGCGGAGGATGCCGGCCACGATCCGTCGCTTGCTGTCGTCGAGCGCCACGTACGTAGTACCCTTGTCCATGACCGGCCTCCTATCGCCTGTGGCTCTGTTCCTGCCGGGAACAACCCACGACTATGCGATACGGCAGGCCGGTCCTTCCATATTGTCTAAGCTAGGCGGCGCCGTGCTACCGCGGCCGGCGTGGTCCTCATCGCTGAGCGGGCCACCGTCCCGAAGAACGCGACACTTCTCGGAGGGGCCGTCAAATCGCCCGGCAGACCTCGATGAAAGCACGGGCCTCTGACCAACAATCAGGAAGCAGTGACGGTCCGGACTGCTTGCGCTGATTTGCGCTAAACGCACCCCTCAGTCACGGCGACTTCAGTCCTCGAGGGCGCCGCGAATCCTTCTCGGCACCCAACGCGTGCGACCAGAATTCGAGCGCCAACGCTGGCTTACACGGAACTATGCAGAAAGACGGAGGGCCGGCTCGCCGCCGGCCCTCGTCTGTTAATCAGGAAGTCGCTGGTTCGAGACCAGCCCGGGGAGCCAACTCTTTCAGCCCTTTACGCGCCATCCGCTGCCGCCCCAAATCCCTGCTGACGTTTTGCTGACGGTTCGGCCCTGTTCCTCGTAGTTGCCCGTGACAAAAGGGCCCGAGCCGGAAACGGCTCGGGCCCCTTCTTGGGAACCGAAGGAGCCCCGTTACTCGACGGGGAACTTGCGCTTGGCGAGCTCCATCGGCATGACGCCGTAGCAGCCGCGGTAGGCCGCCTCCTTGCGTCCGACCTCGGCCGGCTTCTCCTTGTTGTCGGTGTGTTCCTGCTTCACGACTTCCGCCATCTCCTCGACAACGGCCTTGAGCAGGTCGTTCGGCTCCACCATCCACTCGAACTTGCTCTTCTCACACGCGTCCCGCGAGACGATGGCGGGGAAGGCGGCGAGCGTCGGGTACAGCCAGGGCACCATCCTGCACGAGCACTGGCGCATCCAGTTCCGCCGGCAGTACTTCACCACGCCGGCCGCAATGCAACGCACGCCGGACGCGTTCATGCAGTTCTACAACGAGCA
>DATHSW010000263.1:0-21245 GCA_035463855.1 Candidatus Deferrimicrobiaceae bacterium | reverse complement strand
ATGGGTCAGGAAGAGCAGGCTCCCGACGATCTGGTGCAGGGGCTCCGCGGACAGGAAGAACGGCGCCCCGAGCAGGCCGATCGTCAGGCTCACGAGGGTCATCTGGTTGGGCGTGATCCGCGTGCCCACCAGCCGCCGGGTGATCGCGAGCGAGATGCGCCGCTCGACGTGGCGAGACATGAACCCCTCGGTGTCCTTGATGAGGCTGCGCAGCAGCCAGTCCAGCGCGGCCCGGGCCCCCGCCGCGCCGCCGAGCGCGAACCGGCCCGCCGGATCGCCCGCCGCGGTGGTACGGGTCAGGCACCGCGAGAGCGCGGTGATCAGATCCTCCGCGCCGGCGGCCTGACTGGCCGAGCGGAGCACCTCGCCGATCCCGGCGCTTTCCACCACCGCGGTCAGCGACGAGTCGACCACGAGCGCCTCCGGATCGAGCGGCATCTCGCGCAGGCCGCGCAGCCAGCGCGCCTGGGGCAGGACGTTCGCGGGCACCAGGACGAGCCTGGCCCGTGGGGCCACCGGGGTGTCGGCGCCCAGCAGGGCGGCCGGGGTGCCCGCGAGCAGGCGCAGCTCCGGGCAGGCCCGGGGATGGACCAGGATGCGGTCGAAGCCCGCGCGCTCCGCGGCCAGCACGATGCGCCGGAGCAGCGGCAGCCCCGCGATCATCGTCTCGGGCGGCGGGGAGCCGGCGCCTGGCGGGGCCGGCACGATCACGAGGAGGCTCCGCACGGAGACGGCGGTGGAGGAGAGCGTGGTCACCCGGCGGATCCGACGCGCGCGGCGAGCGGGAGCGTCGGGCCGCCCCGGCGGCTCGACTCCCGGGCGCCCGCCTCCACCGCGATGCAGACCGCCGCCTCCTCCAGGTTGCGGCTGTCCGGGTCCCGGCCGAGCACGCGCGCGAGGAACTCGTCGGCCACCGGTCCGAACCAGTCCGGATGCTGGGAGCCGTCGGACAGGGCGGGCGGGTGCCGGTGCCGCTCCTCCCGGCCGTCCGCGCGGAGCACCACCGTGTCGTCCTCGATGTCGATGCGCCCCGCGGTCCCGATCACCCGCGCCTGGTTCTCGCGCGTCTCGGCGGCCCACGTCAGCACGATGTCGGCCACCGCGTCGGGGAAGTGCAGGCGGACCGTCGCGGTATCCTCGACCGCGAAGCGATGGTGCCGCCGCGTCTCGAGCCGCGCGCTCACCGCGTCCGGGGGGGCGCCCACCCAGCGCGGGATGACGTACGCGACGTGCCAGCCGTGGTCGGTGAGCACCCCGCCGCCCGCGATCGCCGGATCCACCCGCCAGCTCTCCCCGCCCGCCGCGGCGGCCGGCTGGGTGCGCAGCGTCCGCCAGATCACCTCGCGCACCGCCCCGATGCGGCCCTCGCGGACGAGGCCGTCGGTCGCGCGCACGAGGGGCGCCTGGTGCCAGTTGTGCACGGTGTGGAGCACCACGCGCCCGGCGCGCGCGAGCCCGGCGAGACGCTCGAGCTCGGCGAGGGAGCCCACCAGGGGCTTCTCGCAGAGCACGTGGAGACCCCGGGCGAGGGCGCTCTCGATGAGGGCCGCGTGGCTCGACGGGGGCGTGCACACGTCCACGAAGTCGAGGTCGTCGGCGCCCAGCAGGGAGTCGACCGAATCGTGCCAGCGCGCCCCAGGCAGGCTCGCCTGGCACTCGGCCCGGCGCGCCGGGTGGAGATCGGTGGCGGCCACGATGACCGCGTCGGTCCGCTGCCGCCAGCCCGGCAGGTGGCCGTGCACCGCCACGTTGCCGAGGCCGATGACGGCGCCGCGCAGCCTCCTAGTCCCGGCCATGGCGCTTGAGCACCACTCCGAGCGCTTCGTCCAGGATGGCCAGGCCGGCCCTCGCCGTCTCCTCGGTGATGACCAGGGGCGGATTGAGCCGGATCGTCGGGGCATAGGTCATCGCCACGAGGCCGCGCCGCAGGCACTCCAGGTAGAGATCCCGGGTGATGGCCTTGTCGAGCGGCTTGCGGGTCTGCCGGTCCTCGACCAGCTCCACGCCGAGCAGCAGCCCGCGGCCCCGCACCTCCCCCACCGTCCGGTACTTCTCCTTCAGGCGATGCAGCTCGGCGAGCATGACCGCGCCGACTCGATTGGACTGCTCGACGAGATCCTCCTTCAGGATGATCTCGAGCGCGGCGAGTCCCGCCGCCGAGGCGAGCGGATTGCCGCCGTAGCTGGACGAGCTGAAGCTCGGATTGGACCAGGGCTTGGCGCTCGTCAGCTTCTCGGTGGAGACCACCGCGGCCAGCGGAAAGCCGCCGCCCACGCCCTTGCCGACCGTCATGATGTCGGGCACGACCCCGTCGTGGTCGGCGCCCCACATCGAGCCGGTGCGGCCGAAGCCGGTGATCATCTCGTCGGCGAAGAGCAGCGCCCCGTGATCGCGGGCCACCGACTGGATCGCGCGCAGGAAGCCGTCGGGCGGGATGATGTTGCCCGCGGTGCCCTGGATCGGCTCCACGATGATCGCGGCGATCTCGCCCGCGGTCTGGTAGCGGATGACGTCGCGGACATACTCCGCGCACGCGATGCCGCAGTCCGGATAGCGGAGCCGGAGCGGGCAGCGGTAGCAGTCCGCGTAGGGCGTCGAGTACTGGCCGGGCAGGAACGGGCCCTGGTGATGCTTGAAGTCGCTGCCGAGCAGGCCCAACACCCCGCCGGTCTTGCCGTGGAAGCCCCCCCAGAACCCGACGACCTCCTGTCGCCCGGTCGCGGCCTTGGCCAGGCGCAGCCCCGCCTCCACCGCCTCGGCGCCGCCCGAGAAGAGCTGGATGCGCGTGAGCCCTTCCGGCGCGATCGAGGCCATCAGCTCGAGGAAGCGCGCGCGGGTCTCGGTGGTGAAGCTGCCGAAGGTGAGCCGCTCGGCCTGACGCTTGAGCGCCTCGACGTAGTGCGGGTGGCAGTGGCCCACGCTGCCCACCGCGATGCCCGCGATGAAGTCGATGTACTCGTTGCCGTCCTCGTCCCACAGGGTCGCGCCGCTGCCGCGGGCCATGGCCAGCCCCGAGTAGAGCGCGAAGGACTGGTAGCCGGGCGCGATGTGGCGCGCTTCGCGCGCCACGATCTCGCGCGAGCGGGGCCCGATCTCGCGGGGCTCGCTCACCGCCCGCCTCCCGACCCCCGCCGCGCGCCGAAGCACAGGGCCAGGTACGACGCGATCACCGGCGCGGCCTCGTCGCGGTAGAGCGCGAAGCTCGGCCACGCGTTGAGGTCGAGGAGCTGGAGTGCGCCGTCCGCCGAGGCGATGGCGTCGCCGCCGTAGATCTCGAGGCCGAGCGCGGCGGCGGCGGCGCGCACCAGCCGGGCCAGGCGGATCGGATCGAAGGCATGGCCGGCCAGGCGCTGATCCCGGTGGTAGAACCAGCGGAACCAGGGCGGCCCGCCGTCCGCGCCCCCGCCCGGGCCCACCCCGTAGAACTTGATCAGGTCGCCGGCGACGTGCGGTTGCAGCACCGCGCCCTCGATCCCGCGCGCGGCGAGGGCCGCGAGCGCGGCGGCGAGCGCCGCCGGCGTCTCCGCGAAGACCACGTCGCCCGCCTGCGTGTTGTGGACGTCGGCGCGCTTGACCCACACCGGGAGGCGGGCGATCGTCTCCGCGTCCCGGGTGGCCACGAGGCGGCTCGGCACGAACGCCACGTCGGCCTCGCGGAGGTGGGCGATCATCCGCTCGCGATAGGTGTTGAGCACCGCGCGCGGCGAGTTGACCAGCCGCACGCCCCGCTCCTGCCAGGCGAGCAGCGTGCGGAGCGCTTCCATCCGCTCGCACATGAAGAACACGCCGTCGGGCGGCGCCTCGGCGGCCACGAGGTCCTCGGGGGCCCGGAGCTCCACCTGGAAGCCGTGGCTCTCCAGGTGCTTGGCGGTCAGGCGCAGGATCTCCGCGTCGTCGCTCTCACGTCCGGGAGAATGCTCGCGCTCGCGAAAGAGACCCCAGCATCTCGGATCCGCCACCGACGTCCTCCTCGCGCTCACGCGCGCCGCGCGCCCCGCGCGAGTGCCTCCGCGCTGGCCACGTCCAGCCCCCGGTCCACGTCCACCACCGTCTCGATGACCTCCCCATGGAGCGGCTCGCCGCCCTCGAGCAGCCAGCCCAGGTACTCGCGCAGCCGCCCGAGCTGCGCGGTCGGCGCGAGCCGCCGCGCCCGATCTGAAACACGATACACCCCCGCGGTGACCAGGCCGCTATCCGCCTTCCCGAAGGCCTCCACGCGGCCGGCCGCCCCCAGGGTCACCCACAGCGGCTTCTCGTCCGAGACGAGCGGGGTGACCGCGAGCACGGTGGCGTCGTCCGCCCGGCGCGCCGCCGCCGCGGCGAAGCGCGCGAAGTCCTCCGCCGCGCACCACGCGTCCACCGTGGAGACCAGCATCGGCCCCGCGGGCCCGCGCCCGGTCACTTCCCGGAAGCTCTCGAGCGACGACGCGGTCGTCTTCACGATGAAGTCGATCGCGAGCGCGGGGAACCGGGTCCGGACCCATTCGACGCACTCGCGCTCCTGCTCGTTCAGGATGATGGTGATCGCGGTGATCCCGGCCGCGGTGAAGTTGCGCAGCACCGCGCCGATCAGGGGCAAGCCGGCCACCTCCACCAGCGGTTTCGGCACCCGGAAGCCGTCCGCGCGCAAGCGGCTGCCCTCACCGGCCGCGATGATCGCGCCTCGCACCGAACTCGCCGTCAAAGCAGCAGGGCCTCCACGTCCACCAGCGAATGGATCATCGCGTCGCCCGGGCAGCACGGCCCGCCGGGGGGCGGCGGGTCGGCGATCAGCCAGATGTGCCGCATGCCGAGCCCCCGCGCGCCTGCCATGTCCCGGGCCGCCGAATCGCCCACGAACGTGGCGTCGGGCGCGGTCACCCCGAGCCCGTCCAGCGCCCGCAGGAAGATGCGCGGATCCGGCTTGGAGAACCCGGCCCGCACGGAGTCGACGATGACACCGAAGAGAGACAGGATCGCCGTATTATGACACACGGTCTCGAGGTTCCCATAGAAGTTGGACACGAGACCGAGCCGATAGCGCGCGCGGAGCCGCGCGAGCAGCGCCTGGTTCCGCCGCAGATGGCGGTGGGCGTCGTCGAGGAAGCGATCGGCCACGCGGGCGATCACCCGTTCGTCCCGCACCGCGAGCGCGGAGGCGATGTTGACGGTGAGCCGCCGCACCGTCTCCTCGAAGGTCATCGTGACCGGGATCGCGCCGACGAGCGCGTCGTCGGCGCGGTAGAAGACGGGATCGAAGGCTTCGGGGCGGTCCGCCACGCCTTCGTCGCGCCACAGCGCGAAGAACCGCTCCTTCCACGTGACCCCGTCGGCGTCCAGCGTGCCTCCGAAGTCGAAGAGCAGCGCGGCCGCGGAGCGCTCAGACAGGCGCGACCTCCACCGCCGCGTCGAACGCGGCCTGCCCCGCCGAGAACCCGAACACGTCCACCGCCGCGTCCGGGATGCACGCCTCGCCGGAGGTGAGCCGGTTGAGGCCGGCCCAGCCGTCTCGCATCCACACGGTGCGGTCGGGCACCCGATCCGTCACCCGCGCGCGGGCGCGCATCTCGCCGCGCTCGTTGAACACCCGCACGGGGGCGCCGTCCGCCACCGCGCGCGCGACCGCGTCGGCGGGCGAGAGCCACAGCACCGGCTCGGGCTCGAGGGCGGCCAGCGACGGCAGCGCGCGGCCGTGGTCGTAGAAGCCGTGGAAGTGGCCGAGCGTCCGGCCCTGGCGGAGCACCAGCGGGAAGCGCGAGACGGGCAGGTCCTCGTGCACCGGCAGCGGCGGGAGGCCGAGGCTCTCCGCGCGCGCCGAGTAGAGCTCGACCTTCCCGGAGGGCGTGGGGAACGCGAGGTCGGGATGGCCCACGTGCGACACGCGCAGCGCCCGCATGCCGCCCTCCGCGCGCAGGGCCGCCACGGTGGCGTGCCCGGTCGCGGGATGATCGAGGATCGCGTCGATGGGCCCCGCCTCGTCCGCCCACGGGTAGAAGTCGGCGATGCCGAGGCGCCGCGCGAGCTCCCGCAGCACCCACGCGCCGGTGCGCGTCTGCCCGGCGGGCGGCAGCGCCGGCTCCATCAGGTAGAGATGCGTGTTGGTCGCCTTGCAGCCCAGCTCCTCGAGCCACGCGGTGCCGGGCAGCACGATGTCCGCGAAGCGGCGCGCGGTGTCGTTCCAGAACAGCTCGTGGCTGACGATCAGCTCCTGGCGCGCCAGCGCGGCCTCGAGGCGAACGGTGTCCGCGAACGACGACAGCATGTCGGTGCCGAAGAGCAGCAGCGCGCGCACCCGGCCGTCCTCGAGGGCCTCGGTGATCCGCGGCATCTGGTTCGGCACGTAGTCGCCGGGCGGGCGCCGCTCGGCCAGCGCGATGTCGGTCAGGCCGAAGCGGTGCCCCTTGCTGCCGTGGCGCGGGCCGAGGCCGCCGCCCGCGATGCCGAGGTTGCCGGTGAGCGCGGGCAGGCACGCCACCGCCCGTGCGCCCTGCCACCCGTTGGCGCCCTTGTGCATGCTGCTGCCACCCAGCACGATCATGGCCGGCCGGGTCGCCGCGTAGCGGCGCGCCAGGCTCACGATGACCGCCTCGTCGAGGCCGGTGACCCGGGCGGCCCACGCGGGCGGGTACTGCCGCACGTGCGCGGCGAGGGCGTCGAAGCCGATGGTATGCCGCGCGACGAACTCGCGATCGCAGAGCCTCTCCGCGATCAGCACGTGCATCATCCCGAGCGCGAGCGCCGCGTCGGTGCCGGGCCGCAGGATCAGCACCTCGTCCGACTGCGCGGCCGCCTCCGTCCGCCGCACGTCGATGGTGACGACATGCGCCCCGCGGCGCTTCGCCGCCGCGAGGTACCGCCCGGTATTGGGCTGGCTCGCCAGGTTGGCGCCCCACAGCAGGATGAGGTCCGCGTGGGCCCCCATGTCTTCCTTGGTATTGGTCTCGAGCGGGCCGGTGAGCCCGATCCCGAAGCCGCCGAGCCCCCAGCAGATCATGGTGGGCGCCCACCACTGAGCGCCCCAGAGATTGGCGAAGCGGCGGAGCAGCTCGGAGTTGATGCGGGTGCCGTAGTTGTTGGCGAAGAAGCCGTGCCCCGACCACAACCCGACCGCGCGGGGGCCCACCGCGCGGAGGCGCTCCGCGATGCGGTCGAGCGCGGCGCTCCAGCCGATCTCGTGGAAGGGCCCGTCGCGGCGGTCGCGCGCGAGCGGCACGAGCAGGCGCTGCGGGTTGCCGACGATCTCGCGCGAGGCGTGGCCGCGCACGCACAGGAAGCCGCGGCTGTCCGGATTGTCCGGATCGCCGGCGACCTCGAGGAGCCGCCCGTCCTCGACGGTGACCAGCATCCCGCAGAGGGTGGGATGGCAGTTCATCGGGCACATGGTGCGGATGGTCCGGCGCGGTGACGGCATGCCGGCCTACGACAGCCCGATGGACCGGCGCGCCCGGGCCACGCTCGCCTCGAGCACCCGATGGGCATCGTCGCTGATGTCGCCGAGGTCCTTCGCGAAGCGGAGGAGCGTCCGGATCTGGTTGAGCGCGCGGACGACGTCCTGCTTCTCCCCTCCGGCGCCCCGCTGCAGCGCCACCAGCGCGGCCTGCTCGAGCTCGCGGCCCAGGGACTCGCGCGCCGCCGCCGGGAGCGCCCGCGTGGCGCGGAAGATGCCGAGCGCGAGGTCGTAGAGGAGGTTGTGCGCGGAGGCGGTCGCGGCGCCCGCGCCCTCGGCGGCCGGGGTGGGCGGGGCCGGCGCCCGCGCCATCATCGTGTCCACCGCGCGGCTCAGGTAGGCGAAGTCGACCGGCTTCAGCGTGTAGTCGAAGGCCCCCATCTCGATGGTCTGCTTGGCCAGCTCGACGTCGTCGTTGGCGCTGATCATCAGGATTCCCACCTGCGTGTCGAAGCTCCGGATCCGGCGCAGGACCTCGACCCCGTCCATCCCCGGCATCCGGACGTCGAGGAGGATCACCTGCGGTTTCTCGAGATCGAGCTTGGCCAGCGCTTCGATGCCGCCGTGGGCCGTCACGACCTGGTAGCCCTGCTCGGTCAGGTACTCGGCGAGCATCTGGGTCATGTTGGGCTCGTCGTCGACGACGAGGATCGTGCCACGGGATTCGGCCATGCCTCAGGCTCCTTGCGCGGGGACGCGGATCCGGGCGGCCGGCGCGCGGCCGGGCGGGTTACGCCTGCGCCGTCCGCTCCACCCAGCCTGCCACCGCGCCCAAGGCCTCGTCGAGCTTCGAGGCGTCCTTCCCGCCGGCCTGCGCCAGGTCCGGGCGGCCGCCACCGCCACCGCCCACCATCTTCGCGATCTCCTGCACGAGGCGGCCGGCCGGGAAGCGCTTCATCAGGTCCTTGGACACCGCCGCGACGAGGCTCACCTTGCCGTCCGTCGCGCTGCCGAGCAGGATGATCCCCGACGGCAGCCGGTCCCGCAGCGTGTCCACCACCGAGCGCAGCCCGTCCGGGTCGAGGCCGTCGAGGCGCGCCGCGAGCACCGGCACGCCCGCCACCTGCTTCGCGGCGGCGACCAGGTCCTGCGCCTGGCTGCGGGCCAACCGGCTCTCCAGCTGCGCGAGCTGCTTCTCGAGCCGCTTCTGATCCTCGAGCAGCGCGGCGAGGCGCCGGGGCAGCTCGAGCGGCGGGATCTTGAGCAGGCCGGCGGACTCGCGCAGCGCGGCCTCCTCGCGGCCCACGTGCGCGAGCGCGTGCTCGCCGGTGACCGCCTCGATGCGGCGCACCCCGGACGCCACCGCCCCCTCGTCCATCACCTTGAAGAGCCCGATCTGGCCGGTGGCGTCCAGATGGGTGCCCCCGCAGAGCTCGGTGGAGAAGTCGCCGATGCGGATCACGCGCACGCGATCGCCGTACTTCTCGCCGAAGAGGGCCATGGCGCCGCTGCGCAGCGCCTCCTGCAGGTCCATCTCGGCCGGGCTCACCACGATGTTGGCCTGCACCTGCTCGTTGACGAGGGTCTCGACGTCCTCCACCTCGCTGTCCTTGAGCGAGGCGCCGTGGGAGAAGTCGAAGCGCAGGTGGTCGGGCGCCACCAGCGAGCCCGCCTGCGCCACGTGGGTGCCGAGGACCTTGCGGAGGGCGGCGTGCAGCAGATGGGTGCCGGTATGGTGCTGGCGCAGCCCCTGGCGGCGGCGCGACTCCACGGCCACCGCGACCTCCTCGCCTTCGCGGAGCTGGCCCTGGCCCACCGTCACCCGGTGCACGATGAGCTGGCTGCCCCGGTAGTACGTGTCCTCGATCCGCCCTCGCCCCTCGCGCCCCACGATCGAGCCCTGGTCGCCCTGCTGGCCGCCCGACTCCGCGTAGGCGGGCGTGCGGTCGAGGATGACCTCCACCGTCTCGCCCTGCCGCGCCTCGCGGCGGCGCTGGCCGTCCGCCACCACGGCGAGGATGCGCGCGGGCGCGGCCAGCGCTCCGTAGCCCAGGAACTGCGGCTTGGCCAGCTCGGTGGAGAGCCGCTGGTAGATCGCCACGCCCGGCTCGCCGGGCTCCCCCGCCCCGAACGAGGCCTTGGCGCGGGCGCGCTCGCGCTGCGCCTCCATCTCGGCGTCGAACGTCCGCTGGGTCTCCGGCGTCACCGTGAAGCCCGCGTCCTGCAGCACCTCCTGCGCGAGGTCCGAGGGGAAGCCGTGAGTGTCGTAGAGCGTGAACAGGAAGCGACCGTCCACGACCCGGCTCGCGTCCTTCGCGTGCTCGTCGAGGTACTCGCGGATCTTGCCCATGCCCAGATCGAGCGTCTCCGCGAACCGCTCCTCTTCCTGGCGGATGGTCTCGGCCACCCGCGCCTGCGCATCGCGAATCTCCGGGTAGGCGTCCCCCATGACCGCCACCACGCTGCCGGTGACGTCCCAGAGGAAGGGCGCCTCGAGCCCCAGCATGCGGCCGTGGCGCATGGCCCGGCGCATGATCCGGCGCAGCACGTAACCCCGCCACTCGTTGGACGGCGTCACGCCGTCGGTGATCAGGAAGGTGGCCGCGCGCGAATGGTCCGCGATCACCCGCATCGAGACATCGGTCTCCTCGTCGCGGCCGTAGGTCTTGCCGCACGACCGCTCGACGTGGGCGATGAGCGGGCGCAGCAGGTCGGTGTCGAAGCTGGACTGCTTGCCCTGGAGCACCGCCGCGAGCCGCTCGAGCCCCATGCCGGTATCGATCGAGGGCTTGGGCAAGGGCGTCATCCTGCCGCTCGCGTCCCGGTTGAACTGCATGAAGACCAGGTTCCAGATCTCGAGCCAGCGGTCGCAGTCGCAGGCCGGCCCTAGGCAGGTCCCTCCGGCCTGCTCCTCGGCGCAGGGCAGATGATCGCCCTGGTGGAAGTGCACCTCGGAGCACGGCCCGCAGGGCCCCGTGTCCCCCATCGCCCAGAAGTTGTCCTTCTCGCCCAGGCGGAGGATGCGGTCCGGGCCGAGCCCGGCCACCTTCGTCCAGAGCTCGAAGGCGTCGTCGTCATCGGTGAAGACGGTGGCCTTGAGCCGGTCCTTGGGAAGGCCGAAGTCCTCGGTCAGGAGCTCCCAGCAGAACCGGATCGCGTCCTCCTTGAAGTAGTCCCCGAAGGAGAAGTTGCCCAGCATCTCGAAGAACGTGTTGTGCCGGGCGGTCCGGCCGACGTTCTCCAGGTCATTGTGCTTGCCGCCCGCCCGCACGCACTTCTGGGCGGTGGCCGCCCGGACGTAGTCGCGGCGCTCCTCGCCGAGGAACACCGACTTGAACTGCACCATGCCCGCGTTGGTGAAGAGCAGCGTGGGGTCCTGGCCCGGGACCAGGGGCGAGGACCGCACCACGGTATGCCCGCGCCGGCGGAAATATTCGAGGAATCGCGTCCGGATCTCGCTCCCGGTCATGGAAGCGTTATTATACGCCGCCGTCCTCCTCGATGCCGGGCAGGTCGGCCCCCCGCTCGGCGAGCAGCACCCGCACCGCGTGGCGCACGGCGGCGGCCGGATAACCGCGGCGCAGCAGGTAGTCGGCCAGGCGGGCGGGGACCCGGGCGGGCCGGCCGCGCAGGAGAGCGGGCAGCCGGCGCCGCCCGGCCTGGAGGGCGCGATCGGACTCACCCACGTCCTCGAACGCGGCGGTGATCGCGGCCTCCGCCATCTCGCGGGGAATCCCCTTGGCCGCGAGCTCCTCCCGGAGCCGGCGGCTGCCGATGCGGCGCCCGCGGGCCCGGGCCTCGGCCCACCAGCGGGCGAAGGCCTGGTCGTCCACGTAGCCGCGGCCGGTGAGATCGGCCACCACGGCCTGGGCGATCTCGGGGGGCGCGCCGCGGCGGCGGAGGCGGCGGGTCAGCTCGCGGCCGCTCCACGACTTGCGGGCCAAAAGAACGAAGGCCGCCAGTCTGGCGGCCTTCTCATCCAATGCGGGCTTGGGCAGCGTCGGTGCCGGGCGCGGCTCCCCGGCGCGCCGGGTGCGGCGCCGCGGCACCCGTTACCCCGCTTTCTTGCCGAAGGGGCTGCGCGCCGCCGGAGCCGGCGCCGCGCCGGCGAGCCCCGGCACCGCGGGGCCGGCGGTGGAGGCGGTCGTGCTGCCGCCCGGATGCTCCCAGGTCATCTCGCCGGTGGAGAAGATGCCCTTGACCTTGAGGTCGAAGTCGTCCGGGTTGGTGGCGGCGTCGCGAGCGGTTTCGTACGTCACCAGCTCCTCGCGATAGAGCTGCAGCAGCGACTGGTCGAACGTCTGCATCCCGTACTGGGCGGTGCCGGCCCCGATCACGCTCGGGATCTGCGGGGTCTTGTCCGCCTCGCGGATGCAGTCGCGGATCAGGCCGGTGGCGATCATGACCTCGACCGCGGGCACGCGGCCACGACCGTCGGCGCGCACCACGAGACGCTGGGAGACGATGCCCTGGATGACCGAGGACAGCTGCCCCCGGATCTGGTCCTCCTGGTGGGGCGGGAACATGGAGATCATGCGGTTGATGGTCTCCGCCGCGTTCAGGGTGTGGAGCGTGGAGAGCACCAGGTGACCCGTCTCGGCCGCGTGCAGACCCACTTCCATGGTCTCCACGTCGCGCAACTCACCGACCAGCATGATGTCGGGATCTTCTCGAAGGGCGGCGCGCAGGGCCTGGGCGAAGTTCATCGAGTCGTGCCCGATCTCGCGCTGGCTCAGCACGCACTTCTTGTCCTGGTGCACGAACTCGATCGGGTCCTCGATCGTCACGATGTGGTCGTTCCGGCTCCGGTTCATGAAGTCGATCATCGAGGCGAGGGTGGTGGACTTGCCGGAGCCGGTGATGCCGGTGACGAGGATCATCCCGCGGCGCTCCATCGAGAGCCGCTCGAGCACCTTGGGCAGATGCAGCTCCTGGAAGGCGGGGATGCGCTCCGGCACGTGCCGGAAGACGCCGCGCACCTCGCCCATCGAGAGGAAGAGGTTGCACCGGAAGCGGCCGACCCCGGGCATCATGTAACCCAGGTCCATCTCCCGGCCTTCCATCAGCATGCTGAGCCGGCGCTCCCCGAGCAGGCTCGCCGCCATCTTGTCGATGAAATCGCGGGTGATCTGCGGGAGGTCGTCCTGGACTTCGAGGTGACCATGGATCCTGAGGATCGGCTTCGAGCCCGGCTTCAGGTGCAGGTCCGAGGCCTTACGCTGCGCGGTTTCCGCCAGCAGCTGCTGCAGTTCCATGGTTGCTCGCTCCTACTTGGCCACCTTCTCTGGCGCCGGCTGCGGCGCCCCCCCGATCGGCTTGAGGCCAAGGGCGCCGCGGACCTTCACCTCCAGGTCGGCCAAGACCTTGGGATTGTCCTTCAGGTACCGCTTGGCGTTCTCCCGTCCCTGCCCGATCCGCTCACTCTTATAGGTGTACCAAGTGCCGGATTTTTCGACAACATTGTGGTCGGCGGCCAGGTCCAGAACCGACCCTTCCTTGGAGATCCCCTCCCCGTAGATGACGTCGAACTCGGCCTCCCGGAAGGGCGGAGAAAGCTTGTTCTTCACCACTTTGACCTTGGTCCGGACCCCCACGGCCTCGGTGCCGTTCTTGATGGTGTCCTGCCGCCGGATGTCCAGGCGAATGGAGGAGTAGAACTTGAGCGCCCGGCCGCCGGTGGTCGTCTCCGGCGATCCGAACATTACCCCAATCTTTTCACGTATTTGGTTGATAAAGATCACCGCGCCGCCGGAGCGCGAGATCGCCGCTGTGAGCTTGCGCAGGGCCTGGGACATCAGGCGCGCCTGCAGGCCCGGGAGCGAGTCGCCCATGTCGCCGTCCAGCTCCGCGCGGGGCACGAGGGCGGCCACCGAGTCGATCACGATGACGTCGACGGCGTTGGAGCGCACGAGCGTCTCCGCGATCTCGAGCGCCTGCTCGCCGGTATCGGGCTGGGAGATCAGGAGCTCGTCGGTGTTGACCCCGAGATTCTTGGCGTACACCGGGTCGAGCGCGTGCTCGGCGTCGATGAAGGCGGCGGTGCCGCCCAGGTGCTGCGCCTCCGCGATGATGTGGAGCGCGAGCGTGGTCTTGCCGGAGGACTCCGGCCCGTAGATCTCGGTCACCCGGCCGCGGGGAATGCCGCCGATGCCCAGCGCGACGTCGAGCTGGAGCGCTCCGGTCGGGATGACGGAGATCTCGTCGAAGATCCCGCCCTGGCCCAGGCGCATGATGGCGCCCTTGCCGAACTGGCGGTCGATCGAAGCAATGGCCAGGTCCAGGGCCTGGCGGCGGTCGCTCTTGACGTCAGCCATACTGATTCTCCTCGACTACGGGTGGAAAGGCCCGGGCGGGCCCGAGAGGTAAACGAAAAAGGCTCGATCGCTCAACAAGTTTCCCCATGATACGAGCGCGTCACGATCAAAGTCAACGAAGCGGCGCTCCTGCCGACCCCACGAGCAGTGTGAGAGCACACGCGAGACCTGTCAATGTCCCGCGGCAGATACACGCCGCCGCCGAGCCCGGCCCGGCTCACGCGCCGAGGCTCACCGCCCGCCGCAGCGTGTACCGGGCGCCGGCCGGGGAGAGGTCGCTGCGCATCAGCGCCACCTCTGCCACCCGCTGGGTGCCGAAGGTCGTGGTGGCGACCTCCGCGAGCGCGTGTCGCAGCGGCGGGCCGACCTCGCGCCGCCAGCGGCGCTCGTCGTGCACGCGGCCGATCGTGAGATGCGGATGCCAGGGCCGCTCCTCCCTCGGGAACCCGCGCGCGGCGAGCGCGTCCGCCACGCGCGCCTGGAGCTGGCGCGTCTCGAGCGCGCCTCGAGCCAGGCCGACCCAGAGGATGCGCGGCCGCTCGAGCCCCGGGAACGCACCGATCCCGTGAAAGGTGACGTCCATCGGCACGCTCGCCGCGGCCGCGTCGGCGAGGGCGCCCTCGGCCTCGGCGAGACGCTCCTCGCTCTGATCGCCCAGGAACTGTAGCGTGATGTGGAGGTTCGCCGGCGGCACCCAGGCCACCGCCGAGCCCAGCGGCCGCAGCCGGGCGATGGTCGCCGCGATGGCCTCGCGGACGGCGTCGGCGAGAAGGACCGCGACGAAGGCGCGGATCACGGTGGTGACAGGAGAAGGCCCGCGACGAAGGCGCGGATCACGCCCGCGACAGAAGCGCGCGGCGCAACATGTCCAGCGCGGCCTGCGAGGACTGCCACTTCACCGCCTCGCGCCCGCCCGCGAAGCGGAAGCGCCGCACCTCGATGCGCGGCCCGGCGGGCCCCGGCGCCGCCGCCGCGATGAACACGGTGCCGACCGGCTTGGCGGGCGTGCCGCCGTCGGGGCCGGCGATGCCGGTCACCGCGATCCCGCAGGCCGAGCCCGAGATGCGGCAGATCCCCGCCGCCATCGCCTCCGCCACCGGAGCGCTCACCGCGCCGTGCGCGCGCAGCATCTCCTCGGGCACGCCCAGGAGCTGCTCCTTGGCCTGGTTCGAGTACACGACCACGCCACGCTCGACGTAGCGGGAAGACCCCGCGATATTCGTGAGCCGGTGGCCGACCAGGCCGCCGGTGCAGGACTCCGCCATGGACACCGTGAGCCGCCGCTCCAGCAGGAGCCGGCCCACCACGACCTCCAGCGTGTCCTCGTCCTTTCCCCAGTAGTCGGCCCCGAGCGCCTCGCGGACCTCTCGCTCGACCGGGGCCAACGCGGCCTCGGCCGCGCTCCGGGAGGCCGCCCGCGCGCGCAGTTGCACCCACACGTCGCCGTCGACCTGTACACAGGAGACCGCCACCGCGCCCTCCGCGCCGAGCCAGCGGCCGAGGCGCTCCTCCGCGTCCGCGGGCGAGAGCCCGGTAGTGTGGAGCGTGCGGAGCACGGTGCTCTCGCCCGCGCCCAGCCGCTGCCGGGCGAGCGGCCGCAGGTGCGACTCCACGAGCGAGGCGAGCATAGCGGAGCCGCCCGGCAGCACCACCACCGCGGCGCGCTTGACCTCGAGGACCCACGCGGGCTCCCCCGCCGCCGGCCAGAGCAGCGCGCCCTGCGGCAGCAGGGCCAGGCGATCGAGCCGCCGCGGCATCGCCTGGCCGCGCCGGGCGAAGTCCTCCTCGAGCGAGGCCAGCAGCTTGTCGTTCAGCACCAGGCGCGCCCCGCTGAGTCGCGAGAGCGCGCGCCGCACCACCTCGCCGCTCGAGCCGCCGGGCTGCGCGAGCACGACCACCAGCGAGGCGGCCTCCACCGCGCCGCGGAGCGCCCCTTCCACCGCCGTCTCGTCCTCGTCCACGACCTGGCGCGAGGCCACCGGCACGCCTTCGGCGAGGAGCGCGCGGGCGACCATGGAGCCCGCCGGGTCGTCGGCCGCCCCGAGCTGCGCGGCGCCGACCGTCACGATCCAGGCCTGGCTCATGACCGGCTCACGCGGGCACGCCGAAGAGGGCGCGCGCGCCCATGACGAGCACCAGCGTGTAGAGACCCGCGATCAGATCGTCCACCATCACGCCCACGCCGCCGGTGAGGGCCTGGCTCTCACGGGCGGGAAACGGCTTCCAGACATCGAAGAGGCGGAAGAGCAGGAACGCGGTCACGAGCACGGGAATGGTCCGCGGCAGCAGGATCACCGACAGCAGCATGCCCGCCACCTCGTCGATCACGATGATGCCGGGATCTTTCCGCCCGAGCGAGCGCTCGACGCGCGAGCCCGCCCAGATCCCGACCACGAGGACCACGAGCAGCGCGACCGCGATGCGCAGCGGGGTGAGCGGCAGCAGCCAGATGGCCACCACGGTGACGAGGCTGCCCACCGTACCCGACGCCACCGGGGCATAGCCCGCGCCGAAGACGCTGGCCAGCACGAAGGCCAGGCGGTCGAGCAGCCCGAGCCGCTTATTCGCCGACGAGCTCGTAACCCTCGACCTCGACGATGGCGACCTCCGCGAAGCGCCCCGGGGTGAGCGCGCGGTCCCGCAGCAGCACCACGCCGTCGATCTCGGGCGCCTGGCCGGCGGTCCGGCCCTCGAAGGGGAACGCGGAGTCGGCGCTCGGCCCGTCGACCAGCACGGTCTGGCGCGTCCCGAAGAGCGCCTTCTGGCGCGGCCAGGCCAGCCTGTCTTGAAGGTCCTGCACCTGCTGTGCGCGCTCGGCCATCACCTCGGCCGGGACCTGGTCGGCCATGTCGGCGGCCGGCGTGCCCTCCTCCACCGAATAGGAGAAGACGCCGAGCCGGTCGAAGGCCGCGTCCTCCACGAAGTCGAGCAGGTTCTGGAACGCGGTCTCCGTCTCGCCCGGGAAGCCCACCAGCACGGTGGTGCGGAGGGTGACCCCGGGGATCGCGTCGCGCAGCCGCGCGATCACGTCCGTCATACGCTGGGCGGTGACGCCGCGCCGCATGGCGCGCAGGATCCCGTCGTCGCCGTGCTGCACCGGCATGTCGAGGTAGGGGACCACGCGCGCGCGCCGCCACTTGGCGATGAGCCGCTCGGTGACGTGGGCGGGGTGGAGATACATGGGCCGGATCCACGGCATCGGGGTCTCGGACAGGGCGAGCAGCAGGTCGCCGATGTCGCCGTTGCCGGCGAGATCGCGCCCGTAGGCGAGCGTGTCCTGCGAGACCAGGATGGCCTCCTGGATGCCGCGGCGCGCGAGCCCGTTCACCTCGGCCACGACGTCGGCGAGGGGGCGGCTCCGGTGCCGCCCGCGGAACTGCGGGATCGCGCAGAAGGCGCAGCCCATGTCGCAGCCTTCCGCGATCTTCACGTAGGCGTAGGGCACCCGGCCCGAGAGCAGCCGCGGCGTCTGCGCGTCGTAGAGGTAGCCGGGCGGCGCCGCGCTCACCCAGGCCTGGCGGCCGTCGGCCTGGTTGACGAGCTCCACGATGCGGTGCAGCTCCGAGGTGCCGAGGATCGCGTTGATCTCGGGAATCTCCGCCCGGATCTCGCCTCCGTACCGCTGGGTGAGGCAGCCGGTCACGATGAGGGCCCGCGCGCGCCCGCGCTCCTTGAGCTGCGCGAGCTCGAGGATGGTGTTGACCGACTCCTCGCGCGCCCGGTCGATGAAGGCGCAGGTATTGACCACCAGGCAGTCGGCGGCCTCCGCGGCCTCCACGATCTGGTGCCCGGCCTCGGTCAGCATGCCCAGCATCAGCTCGGAGTCCACCTGGTTCTTGGGGCACCCGAGGGTCGTGAAATGGACTTTCATGACGAGCGCTTATGATCCCACAGCCCTTCGGGGGCCGTCAAACGCGCCGGGTCCGCCGTTGGCTCCATTTGTGAGCGGCACCGGGAACCTCGATTGACCAGGAAGGGGTGGTCGGATACCCTGCCCACGATGCGCGGCACCGGCACGGCTCCACGACTGGCTTCATTCCTGGCGGCGCTGGCCGTGCTGGCGGCGGCCGGTTCGGTCGCCGCCCATCCCCTGGCGACGGCGCCCACCCCCGCCGCGCCGGTCGCCGTCGAGGTCGTCGTGCCGCAGGCCGCGGGGCTCGTGTCGGCCGACGCGCCGGGCTCCACGGCCCCCCTGCCATTGGCGTTGGCGGGCGCGCTCGTCCTGGGGGCCGTGGCGGCGGTGACGCGGCGCCGCCCCCGACGCGCGCTGGCGGTGGGCCTCGTGCTCCTGCTCGCGATCTTCGCCTTCGAGAACGCCCTGCATTCGGTGCATCACGGCTTCGACGCGCAGCAGTCCGACGAGTGCGCGGTCGCGGGCGCTTCCGCGCAGCTCGCCGCGGTCTCGGTGGACAGCGTCGTCGAGACCGCGCTCATCCTGGCCATCGCGGGCGCCGCGGCCGAGCCAAGTCTCTCCTCCCCGTCGATCCGGCTGCGCGGTCCCGACCAGGACCGCGCCCCGCCCGTCCCCACCGCCTAGCCAGCCCGAAGTCCGTCCCGAACCCGGCGCGGTCCCCTTGGCACCGCGCCCGAGGCTCGCGCTGTTCTCGCTCTGACTCCGGTTCGAGGTGGGGAGTGCCCTGGTGAACGAGCCGTTTGGATCACGAGGCCTGTCGATCACGCTGTCGTGCCTGCTCCATCTGGGCTCGCGATGGGGTTGATCCTCGGCCAGCAGTGGACGGCCGTGCGGCCGGTCCGTCTCCCGGAAGCCCGATGAGCCCGCTCCCGCGGTCGAGGCTCGCGATCCTGGCGGTCCTGGGTATGATCGGAGCATGCGTGAGCGGGCTCCCCGAGGCGTACGCCCACGCCATCATCCTCGAGTCGGTCCCGCGGCACGAGGAGTCCCTGGCGAGCCCGAAGCGGCTGGTGCTGCGCTTCAACAGCCGCCTCGAGAAACCGCTCTGCTCGGTGCAGCTCGTGGGGTCGCGTCAGAAGACCATCGCGCTCCTGCGCCAGGAGCCGGATACGGCCGTCGACACGCTCGCGTACGCCTTGCCCCCGCTCCCGCCGGGGGCCTACCAGGCGCGCTGGACGGTCATGGCCGCGGACGGTCACGTGACGGAGGGCATCGTGCTCTTCACGGTGACCGCGCCCGAGCCGGCCGGGAAGCGGTGAGAGCGGGCGCCGTCCCGGGACGCGCTCACCGGTGGCGGGGGGTGGCGCTGGCGATCGCGCTGCTCGCCACCCCGCTCGCCAGCGTCCCCGCGGGAGCGCACGCGTTCCTGGTGCGGTCCGCGCCCGCGCATCGCGCGGTGCTGGGCCGGATGCCGGACCGCGTGCAGCTCTGGTTCAACGAGCGGCTCGAGCCCGCCTACAGCACGGTCTCGGTCTGGAACGCGGCGGGCGCGCAGGTGGACGCCCGCGACGTGACGGTGGGCCCCGACGATCCGCGGCGCCTGTCGGTCACGGTGGAGGCCCGGGCGCCCGGCCTCTATACGGTCAAGTATCGCGTCCTCTCGGTGGACGGGCACATCGTCGACAATCGCTTCACCTTCACGGTGAAAGCGTCACGGTGAAAGGACCACGCTCATGACACGACTCGATGGCCGGATTCGCTCGTTCCGCGTGATGGCGGTCGCCGCCGCCCTGATCGGCCTGGGCGCCGCCGCGGGCTGGGAAGCGGTGCGGGCGCAGAGCCACACCCACTCGCACGGGACGGTGGACCCGGGCGGCTGGTACAAGCGCCTGGGCCCCGACGCCCGGGCGGCCGCGATCGAGCGGCAGTTCCGCGGCTTCGAGACCGCCATGGCCGAGGTCGCCTACCGCTACACCGAGATGTACTTCGGCGCGCTGGACGGCAACTGGGACTACGCCGCGCACATGGGCCAGACGCTCGGCAGCGCGCTGACCGCCGGGCTCGAGCGGCGGCCGCAGTTCCGGAAGAACGCGGACACGCTCCTCCTCAAGGGGCCCTACCCGCAGGTGCTGGAAGCGATCAAGGCGAAGGACCTCGCGCTGTTCAAGCAGCGCATCGAGGCCTTGCGCGCGGGTTGCACCGCCTGCCACACGGCGGAGGCGCATCCGTTCATCAAGATCGGCGTGCCCACCGTGCGGCGCAATCCGGTGGTGAACGAGTAGGGCGCGCCCCCTCACCCTGCCCTCTCCCCCTCACGGGGGAGAGGGAGGGAGAAGGGGCTAGTTGGGCAGGACCACGCGGTCGATCACGTGGATCACGCCGTTGGCCTGGTAGACGTCGTACGTCGAGATGCTGGCCACCGCGCCCTTCTCGTCCCGGATCACGATGTTGCGGTCACCGTTCATCATGGCCCACAGCATGCCGCCGCTGGCCGTCTTGAGCGTGGCGGTGCCGTTGCCGGCCTTGATGGCCTTCTGGAGCGCGGCGGCGTCGAGCTTGCCCCGCACCACGTGATAGGTCAGCACCTTCGTGAGACCCGCCTTGTTCTCCGGCTTGAGCAGGCTGTCCACCGTGCCCGCGGGGAGCGCCGCGAACGCGGCGTTGGTGGGGGCGAAGACGGTGAACGGCCCCTGGCTCTTGAGGGTGTCCACCAGGCCGGCCGCCTTGACCGCGGCCACCAGCGTGGTGTGGTCCGCCGAGTTCACCGCGTTGTCCACGATGTCCTTGCTCGGGTACATGGCCTGCCCACCCACCATCGGCTCGCTCTTGGCGAGCACCGCCGCGGGCAGGAGGGCCAGGGATCCCAGCAGCACGAACGCGATTGTCCGCTTCATATCGTCCCATCCTTTCCGGCTAGAGTTGCCCCGGGTGGAGGGGGCGGCAGGCGCCCCGCGCTCCGGGTTCACCCTGAGCTACGGCGGAGGGGGCGGGGGCGGATCTACGAGGAACGGTAGTTGGTGAACTGGAGCGCGATGCCCAGATCCTTCGCCTTGAGCAAGGCGATGACCGCCTGGAGGTCGTCGCGGCTCTTGCCGACGACCCGCACCTGCTTTTCCTGGATCGAGGCCTGGACCTTCAGCTTGGAGTCCTTGATGAGGCGCACGATCTCCTTGGCCTTCTCCATCGGCACGCCGTCCTGGAGCGTGATCTTCTGGCGCACCAGGCCGCCGCCCGCCGGCTCGGGATCGTTGATGGTGAGGGCCTTGAGGTCGATGCCGCGCCGGTGGAGCTTGGACTGCAGGATGTCGAGGACGGCCTTGAGCTTCATGTCGTCGCCCGAGGTGAGCACGATGTCCATCTTCTCCGGCGTGATCTCGTTCTTGGCGCCCTTGAGATCGTAGCGCGTCGCGATCTCGCGGCGCGCCTGGTCGATCGCGTTGGTGACCTCCTGCATGTCGATCTTGCAGGCGACGTCGAAGCTGTTCTCGGCGGCCATGGCGAGGTCCTCGGTTAGCGCGGGTCGAGCGGCACCACCGCCGCGTCCTTCGGCGGCGTGAAGACGAAGAGGGTGTCGCTGAGCCCCGGATTGATGGCGACCCGGTTGAAGGTCATGGTGACCGTGTTCTGGAACTGGTCGTAGAGCACCGCCTGCCGGACCACGTAGTCCTTGGGATCCACCGTGATCACCAGGCGGGTGAGGAGCGGGGTCGGC
>DATHSW010000262.1:0-36206 GCA_035463855.1 Candidatus Deferrimicrobiaceae bacterium | reverse complement strand
CATGCAGACGTAGAGGCCGTCGAGGCGCGCGCCGCCGGCGCCGAGCTCGTGGCACATCCGCTCGTTCGCGGCGTGCAGGGTCTCCTCGGAGAAGTAGCCGCGCGCGACTCCGGCCTGGTTCGTGACCATCACCGCGGCGATCCCGGCCTGGTTGAGCCGGCGTACCGCCTCCGCCGAGCGGGGCAGCAGACGGATCCGGCTCGGGTGGTTGACGTAGCCCACCTCCTCGGTGAGACAGCCGTCGCGGTCTATGAACACGGCGGGCCGCAGCGGCGCAGCGTGGCTCGACATTGACTCGCAGTGTACGGCCGCGAGCCCGAATGATCAATGAAAATCGGGGGTTGGTGGGTCGTCCCCGCTCGCCGGAGGGGACTCAGCCGCGCAGCAGACGGTAGAGATCGGTGAAGGCCTGGGCCTGGGCCGGGAATGTGAAGGGCTCGGCCGCCGCGCGCGCCGCCGCCGCCCAGCCGCCGGGCGGCGGATCGCGAAGCGCGGCAAGCCCCTCGGCGATCGGACCGGCGGTGGGCTCGGGGACCACCCAGCCGTTTTGGCCGGCGCGTACGACCTCGGCGCCGCCGGCGCGCGCGCTGGTGAGCACGGGCACACCGGAGGCGAGCGCCTCGAGGTGCACGTTGCCGAACGGCTCGTAGAGCGCCGGCAGCGCGACCACGTCGGCGGCCCCGTAGAAGCGCTCCACCTGCTCCCGGGGCCCGGTCCACACCACGCGCTGGGCGATCCCGAGCCGCGCCGCGAGGCCCTCGTAACGCGCCCGGTCGCCCTTGCCGGTCACCACGAGCCGGCTGGCCTTGTCCGCGCCTCGCGCGAAGGCATCGAGCAGCGGCCCCAGGCCCTTGCGCTCGAAGCCGGAGCCCACGAACAGCACGGTCCACGCCTCCTGCGGGATGCGGAGCTCGTCGCGCGTCCGCCGGCGGTGGCGGTCCCGGTTGTCGGGATGGAAGCGCTCGAGATCGACGCCGTTGTAGATGAGCGTCACGTGTCGGGGATCGGTGCCGTATCGCCGCTCGATCTCCTCCTTGCCCTGCCGGGAGATCGCGACGACGTGGCGCGCCGATTGGAGGCGGAAGATCCGGCGCTCGAGCGCCAGGACGAGCCGGTGATACGGGTTGAAGCCCGCGAGCCGGCGCCCCATCGCCTCCAGGTAGCCGCGATGGCAGCCCTCCCCCGCGCGATAGAGGTCCTGGCCGAGCGTGCGCTCGTGGCTCTGCACGAGGTCGTAGCCCTGGCGCGCCGCCGCGGCGCGGGCCGCGAGCGCGAAGGAGAGCAGCCGGAGCGTGGGGGGATGCCGGAGCGTGCGCACGCGATGCACCACGAGCCCGGCCACGCCCTTCTGCCGCTGGGTGCTGATCAGCTCGACGTCGTGTCCGGCGTGCCGGAGCGCGGACAGGAGCCCCGCGGTCGCGGTCTCGACGCCGCCGTGGAAGGAGAACGGCCGGCAGATCAGGCCGATTCGCATCAGGGGTTCATCCGTCGCGCCTGCTCCACCAGCGGAAACAGCACGCGGCGGGCGGCCTCGAAGCTGTAGCGCTCCACGGCCCGGTGCCGGGCCGCGTCCCCGAGTGCGCGCGCCTCGTCGGGATGATCCAGCAGGCGCCCGATCGCTCCCGCGAGGCCCGCCACGTCGCCGGGCGAGACCAGGGCGCCGCACCCTTCCAGGATCTCCGGGATCATGGAGACCCGCGTGGAGACGATCGGGCGGCCGAGGGCCATGGCGTCGAAGAGCTTCGCCGGCACCTGGCCGCGCGTGTCGCTGCTCTCACGCTGCGGGACGACGACGACATCGGCGGCCGAGAGATAGGCCGGCACCTCGGCGATCGGGACGCGGCCGACCAGCCGGACCCCCGGATGCCGGGCGGTCAGCGCACGGCCCGTCTCCGATGCGGGGTCGGTGCCGACCAGCGCCAGCGCCACGTCGGCGCGCCCGAGGCGGGCGACCGCCGCCGCCAGGTCTTCGACGCCCTTGTAGCCGCGGGGTGTGCCCAGGAACATGACGACGCGCTCCTTGTCTACTCCGAGGCGCTCGCGGGCCGGACCCGGGTCCGCTTGCCCGGGCGCCCAGCGGGCGGTGTCCCGGACATGCGGGATCAGGACCCCGCCGAAGCGCTGCTCGAGGAAGCGGGAGGCGACCGTCACGCCGTCCGCGATCCCCCTCAGGCGCTCCATCAGCCAGGTCCACGCAAACCCGTGTGGATTGGTCAGATTCAGGGCTCTGCCGACGGCCCCCCAGAAGCCGCTCCGGAGGAAGAAGCCGGTCTCCCAGTCATCGATGTCGAGCAGGAGCGGCCGACGGCGGCCGAGCCGGGCCAGATAGCCGATGCCGGCGCTGGTCAGCTTGGGCTTGGAGGCGTAGAGCAGATCGCCGTCGGCCAGGCGGACGAGGGCGGGTATGCGGGCCGCGAAGCCGGGGAGCCGCCCGCCCGGGATCGAGCGTACCGGCACCGCCTCCTCGGCAATGGGCTCCCAGACGTCTGCGCCGAAGCGCGGCCCGACGATCTCCACCGCCCCGAGCGGCTCGAGCAGGCGCGCCAGCAGCCACGCCCGGCCCACCGCGTTGTCCGAGACGTCGAAGCAGAGGACCGAGATCTTCACCGGGACGGCCGCACCGAGCTGACCGCGAGGGAGAGATAGAGCGCGGTCAGGCGCTCGGCGAGCCGGGCGCCGGAGAAGCGCTCGCGCACGAGATCCGCGCCGGCTTCACCCAGGCGCTTGCGGAGGGCCGGGTCACGCAGGAGCCGCTCGATGGCTGCGGCGAGCGGGGCGGGCTCGCCGGCCGGAACCAGCAGCGCGGTCGCGCCGTCCTCGAGCACCTCGGGCACCACGCCCACCCGGGTCGCCACCACCGGCACGCCCGCGGCCAGGTACTCCCACAGCACGCGCGACATGCCGTCCGACTCGAGCGCCGCGTACAGCCCCACGTCGAGCGCCGCCATCATCGCGGGCAGGTCGTCGAAGAAGCCCACGAAGGAGACGCGGTCTGCGAGGCCGGCGGTCTCGACGAGGCCGCGCACGCGCTGGGAGAACGGCCCCTGCCCCACGAAGACCAGATGGAATCGGTGGCCGGCGGCGGCGAGCCGGGCCGCCGCCGCTACGACGGTCTCATGGCCCTTCATGACCCGGAAGCCGCCCACCAGTCCGACGAGCGGGACGTCCGGCGGCACCTTCACGACGGCGCGCGGGTCGAGGCCGTGCGCCGGCCGCGCGGCCGGGCGATAGCGCTCGATGTCCACCCCGCCCGGCAGCGCCACCACCCGGTCGTCCACGCCGAGCCCGCTCGCCAGCAGCTGGCGGCGGATGGCGTCGGTGACCGTGACGACGAAATCGGTGGCGGAGCGGTAGAGCCAGCGGTTCAGCGCGTGCGGCCGGACCGGCTGCACGATGTGCCGGGTGCGCACCACCGGCCGCCGGGCGTACGACAGGCGATTGGCGATGGCGGCGAGCCAGTGCTCCTTGCCCCGGTGGACGTGGAGGATCTGGGTCCGCGGCAGCCACCCGACGATGCGGCTCAGGTCGAGCGCGTCCTTGATCGGGGCCACTCCGCTCGACAGGTGCAGCGTCTCGAAGCGCTCCACGCCCGCGTCCTGCGCCCGGCGCATGATCCGGTCCGCGGCGCTGCGCTTGCCCACCAGCACCACGTCGTGGCCCGCCCGCCCGAGCTCGACCGTCGCGCGCGCCGCCCAGTACGCGTCCGACGACCACCCCCGGCACGAAACGATGTGCCTAATAGTCACCAGGCGCCCATCCCCTCACGTCCGGGGTCCTAATAATCTGGGGGAGTGCGGGGGCCATTTCTGGGCCCCCGCATTCAATAGAGCCTGAAGACTTGGACGAGTGTCCGCCGAGGCTCACGCCGGCGTCTCCCCCGCCCGCCACCGAAGGGCTCGCTCGTATACGCCCTCCACGCGCGCCGCATGCGCGTCGGACCCGTACCGCGCGCGAGCCCGCTCACGCCCCGCCCGACCCATCGCGGCCGCGCGCTCGGGCTCCGCGACGAGTGCCCGCAGGGCCGCCGCCACCGATTCGGGTCGATCGTCGTCGACGAGCAGGCCGGTGACGCCGTGGACCACGGTCTCCGGCAGCGCGCCGACGCGGCGCCCGACCACCGCGCGCCCGGCCGCCATGGCTTCCAGCGCGGCCCGGCACGACTCGTCGGAGCCCGCGCCCATCAGGGCGAACACGTCGAGCGCCTGCAGCACGCCCGGCAGGTCGGCGTCTCGGTAGCCGGTGAACAGGACCTCGCGCGCCAGCCCCAGCTCGGCGACGAGCGCCTCGAGGCGCGCCCGCGCCTCGCCCTTGCCCACGAGCAGGAGCCGCGCCCGGGGATGCTCGGCGAGCAACAGGCGGAAGCCGCGGATCAGGAGCTCGTGGCCGCGGCGCGGCGCCAGGCGGGCCACGCACCCCAGCACCGGGGCCCCGGTCAGGTCGAACTCCTTGCGGATGGCGGCGCCGCCGTCGCCGCTCTCGAACCGGTCCAGGTCCACCACGCCCTCCACTCGCGTGAGCCGCTCGGTGGGAATGCCGGCGCGCCGGCCGCGCTCCTCGATCTCCCGGCTCACCGCGATCAGCGCGTCGGTCCGACGGTAGAGCGCGGTGGACGGCCAGCGGAGCCGCACCGCGCGCGCGTTGTGGAAGGTCCGCACCAGCGCGGCCCGCCCGCCCGCCCGCGCGAGCCAACCCAGCCAGTGGTCGTGGGAGTGATGCACGTGGATCACGTCCACGCCCTCCGCCCGCATCACCCGGCGCAGGCGCCACAGGTCCGCGAGCGCGTGGAGGGGGCTGCCGCGGACCTCCAGGGACAGGCCGGCGAGCGGCTCGAGGCCGGCTTCCCGCGCCTTCTGCTCGAAGCGGTCACCCGCGATCAGGCCGAGCAGGACCCGGTGCCCGCGCGCCCGCAGCCCGGTGAGCAGGCGGATGACGGGCTCGGCGCTGCCGGTCCACCAGCGGTTGGCCACGAGGTGCAGCACCGTGAGCGGGCGGCCCGGGGTCATGCGAGGAGCTCCTCGTAGACGTGCAGCAGCCGGTCGACCGCATGGGCGTGCGAGAATCGCGCCTCCACCAGGGCGCGCGCCGCCCGCGCGCGTCGCGCCGCCGCCTCGGGGTCGTCCAGGACGCGCTCGATCCCCGCGGCGAGCGCCTCGACGGACTCGCTCGGCACGAGCAGCCCGGTCTCTCCGTCGCTCACCACCTCGGGAATGCCGCCGATCCGGCTCGCCACCACCGGCACCCCCGCGGCGAACGCCTGCAGGAGGGCCTGGGGCACGCCTTCCGTGCGCGTCGAGGCCTGGGCGAAGCAGTCCATGGTGCCGAGCAGGGCCGGCACGTCGGGGCGGAACCCGGTGAATACGACCGCGTCCGCCAGCTTGGCCTCCCGCGCGAGCTGCTCCACCCACGCGCGCCGGATCCCGTCGCCCACGAGCAGGAGCGAGGCCGTGGGTCTCTTCTCGCGCACCAGCGCGAAGGCCTGGAGGAGCTGCGGGTGGCCCTTCGAGCCGCGGAACATCGCGACCGAGCCGATCACCGGGCGGCCCAGCCCCAGCTCGCGCGCGGTCTCGGGAGCGCGGGCGCCGAATCGAAAAGCCTCGAGGTTCACCCCGGCCGGGATCGCGACGACCCGCTCGGGCGGCACGCCCACGTCGAGGACCATCCGGCGGATGGCCTCGCCGCTCGTGATCACGCGGTCGGCGAGCCAGCGGTACACGGGGTTCAGGCCCTTGCGGATGGCGATCGAGACGTGCCGCGTGCGCACCACCGGCACGCGGCAGAGCCGGGCCGCCATGCCGCCGAGCCAGGCGTCGATGGAGCTGTGGGTGTGGACCAGGCTCACCTGCTCGCGCCGGATCAGGCGCACCAGGCCGGCCAGCGCCCGCGGATCGAAGGGCGCACGCATGCGGACCGGCACGGTCTCGAGGCCGGCGGCGCGCGCCCGCTCGAGCAGCAGGCCGCCGGGCTGGCAGGCCAGGAGCACGCGCCAGCCGCGCTCCGCGGTCCAGCGCGCTTCGTTGAGCGTGCGCATCTCCTGGCCGCCGAGGCCCGGCGAGGCTTCCGTGTGCAGCACCGTGTTCATGCCACCGCCCGCCGGACTTCGTTCAGCACCTCTTCCGGCTCGATCCGGGTGAGGCAGACGTGGTCGATGGGGCACCGCGGTAGAAAGCACGGCGCGCACGGAGCCGGGCCCTCGAGGACGCGGCTGCCGCGCCCGCGCGGCGCGGTGAGCCGGGCGTCGGTGGGGCCGAACAGGGTCACGGTGGCCACGCCGACCGCGGCGGCCAGATGCGCGACGCCGGTGTCGCCGCTGACCAGGCAGGCGAGCCGGGAGAGCAGGCGCGGCAGCAGCGCCGGGCGATCGCGCCCGACGAGTGAGGGGATCGGCCCGGCCGCCGCGCGCGCGACCGCGGCGGCGGTCGCCCCATCCTCCGCGGTGCCGAGCAGCACCGGCGCGAGCCCGATGGCCGCGAGCCGCTGCGCGAGGCGGCCGAAGGCCTCGGCCGGCCACAGCTTCGAGCTGCCGAAGGCGGCGCCCAGATGGAGCCCGATCGCCCGCGCCCCGGCGGGGAGTCCGACCTCGGCCAGGAGCTGGGTGACCTCCGTGGCCATCGCCGCATCCGGGCCGAGCTTCCACGAAGGCGCGGCCGCGGCGGCGCTCACGCCGAGCGGAGCCAGGAGGGCCGCGTACTCGTCCACCTGGTGCCGGCGAGGAGCGGGCAGCGGCAGCGCGTCGGTGAGCAGCGCGACGCGCCCGTCGGTGGCGTAGCCCACGCGCCGCGCCGCGCGCCAGCGCCACGCGGCCAGTGCCGACTCGATGGAGCTCGGCAGCAGCACCGCCACGTCGGCCCGCTCGGCCGCGAGCGCGTGGGCCAGCCGTCGCCGCGCCGCCAGCGGCCTCGGATAGGGGAGCACCACGTCGGCGACCCCCTGCCCGGCCAGCAGGGTCGCCCAGCGCCCCACCAGCGTGATGCGCGCCTCCGGCTCCGCCGCGCGGAGCGCGGTCAGCGTGGGGAGCGCCATCACGGTGTCGCCGAGCCAGTTCGGCGTCCTGACCACGATGGCGAGGGTCATGAGCAGGGGCGGCCCAGGGGCGTGGGCGCCAGCACTCCCGCGAGCAGGCGCTGCCAGGTGTCCTGCCCGGATGCGAGTACGAGCCGGACCGGCAGTACCCAGAGCGGCAGCGGGGGCGCCGGCAGGTCCCGGAGCCGGACCCAGTCCTTCTCGGTGGTGATGAGGCCCTGGGCGCCGCCTCCCCGCGCGTCGCGCACGAGCTCGTGCAGGTCGGCCGGCGTGAACCAGTGGTGATCGGGGAACTCCGCCAGGCCCACGCGCCGGATGCCGGCGGCGTCGAGCGTGTCGGCGAAGCCCTGCGGCGAGCCGAGCCCCGCGAAGGCCATGAGCCGGCGCCCGGCCAGCTCGGCGATCGGGACGCGCCGGCCGCTCTGCGTCTCGATCGCGTCGTCCAGCTGATAACCGGCGGCTAGTACGGCCGCGCTCGGATTGAAGCGCCGCACCGTCGCGGTCACCGCCTCGACCGGCTCGGGCCCGGCGGGATTGGTCACGACCACCACGTGGGCGCGGGCCAGCCCGGCGAGCGGCTCGCGGAGCATGCCCCGAGGGAAGACCCGGGCATTGCCCCAGGGCGCACGGCCCTGGACGACGAGGATCTCGAGATCCTTCGCGAGCGTGCGGTGCTGGAAGCCGTCGTCGAGCACCAGCACGGTGGCCCCGTGGCGCTCGACCGCGACGCGGCCGGCCTCGTAGCGGTTCTCGCCCACCACCACCACGACCCCGGCCAGGCGCTCGGCGAGCAGGAGTGGCTCGTCGCCCGCGGTGCGCGGGTCGGCCCGCACGCCCTCCCGGTCGGCCACCACGTGCACCCCGCGGGTGACCCGCCCGTAGCCCCGGCTCACCACCGCGGGCATCGCGCCGAGCTGCTGCAGCGTGCGCACCGCCAGCTCCACCGTCGGGGTCTTGCCGCTGCCGCCGAGCGTGAGATTGCCCACCGAGACCACCGCGCAGGGCAGTCGCCCGGTGCGCAGGAGCCCGACGCGATAGGCCAGATCCCGGATCCGGAGCGCGCCGCGGTAGCCCACGCTGAGCGCCGAGAGTCCCGCCGTCACCACCGGGGTGTCGGGATCCTCCCAGTACCGGCGCAGCAGCACCTCGGGCGCGCGCCGCGGCGTCGTCACGGTGCGGTGCCCTCCGCCCGCCGCCACAGGTGGCGGCCGACCAGATCGAGGGTGGCGCTCACCGCGCCCTGCCGGCCCGCGAACGCCAGGCGGGCGGCCTCGCCCATGCGCCGGGCGAGGTCACGGTCTTCCAGGAGGCGCCGCAGCTCGCGCGCCAGGTCGGCGCCGTCCTTGACCACGAGCCCGCCGCCGCTCCGCTGGAGCAGCTCCACGCCCTCGCGGAAATTGCTCGTATGCGGGCCGGTCAGGACCGGCTTGCCGCGCATCGCCGGTTCCAGCACATTGTGACCGCCCACCGGGACGAGGCTCCCGCCGACGAACACGACCTCGGCCAGCGCGTAGAGCGCGGCCAGCTCGCCCACCGTGTCGAGGATGACGATGGCGCCGGGCGCGGCGTCCCCGGGCAGCTGGCTCCGCCGGACCGCGCCGAGCCCGCGCTCCCGGATCAGGGCCTCGACCTCGCCGGTGCGCTCCGGATGGCGGGGCGCCAGGATCAGCGCGAGCTGCGGGCAGCGCGCCCGGGCCTGCGCGAACGCGTCGAGCACCAGCGCCTCCTCGCCCCGATGGGTGCTGCCCGCGATCCAGAGCCGCGCGTCCGCGCCGAGGCCGAGCCGCTCCCGCCATCGCGCGTCGTCGGGGCTCGCCTCGGGCAGCAGGTCGCTCTTGAGGTTGCCGGTGACCACCACCCGCTCCCGCGGCGCGCCCAGCGCGATGATCCGCCGGGCGTCCTCCTCGGTCTGCATCGCGAAGACCGCGACGTCGGCGAGCACGCGGCGCATCAGCCCGCGGACCCAGTGGTAGCGGCGGAAGGACCGGTCGGAGATGCGGCCGTTGGCGATCATGGCCGGGACGCGGCGCCGCGCGAGGGCGCGCAGGAAATTGGGCCACAGCTCGGTCTCGATCGCGATGAAGAAGCGCGGGCGCGCCGCGTCGAGGGCGCGTCGCACCGGGCGCGGCAGATCGATCGGGAAATAGCGATGCACCGCGGTGCCGGCCAGGCGCTCGGCCACGATGCGGGCCCCGGTGGGCGTGATCGTGGTGACGACGATGCCCAGCTCCGGCCAGCGGCGGCGGATGCCCTCGACGAGCGGCACCGCCGCCGCCGATTCCCCCACCGAGACCGCGTGGATCCAGCAGCGCGGCTCGGGGGGCAGCCCGTGGCCCAGGCGCCCCAAGCGCTGGGCGAGGTTCCGGCCGTAGCCGGCGCGCCGGCGGCGGGCCAGGAAGGCCGGCAGGTACGCGAGGAGGCCGACCGCGAGGACCGCGGAGTAGAGCGCGTACATCAGCGCCGGGCCTCCTCGTCCACCTGCCAGCCGAGCCCGCGGAGCGCCGCCTCCACTTCCTTGCGGGCCGCCTCTTCCCCGGCCCGATGGCGGGCGACGTAGATCGGCTCCCCGAAGCGCATCACGCAGCGGGCAAACGGCTTGGGGATGCGGAACTCGTCCCAGGAGCGCAACCGCCACTCCCGCGAGGCGCCCAGCGCCATCGGCACGATGGGCGCGCCGGTGAGGCGCGCCAGCGCGATCACCCCGGGCTTGAGCACTTCGCGCGGGCCCTTGGGGCCGTCCGGCACCACGACCACCTCGTGCCCGCTCCGGAGCGCGCGCGTGAGGAGGCGCAGCGCCTCCCCGCCCCCGCGCGTCGAGGACCCGCGCACGGGCTCGAGCCCGAAGCGGCGGATCCACCGGGCCACCAGCTCGCCGTCGCGCGAGCGGCTGGCGAGCACGCGGCTGCCGCGATGGCCGTAGAGATACGGCAGGAGCAGGAGGCGGTCGTGCCACACCGCGTAGATCACGGGCGCGCGCGCGGCCCAGAGCGGCGCCACCGCCGCCTCCTCGCGGCGGACGCGCAGCGTGGCCCCGAGGGCGCGCAGCGCGATCGCGCCCAGGACCGGTCCCGCCGCGAGCGTGAGCGTCGGGGGGATCCTCATCCCGCCCGCGCCGTCTCGAGCACCGCGCGCGCGGCCCGGCGGCCGACGCCCGGCTCGCCGAGGCGCGCGCGCAGCTCCTTGAAGGCCGCGCGCTGGGCGGTGGCCGCCACCGGATCGTCGAGGAGCCGCGCCGCCTCCTCGGCCAGCCGCGCGCCGGTGACCGCGCCCTGGATCAGCTCGGGAGCCACCGCGCGGCCGGCCACGAGGTTGGGCAGCCCGATCCACCGGACGCGCACGAGGGCGCGGGCGATCAGCTCGGTGAGCCGCGAGACGCGATAGCAGATCACCATCGGGGCCCCGAGCAGCGCCGCCTCCAGCGTGGCGGTCCCGGAGGCGATGAGCAGCGCGTCCGCGGCGGCCATGACCTCCCAGGTGCGCCCGCTGACCACGTCGATGGGCGGATTGGCCGCGTCGCCCGCGGCGAGGATCGCGGCCACCTGCTCCCGCGCCACCGTGGGGGCCAGCCCGAGGACGAAGCGGCGCCGCCCGTCGGCGGCGGCGAGGCGGCGGGCCGCCTCCAGCATGGGCGGCAGCAGGTGCGTCACCTCGCCGGGGCGGCTGCCGGGCAGGAGCGCGATCAGCGAGTGCCCCGGGTCCGCACCGAGCCGGCGGCGCGCCTCGTCGCGGGTGAGCTCGAGCGGGAGCACGTCGAGCAGGGGATGGCCGACGAAGGTCACCGGCACGTGGGCGCGCTCGTAGAGGGGCGGCTCGAACGGGAAGACCGCGAGCACCCGCTTCACGCGGCGGGCGATCTGGCGGACGCGCCCGGCCCGCCACGCCCAGAGCTGGGGCGGGATGAAGTAGACCACCGGGACGCCGGCCCGGTGCGCGCGGCGCGCCAGGCGCAGATTGAACTCCGGGAAGTCGATGAGCACGAGCGCGCGGGGACGGTCCGAGAGGAGGCGGCGGCCCATCTCCCGGTACCCGCGGTAGAGGGCCGGGACGCGCCCCACCACCTCGCTGGTGCCCACCGTGGCCTGACCGGTCGGGTCCACCACGATCTCCATCCCCGCCGCCGCCATGTGGCGGCCGCCCATGCCGGTGAGGCGGAGACCCGGGGACAGCTCGCGCAGCGCGCGGCAGAGCATGCCGCCGTGCAGATCGCCGGAGGCCTCCCCCGCCGAGAGCATGATCGGCGCGGGATCCACCGACCGCTCAGGCGACGTCATCGACGCTCACCACCGCGATGCCCGCCAGGTCGGCGAGGCGGACGACCTCGTCGCGGTCGAGGAGCAGGACCCGGCCCGCCGGAACGGCCAGCGCGGAGGCGCCACCCTCGCGCATCGCCTCGAGCGTGGCGGCGCCCACGGTGGGAATGTCGAAGCGGTAGTCGTGGTCGGGGGCCACCGCCTTCACCACCACCGCGCCGCGGCCCGCCAGGCGCCCGCCGCGCCGGATGGTCTCGTCGGTGCCCTCGGCGGCCTCCAGGGCCACCGTCACGCCGCGGGCGCGCACCACCGTCTGACCGATACCGTCGGCGGCGAGCCGCGCGGCGAGGCGGAAGCCCTCGCGGATCTCCTCCCACTCGGCGGCTTCCGGCGCGCGCGCGGTCAGCGGGCCCGCGGGAAGGAGCCACGGGGCGAGGAACTCCCGCTGGTCGAGCACCTCGATGCTCATGCCCGTGAGGGTGGCGACCACCATCTGGGCGAGTGCCGCGTCCGACAGCCCCCCGCGGGCCAGGCCGCGCCCGGCGTCGTCGGCCCGGTCGTAGTGGGAGAAGGCGCTCGACTTCCAAAACTTGCCGACGAAGACGGCGGCCTCGATCCGACGCGCCGCGAGCTCGGCCAGCACCGCCTGGATGTCGGTGATGGTGGACGGAATGAAGTCGTCGGCCGCCTCGGCAAGGCCGGGGGCCTCCTCGAAGGCGAAGGCGGCGACGCGCCACCCCCGACGCTTGGCCTCCGTGGCGGCGCGACCGGGCAGGGTCCCGGCCCCGGCTATCAGGCCGAGCGAGCGCTCCACGGGAGATCCTTTGGCCAGGCGATCTCGCCCCGGCCCTCGCGGATCATCCGCTCGATCTCCAGCGCGACGGCCAGCGATCGCAGGTCGTCCGCCTCGGGGAGCTCCACCGGCCCGCCGCCGTCGACGGCCCGGACGGCCGAGATCAGATGGCGGATCTCCAGCTTCAAGGGATTGTCCTTGTGCACCAAGAGGTGCTCCACGAACGAGGCCTGGCGGTACCGGATGGACTCGCGGTTGAGCGTGTATTCCTGGGCCGCGCGGCGGTAGATCTGGATGTCCTGGTGGGAGTAGTCGAGCAGGATGTAGGCGTCCGGCTGGGTGATGGCCAGGGTGCGGATCTTCTCCTCGGTGGCCCGGCTCGCGGTGATGGTGGCCATGGCCCCGGAGTCGAAGACGATCTGCACGGTGGCCACGTCGGTGACCCGCGATTGTACCGCGGACCCCACCGCGGTGATCTTGCGCGGCTCGCCGTCCACGAGGCCCAGCACGATGTCGATGTCGTGAATCATCAGGTCCATCACCACGGAGTCGTTCTGCACTCGCGGCACGAAGGGGCCAAGCCGCCGCGACTCGATGAGGATGGGCCGCTCGACGATCTTGCGCAGCTCCTGCACCGCTCCGTTGAAGCGCTCGACGTGGCCGACGTGGAGCACGCGGTTCTGCTCGCGGGCGATCCGGAAGAGCTCCTTGGCCTCTTCCAGCGTGGAAGTCATGGGCTTCTCGACCAGCACGTGGGCGCCCGCCTCGAGCAGATCGCGCGCGATCGGGAAGTGCTGGTCGGTGGGGACCGCCACCGTCGCGAAGTCGACGAGACCGGCCAGCTCCCGATGATCGCGGAAGGCGCGCGCGCCGTAGGGGGCCGCCACCCGCTGCGCCTTGGCGAAGTCGGCGTCCACCACCCCCACCAGCTCCACGCCCCAGATCTCGGCCAGCGCGAGGATATGGTACTGGCCCATGTGCCCGGCGCCGACCACCGCGCCCCGGATCTTGGGCTCGACGGCCTGGGTCACGAGATCCCCTCCTCCAGCGCTTCCACGGGCGCGAGGCCGGGCCGATCCGCGGGGGGCACGATCCCGCGCTTGGACGCTTCCACGAACTCCACCAGGCACGCCACCAGCGGGTGGCCGCCCAGCTCCGCCCGGACCCGCTTGATCGCGGCGCCGGGCGCCTGGCCCGAGCGGTAGAGGAGCCGGAAGGCCGCCTGCACCTGCCGCCGCGAATCGGCGTCGATGCCGCCGCGCCGCATGCCGATCACGTTGACCGCGCGCGCCACCGCGGGGACGCCGTCCGCGATCACGAACGGCGGGACGTCCTGGGCGACCTTGGAGCACCCGCCGATGTAGGCGTAGGTGCCGATGCGGCCGAACGGGTGGATGCCGGTCAGGCCTCCGATGGTGGCTCGGTCCCCGACGGTGACGTGCCCGGTCAGCCCCGCGTAGTTGATGACGATGACGTGGTCGCCGAGCACGCAGTCGTGGGCGACGTGGCTCGAGGCCATCACGAGGCAGTGGCGGCCCACCGTGGTGTCGTGGCCTTCGTGGGTGGCGCGGTGGATGGTCACGTACTCGCGCACCACCGTGTCGTCACCCAGGATCACCCCCACCGGCGTGCCCTCGCGGAACTTGAGGTCCTGCGGCATGCCGCCGATGATCGCGCCGTGGCCCACGCGGGCGCGGGCCCCGACGCGCACCCGTCCCTCCAGCACCGCGTGGGCCCCGATCTCCGCGCCCGCCCCGATCCTCACCTCGGGCCCGATCACCGAGTACGGGCCCACGCGCACGTCCGCGGCCAGCTCGGCCCGGGGATCGATCACCGCGGTCGGGTGGATCACGCGCGGCGCTCCTCCAGCTCGCGCACCCGCTTCTCGAGGGCGCGGACCCGCTTGATCAGCTCGGGGAGCTGGGTCTCCCCGGCCCAGATGCGCTTGGTCTCGCCCAGGGGGCGGCTCGGCAGGCCGCCCCAGACCTCGCCGGCGGGCACGTCGCTGGGGACGCCCGACTTGGCGGTGAGGATGGCGCCCGCCCCGATCGTCACGTGGTCGGCCACGCCCACCTGCCCCGCGAGCATGGCGCGATTGCCGACTCGGGAGGAGCCGGCGATGCCCACCTGGGAGACCAGGATCACGTCCTCGCCCACGTCACAGTTGTGACCGATCTGGACCAGGTTGTCGATCTTGGTCCCGCGCCGGACCACGGTCTCGCCGAGGGTGGCGCGATCGATGGCGGTATTGGCCCCGATCTCCACGTCGTCCTCGATGCGGAGCCCGCCCACCTGCGGGATCTTGCGGTGCGCGCGCCCGTCGAAGGCGTAGCCGAAGCCGTCGGCCCCCAGGACCGCTCCGGAGTGGACGATCACGCGGTTGCCGACGCGGACGCCCTCGCGCACAACTACTCGAGGATAGAGCCGTACATCCTCCCCGAGCACGGCCCGGGCGCCCACGAACGACAGCGCGCCGACCCGACTGCGCGGGCCGATCACCGCTCCCGTCTCCACCACCGCCAGGGGCCCCACCGAGGCGGCCTGGTCGATCCGTGCGCCCTCGGCCACGCAGGCGGCCGGGTGCACGCCCGGCGGGGCCGGCGCCTCCGGATGGAACAGCTCCAACAGGGCGATGAGGGCCTGCTGCGGGTGATCCACCTGCAACAGCGCCCCGGGCAGCCCGGACACGTCCCGGGCCACCAGGAAGGCGCCCGCGCGACTCCCTTCCGCCTGCTTGAGGTGCTTGCGGTCGGTGAGGAAGGAGACGTGCTCGGGGCCCGCGGTCTCCAGCGGCGCCACCCCGGTCATCACGCGGGCCGCGTCACCCTGCAGCGACGCCCCGAGCGCGTCGGCGAGCCGGCCGAGCGTGAACGAGGTGCCGTCGCTCACTTATTTCGTGGCCTTCTTGGTCTGGTCGTCGTAGGCCTTGAGGACGTCGTCGGTGAGATCGGCATCGACCGCCGCGAAGAGCACCCCGGCCCGCTGCCGCTCGATGACGACCGAGTAGCCCTTCTCCTTCCCCAGCCGCTGGATCAGGCCCGCCACCTCCTGGAGGACCTTCTGCAGGAGCGCGTCCTCCTTCTTCTGCAGCTGGGCCTGGAGGTCGTCCACGAGCCGGCGGACGTCGCGGACCTTGCGCTCCATCGCGTCCTGCTTCTCGCGCCGCGCGTCCGCGGAGAGGAGCTGGCCCTTCTTCTCCAGCTCGTCGCGCATCTTCTCCAGCTCGGTCTTGTGCCCGTCGAGCTGGCGCTGCATGGCCGCCTTGTCCTTCTCGAGCGCCTCCCGCGCGGCCGCGCCCGCCACCGAGCGCGCCAGGATCCGCTGGACGTCCACGATGGCCACGCGCCCGTTCGAGGCCGGCGCCGGGGTCTGGGCCTGCGCCAAGGCCGCTCCGCCGACTCCCACCACGAGCGCCAGGCCCGCAGCCGCCCACCACCCTGCCGTCCGTCGCATCATCCCTGCCTCCTCAGCTAGAACGAAGAGCCCGCGGAGAAGTTGAAGTTTCCGAGGCTCTCGCCCTTCTTTTGATCGAGCTTGATCCCATAGTCCACCCGGATGGGGCCGAACGGCGAGTTCCACCTGAGCCCCGCCCCGACCCCGTGCCGCAGGTCGGTCACGTCGATCTTGGTGCCGCTCGAGATGTCGGGGCCCCACACGTTACCTACATCGTAGAAGAAGGCGGCCTTGATCCCGAAGAAAAGCGGGATCTGATATTCGATGGTGCCCAGGAGCTCGGAGTTGCCTCCGATCCGGGTCCCCGAGCCGTCGCGGGGAGCGACCTGGAGCGACTTGAACTGGCGGAGGGAGTTCGAGCCGCCCAGGTAAAAGCGCTCGAACAGGGGCAGCGGCTTGTCGTCCCAGCCGAACGCGTAGCCGGCCATGAGGCGGAAGCTCAGCACGTGGTCCAGCCAGGGCATCGGCTGGAAGTAGGTCGTGGTGAGCACGCTCCGGACGAATCGCTCGCCGAACCCGACCCCCGCGAAGTCCGTCCCGAGCGAGATGGTGCTGCCCCGGGTCGGATCGAAGATGTTGTCGCGGGTGTCGCGCGAGAGGGTCAGGCCGACCAGCGAGGTGAGGCGGGTGCCCTCCTCCGAGACCAGCTCCGGGCTGCCCAGCTCGTTGACGTCGCTGATGCGGTCCCGGCTCACCCGGTACATCGCGTTCCACCGGGAGTACTCCCCGATGGGATGGCCGAGGCGGATGTCCCCTCCCAGCGAATCGACGGTGTAGTCGGGCAGGAGGCGCCGGGTGTTGAAGATGTCGAAGCCGGCGGCCAGCGGCCGGTCGAAGAGCCAGGGCTCGGTGAAGCCGATCGTCCCGGTTTGCAGCCGCTCGCCGCCCCGGAGGCGGAGGAACACCTCCCAGCCCTTGCCCAGGAAGTTGCGCTGGGAGAGATCGAGGGTGCCGAGGATGCCGTCCTGGGAGCTGTAGCCGCCGCCGATGGAGAAGATCCCGGTGGGCTTCTCGGTCACGTCGATGTTGACGACGACCTTGTCCTTGGCCGAGCCGGGGGTGGTCTTGGCGTCGACCTTGTCGAAGTAGTTGAGGTTCGTGAGCCGCTGCTTGGCCCGCGCGAGCTTCTGGCTGGTGAAGAGATCGCCCTCCGCCATCGGGATCTCGCGGCGCAGGATCTTCTCCTCGCTGCGGGTATTGCCCGTGATGTTGATGCGCTCGACGTAGGTCTCCGGGCCCTCCACGATCTCGAACACGACGTTGACCAGGCGGTTGGGGATGTCCTGCATCGTGGCGGGGCCGACGTCGGCGGACGCCCGGCCGATCGCGCTGTAGAGCTCGGTGATGCCGGTGACGCTGTCGCGGAGCTTGCTCCGATTGAAGACGTCGCCCGACTTGAGCAGGATGCGCTTGCGGATCTCCTCGTGCGGGAGCACCGAGTTGCCGGTCACGTCCACCCCGCCCACCTTGAACTGGGGGCCTTCCACCACCACGATGCGGATGATGGCGTGGGCCTTGTCCCGGTCCACCTCGGTCTCCACCTTCTCCACCCGGGCCTGCACGTAGCCGTGGTCGTTGTAGAGCTGGATGACGCGGTCGACGTCCTCGTCGAGCCGCTGCCGCTGGACGGTGCCCCGCAGGACGTAGAACTCCCGCTCCCGGGTGTCCATCGCGGCCCGGACCTGGCGGGGGGTGAGCCCCTGGGTCCCCTCGATGACGATCTGCTCGATCGTGATGCGGCGGCCTTCCGCGATCTTGAACGTGACGGTGACGTCGCCGTCGGCCAGCTTCTCGACCTCCGGGGTGATGGCGACCTCGAAGTAGCCCTCCTGCTCGTAGAAATCCTTGAGCTTGTCGGCGGCGCGGTTGACCTCCACCGGGTTGTAGACGCTGCCCAGCTTGAGATCGATCTTCTCGAGGAGGGTGGCCGCGTCCTGTTTCTTGTTGCCGGAGAACAGGACGTCGCGGACGAAGGGCCGCTCGGTCACCACGTAGGTGAGCTTGACCCCGCCCTCGAAGTCCTCCACCCGGACCTGGACGTCGTCGAAGAAGCCGAGGGAGAAGATCGCCCGGATGTCCTCGGCGGTGCGGTTGGCCACGAACGGCGCGCCGATCTTCAGGCCCACCCGGCCCAGGATGACCGCCTCCTGGACCCGCCGGTTGCCCTGGACCGCGATCTCCTTGACGAGGATCGGCCGTTCAGCGGGGGTGGGGGCCTGCGCAAGCGCCGGGAGGGGCCCCAGGAGCAGGGCAAAAAAAATGGAGAGAGCGTATCTCCCCCGAGCGGTCATCAAGGACGTGAGTTCGTGTGCCTGGGTTCAGTGTTCCGCGAGCGCCAACCGGGGCTCCGCGACCTGGATTTCCCGGAAGACGAGATCCTGCCCCTGCGCATCGACTTCGATCCGGGCCCCTTCGGCGAACTGCCCGCGCACGATGGCCTCGGCCAGCGGGTCCTCGACGTGCTTCTGGATGGTGCGGCGGAGCTGCCGGGCCCCGTAGGTCGCATCGTACCCCTTCTCGACCAGCAGGTCGAGGGCGGCCTCGGTGGGCTCGATCTGGATGCTCTTCTCGCCCAGCTGGGTGTTGATCCGGGTGATCATCATCCGGACGATACTCGTGATGTCCTCCTTGCTCAAGGCATGGAAGACGATGATGTCGTCGATGCGGTTGATGAACTCGGGCCGGAACGCCCGCTTGAGCTCCTCGAGCACCCGCTCCTTCATCTTGTCGTGGGTGCTGTCCTCCCCCTCGGGCAGGAAGCCGGGTGACACCCGCTTGCCGATGAAGCTGGTGCCGAGGTTGGAGGTCATGATGAGGATCGTGTTCTTGAAGTCCACCACGTGCCCGACCGAGTCGGTGAGGCGACCGTCGTCCAGCACCTGCAGCAGCATGTTGAACACGTCCGGGTGCGCCTTCTCGATCTCGTCGAACAGGACCACCGAGTACGGGCGCCGACGGACCTTCTCGGTGAGGAAGCCGCCCTCTTCGTAACCCACGTAGCCGGGAGGCGCTCCGAGGAGCCGCGACACCGAGAACTTCTCCATGTACTCGGACATGTCCACCCGGATCAGGGCGTTCTCGTCGCCGAAGAGGTACTCGGCGAGGGTGCGCGCCAGCTCGGTCTTGCCCACGCCGGTCGGGCCCAGGAAGATGAACGAGCCCACCGGGCGCCGGCTGTCCTTCAAGCCCGCGCGCGACCGGCGGATGGCCCGCGACACCGCGGTCACCGCGTCCCCCTGCCCCACGATCCGCCCGTGCAGGGCCTCTTCCATGCGGGCCAGCTTGGCCGACTCCTTCTCTTCGAGCTTCGAGAGCGGGATGCCGGTCCAGCGGGAGACGATGTACTCGATGTCCTCCTCGCTCACCGTCTGCGGCCCCTTGCCCTTGCGCTTGTCCCACTCGCGCTTCATGTCCTCGTCGCGCCCGCGAAGCAGCTTCTCCTTCTCCCGGAGCGACGCGGCTTTCTCGAACTCCTGGGCCTCGAGGTACATGTCCTTCTCGCGGACGACCCGCTCGACCTCCTTGCCCAGCTCCTTGATCTCGGGCGGCGGCGTGAGCGCCATGAGTCGCGTGCGGGAAGACGCCTCGTCGATGACGTCGATGGCCTTGTCGGGGAGCTGCCGGTCGGTGATGTAGCGGTCGGCGAGCTTCACCGCGAGGTCGATCGCCCCGTCGGTGATCTTCACCCGGTGGTGCGCCTCGTACTTGTGGCGCAGCCCCTTGATGATCTCCACCGCCTCGCTCACCGAGGGCGCCCGCACGATCACAGGCTGGAAGCGCCGCTCCAGCGCGCCGTCCTTCTCGATGTACTTGCGGTACTCGTCCAGCGTGGTGGCGCCGATCGTCTGGATCTCGCCGCGGGACAGGGCGGGCTTGAGCATGTTGGAGGCGTCGATGGCCCCCTCGGCGGCGCCGGCCCCGATCAGGGTGTGCAGCTCGTCCAGGAACAGGACCACGTTCTCGGACTGCCGGATCTCCTTCATGACCGCCTTGAGCCGCTCCTCGAACTGGCCGCGGTACTTGGTCCCGGCCACGAGGGCGCCCAGATCGAGCTGCAGCAGGCGCTTCTGGGCCAGCACGTCCGGCACCTCGTGCCCGACGATGCGCTGGGCCAGGCCCTCCACGATGGCGGTCTTGCCCACGCCGGGCTCGCCGATCAGCACCGGATTGTTCTTGGTGCGCCGGGCGAGGATCTGGATGACCCGCTCGATCTCGGTCTCCCGGCCGATGACCGGGTCGAGCTTGCTCTCCCGGGCCAGCTGAGTGAGGTCGCGGGCGAACTCGTCGAGGACGGGGGTCTGCGAGCGCTTCTTCGGCCGCGGGTAGTACTGGTCGCCGAGCAGCGCGAGGGTCTCCTGGCGGACCTCGTCGAGCCGGGCGCCGAGGGACTCGAGGATCTTGGCCGCGATGGACTGGCCTTCCTTCATCAGGCCCAGCAGGAGGTGCTCGGTCCCGATGTAGTTGTGGCCGAGCTGGCGCGCCTCCTCGATCGAGAGCTCGAGGACGCGCTTGGCCTGCGGAGTGAACGGCACTTCACCGAAGGTCAGCGTCTTGGGGAAACCGGCCAGCGCGCGCTCGACTTCCGCCTTCACCGTTTCCAGGCGCAGGCCCAGGCGCTGCAACACCGCGGTGGCGATGCCCTCGCCGTCGCGGATGAGCCCGAGGAGGATGTGCTCGGTCCCGACGAAGTCATGACGGAACCGTCCCGCCTCTTCTCTGGCCAGGATGATGACCCGACGCGCCCGCTCCGTGAATCGCTCGAACACTGTGGGTGACCTCGCGCCTTTCTCGAGTTCGGGTTGCGGCTCGCCGGGGGCCCCAACTTCACCCCGATGCTCCCTAAACCTGCGATCAGTATATGCCTTCCGGCGCCCCGGGCCTAGCCCTTTCTTGTGACAGCCTCCGTCACACCCCCGTAACCCCTTGAAACTCGTGCAATCACGGCCAGGGTACCGCCCGGCCCTCCACCAGCCGGTAGCCCCGGTCGGCCTTCCGGGCCAGCTCGTGATTGTGCGTCGCGATCACAAAGGCGAGATGGCGCTCCGCCTGAAGCCGGAGGAACAGATCCCAGATGACCTCGCTGGTCTTCGGATCGAGGTTGCCGGTGGGCTCGTCGGCCAGGATCAGCCGCGGCCGGCCGACGAGTGCGCGGGCGATGGCCACGCGTTGCTGCTCGCCCCCCGACAGCTCGCCCGGCCGATGGGCCTGGCGGTCGGCGAGCCCGACCTCGTGCAGCGCGGCCGCGGCGCGCTCCCGCGCCTCCGGCACGCTCGCCCGCTGGAGCAGCGCCGGGAGCATGGCGTTCTCGAGCGCGGTCATCTCCCCGAGCAGGTTGTAGAACTGGAAGATGAAGCCCACCTCGGTGCGGCGCAGCCGCGCGAGAGCGGCGTCGGTTCGCGAGGAGACGTCCTCGCCGTCGAAGAGGATTCGCCCCGCGGTCGGGCGGTCCAGCGTGCCGAGCAGATGCAACAGGGTAGACTTGCCCACCCCGGAGGCGCCGATGATGGCCACGCTCTCCCCCGCGTTCACGGTCAGGCTCACGCCGCGGAGGACCCGGACCGGCTCCGGTCCCAGGCGGTACTCGCGCTCCACCTCCTGGGCCACGACCAGCGGCTCACTCATAGCGGAGCACGTCCACCGGATCCATGCGCGCGGCCCGGCGGGCCGGCGACAGGGTCGCGAGGAATGAGATCACGAGGGTGGAGCCCACGATCATCGCGAAGTCCGAGCCGGTCAGCTTCATCGGCAGGTAGCTGATCTGGTAGACGTCGCCGGCCAGCCGGATGATCTTGTAGGTGTTCTGGACCCAGATCAGCAGGAGGCCGAAGGCGCTGCCCGCCACCGTCCCCACGGCCCCGATGAGCATCCCCGCCACCAGGAACACCGTCCCGATGCTGCCGGCGCCCGCGCCCATCGCCTTGAGGATCCCGATCTCCTTCCGCTTCTCGGCCACCAGCAAGATCAGATGGCCGATGATGGCAAAGGCGGCGACCAGCACGATGATCGTGACGATCACGAAGAGGGCCAGCTTCTCGAGCTGGAGGGCCGCGAAGAGGTTGCGGTTCATGTCCATCCAGTCGCGGATCCAGTAGGCGCCCTCGAGGCGGGCCGCGATCGCCCGTCCCACCTCCTTGGCCGCGAAGGGATCGGCGAGCTTCACCTCGACGCCCGTCACGCGGTCGGCCAGACCGGCGAACTCCTGGGCCAGGGCCAATGTCGTGTAGGCCAGCGAGACGTCGTACTCGTACATGCCGACCTCGACGTAGCCCGCCACGAGGAAGCGCCGCATCTTGGGCACGAGGCCGACCGCGGTCATCGCCCCCTGGGGCGAGATCACGGTGATGTGATCGCCGGGCGCCACCCCCAGGCTCCGCGCCAACTCGCGGCCCAACAGGACCGCGGGCTCCCGGCCGTCGAGCAGGGGCTCGATCCGGCCGAACCGCACCTGCGCGGCGATGGCCTGGCGGACCGCGGGGGTGGCGAGATCGACGCCGCGCAGGAGGCCGCCGGTGGCGCCCCCGCTCGACGAGGTGAAGAGCGCCTGCTGCAGCACGAAGGGCGTGGCCGAGGCGACGCCCGGTACCGGGGCCACCCGCTCGGCGAGGGCGCGTCCGTCGGCCACCCCGCGCCCGCCCGCCTGCATGATCAGCACGTGCGGGTTGGCCGAGATGATCTTGTCGCGGATGCCGTCCTGGAAGCCGGTCATCACCGCGAGCACGACGATGAGCGCGCTCACGCCCAGGAAGACGCCTCCGATGCCGATCCAGACGAAGAGTGACAGATTGGTCCGGTGGCCGCGCGCGCGCAGGTAGCGGAGCCCCAGGAACAGCTCGAAGGGCATGCGGCGCAGCATCAGGCGCCGGCCTCCTCGCCGCCCTCGGCGCCCTCCCCACCGCTCCGCTCCGGCCGGAGGTGGGGGAACAGGATCACGTCGCGGATCGAGGCGGCGTCCGTGAACAGCATGGCGAGCCGGTCGATGCCGATCCCCTCGCCCGCGGTGGGGGGCAGGCCGTACTCGAGCGCGCGGACGAAGTCCTCGTCCATCCAGTGCGCCTCCTCGTCGCCCCGCTCGCGCTCGGCCGCCTGCTCCTCGAAGCGGCGCCGCTGGTCGATGGGGTCGTTGAGCTCGGAGTAGGCGTTGGCGATCTCACGCCGGGAGATGTACAGCTCGAAGCGGTCCACCAGCCGCGGCTCCCCCGCCTTTTGCTTGGAGAGCGGGGAGAGCTCGATCGGGAAGTCCACCACGAAGGTGGGTTGCACCAGCGTGGGCTCGACGAGCGTGTCGAAGATCTCCTTCCACAGCGGCACCACGCCCTCCCCGCCCCCGAGGACGCCCTGCGTCCGCCGGTCCGTCGCGAAGCCGCCCCGACGCGCCGCCGCCTCGCCGAGCGCGCGCGCGTCGGTCTCCGGGCTGACCGGGGTCGCGAGCGCTTCACTGAGCGCCTCGAAGAAGGGCAGCCGGCGCCACGGAGGGGCCAGCCGGATCGTCTCGCCCTGGTACACGAGCTCGTCCCGGCCCAGCAGGGCCTGGCCGAGGTACACGAAGAGCTCCTCGGTGAGCTGCATGAGATCGAGGTAGTCGGCGTAGGCCTGGTAGAACTCCAGCATCGTGAACTCGGGGTTGTGCTGGGTCGACACCCCCTCGTTGCGGAAGTTGCGGTTGATCTCGTACACGCGGTCGAGGCCGCCCACCACCAGGCGCTTGAGGTACAGCTCGGGCGCGATTCTCAGATACAGCGGCATGTCGAGCGCGTTGTGGTGCGTGACGAAGGGCTTGGCGGCGGCGCCCCCCGGGATCGGCTGCATCATGGGGGTCTCGACCTCGAGGAAGCCGCGCGCGTCGAAGAAGGCGCGCATCACCGCGATCAGGCGGCTCTTCATGACGAAGGCCTCGCGGACCTGGGGATTGACGATCAGGTCCACGTAGCGCTGCCGGTAGCGCGTCTCGACGTCCTTGAGGCCGTGCCACTTCTCGGGCAGCGGGCGGAGGGCCTTGGTCAGGAACTCGAACTGCTTCACCCCCACCGTCAGCTCGTTGGTGCGGGTGCGGAACAGCTCCCCGGTGACCCCGATGAAGTCCCCGACGTCGAGATCCACGAAGGCCGCGTAGGCGGGGCCGAGCACGTCGGCGCGGGCGTAGAGCTGGATCTGCCCCGACTGCTCCCGCAGCACCGCGAAGCAGCTCTTGCCGTGGTGGCGCATCGCCATCACGCGGCCGGCCAGCGAGACCGCGCCCGCGCTCTGCAGCAGGGCCTCGTCCGCGTCGTTGAACCGCGCCTGCAGCGTGCCCGCCCAGTGGGTGACCGGGAACCGCGCGCCGAAGGGGTTGGCCCCCCGCGCGCGCCAGGCCTCGATCTTCTCGCGGCGCCGGCGGATCTGCTCGTTGGCGTCGGGCGGTAGACCGGGCGAGGTCGTCATGCGCGCGCGATCACGGCTGGGGCGCGGGCCGGGCCGCGGTCAGGTAGGCGCGGATGAAGGGGTCCAGGCCCCCGTCCATCACCGCCTCCACGTTGCCCACCTCGACCCCGGTCCGATGATCCTTGATGATCTGGTACGGGGCGAACGTGTAGGTCCGGATCTGGCTGCCGAAGGCGATCTCCTTCTTCTCGCCGGTCAGGTCGGCCAGCTCCTGCTTCTGCTTCTGCTCGTAGATCTGGAAGAGCCGCGACTTGAGGATGCGCATGGCGGTGTCCCGGTTGCGGAGCTGCGAGCGCTCGTTCTGGCAGGCCACCACGAGGCCGCTCGGCAGGTGCGTGATGCGCACCGCGGAGTCCGCGGTGTTCACCCCCTGCCCGCCCGGCCCCGAGGAGCGGTAGACGTCCACCCGGAGGTCCTCGTCCCGGACCACCACCTCGACGTCCTCGACTTCCGGGATCACCGCCACCGACGCGAAGGAGGTGTGCCGGCGCCGGGAGGCGTCGAACGGCGAGATGCGGATCAGCCGGTGCACGCCCGTCTCGCCCTTCAGATAGCCGTAGGCGTACTCCCCGCTCATCTCGATGGTGGCCGACTTGATGCCGGCCTCCTCTCCCGCGAGCAGGTCCACCACCTCGGCCTTGAAGCCGGCCTGCTCCGCCCACCGCAGGTACATGCGCATGAGCATCTGGGCCCAGTCCTGCGACTCGGTCCCGCCCGCCCCCGGATGGATGGACAGGATGGCGTTCTTGCGATCCTGGGGGCGCGAGAGGATGACCTTCAGCTCGAAGGCCTCGACCTCGCGGCCGAGCCGCTCGAGACTCTCCTGGATCTCCGCGGTCATGCTCTCGTCACCGGCCTCGGTGGCCATCTCCCAGAGCAGGCGGGTCTCCTCGGCGCGTCCGGCCAGATCCTTGAAGGTGGCGACGGTGCGCGCCAGCTCCGCGCGCTCCTGCACGAGGGCCTGCGCCTTGCGGGTATCCTCCCAGAAGCTGGGTGAGGACATCTCGGTATCGATCAGGGCGAGGCGGGTCTCCTTGACGGGGAGGTCAAAGATGCCCTCGGAGATCGTCGAGCCGCTTGTCCAGCTCCGCCACGTCGCGCTTGAGCTCCCCTAGCACGACGCGGGTGACCTCCGGAAGAGGGCGAGGGCGACGGCGGCCGCCCCCAGGGCGGCGCAGGCCGCGACGAGCCAGTCGCCGAATCGCGTGTAGAGCGTCGTCTGGGCGCGCAGCGGGATGCGTCGCTGGAGCACGCCGCGCTCGAGCAGCGGCAGCAACGGGCCGATCCGCCCGGTGGGCTCCACGAAGGCCGAGACGCCGGTATTGGCGGCCCGCGCGATGGCCACCCGATGCTCGATCGCGCGCAGGGGTAGCATCCCCAGATGCTGCCAGGGGCCGCTGGTCTCCCCGAACCACGCGTCGTTGGTGATATTGGCCATGAACATGGATCCACCGACCACGAATCCCCGGAACAGCTCGGGGAAGATGATCTCGTAGCAGATCACGGTTCCGAAGGGCGCGCCCGGCAGCGGAAAGACGGTCTCGGTGTCACCGGCGCCGAACTCCGAGATGAACTCCGCCCACCCCTTGACGAAGCCGAGCAGACCCGCGAGCGGGACGTACTCTCCGAACGGAACCAAGTGGATCTTATCATACTTGGCCCTAATCCCTTGTCCGGTCAGGAGAAATGCGCTGTTCAGGAACTGCCCGCGGGGTCCCTCCCGCCGGTCGATCGAGCCGACCAGGAGCGGTGTGCCGACTTCCTCCGCCAGGCGCCGCAGCCGCTCGAGCAGAATCGGATCGCCGCGCAGAAAGATGGTCGTCGCCGTCTCCGGCCAGAGCACGATGGCGGGCCGCCCCCGCGCCGCCTCGCGCGTGAGCCCCTCGTAGAGGTCCAGGATCTGGGCGTGGCGCGCCGGATCCCACTTGATCGTCTGCTCGATCGACGGCTGGATGACCGCGACCTCGACCGAGCCGGGCCCGCTCGTGCTCGCCCGGGCGAGGGCGTGGACGCCGAAGCCGAGCGCGGCCGCGAGCAGGAGCCCCGCCATCGCGGCGCCCGGCCACGCCCGCCGCGGCCCGAGCGCGAAGAGCGCGGCGAGGGCGGCGTTCACCGCGACGATGAGGAAGGACACCGCGTAGACGCCCCCCAGCTCGGCGATCTGGATCACCGGGAGCTGGGCGTGCTGTGAGTAGCCGAGCAGGCCCCAGGGGAACCCGCCCATCAGCCAGCCCCGGAGCCACTCCCCGACGACCCAGAGCGCCGGGGCCACCGCCAGGGCCGGGCCGGCGCCGAGCCGGAGGCGCAGCCCGGCGACCGCCCACGCGACCACCCCCACGTAGAGCCCGCAGTAGGCGGCGAGCGCCGCGATGGGCAGCCAGGTCACCGGCCAGGGAATCGCGCTGTAGTGCTGGAAGGTGTGGTCGAGCCAGCGCAGGAGGACGACGTAGAACACGGTGCCCGCCAGCCAGCCGTCCAGCAGGGCCGCGCGGCGGGTACCCATCGCGCCCGAGACCAGTGCGGGAACGAGCCAGATCCACGCCAGCGGCGACCAGCTCGTCTTGGGGAAGGCGAGCGCGCCCAGGACGCCGGCGGCGGCGAGGACGGTGATCCGAACGGCGGCGCCGCCCCGGCTCGCTTCCGGCTCAGCTCCCATGCGCGAGCCGATCGGCCAGAGCCCGCGGTAGCCCGGCGGCGAGGATCTTCGCGGCCGCCGCCGCGTGATCGTAGGTCACCCGGCGAATCGTCACCGAGCGGGCGTCGCGGTCCCAGATCGCGTAGCACGCGCGCGGGTCGCGGTCGCGCGGCTGACCCACGCTGCCCACGTTGACGAGGTACCGTCGGCCGTCGTCGAGCCGCACCAGGGCCTCGGGCGTGTCGAGGCGGCCGTGATGCTCGGGGCCGCCGCTGCCCACCGACCAGACCCCGGACAGGTGTGAGTGGCCGATGAAGCAGAGGCGCGTGCCGAAGTCGCCGAACACCGCGAGCCCGTCCTCGGCGGAGACGAGGTAGTCCCAGTCCTCCGGGCTGCGGGGACTGGCGTGCACGAGCGTGGCGTCCTCGACGGTCCGGACCAGCGGCAGCGCGGTCAGGTAGTCGCGATGGCTCTCGTCGAGCTGCTCGCCGGTCCACCGCGCGGCCGCCCTGGCCCACGGGTTGAACCACGTGAGGTCGAGCAGCCCGAGCGCCCCGTGCTCGTGATTGCCGGCCACCATGGCGCTGGCCCGCTCGCCCACCGTCTCCACGCATGCGACCGGGTCGGCCCCGTAGCCGACGAGGTCGCCCAGGCAGAGCACCCCGAGCGCGCCCTCGTGGGCGGCGTCCGCCAGCACGGCGGTGAGGGCTTCGAGGTTGGCGTGGACGTCCGAGATGACCGCGTAGCGGATGGCCGGTCTCCCGTCAGGAGGCGGGAGCCTGCTCTTTATGGATGCGGTCGAGGATCCCGTTGATGAAGCGGCTCGACTCGTGAGTGCTGAACTTCTTCGCGACCTCGAGCGCCTCGTTGATGGCGACTTTGGGGGGCACGCCGGTCGCCCACCGCAGCTCGTAGATCGCCTGGCGGAGGATGTTGCGGTCCACCACCGCCATGCGCTCGAGCTCCCAGTTCTCGGCGTAGCGGCTGATCAGCTCGTCGATCTCGGCCTCGTGGCGCTTGGTGCCGCGGACGAGCGACTCCGCGAACTCCCGCGCCTCGGGATCAACCGGATGGCGGAGCCAGAAGTCGTCGAGGTGCGCCTCGGGATGCTCCTCGCCCTGCACGTCCATCTGATAGAGGAGCTGGAGCGCGAGCTCCCGCGCCTTGCGGCGGCGGCCCATCAGCGCTTCCCCTTCGGGCGCCGGAGCGAGCGCAGCCAGCCCGCCATCTCCAGCGCGGCCAGCGCGGCCTCCTCCCCGCGGTTGCCCACCGCCCCGCCCGCCCGCTCCCAGGCCTGCTCCTCGGTGAGGGCGGTGATCACGCCGAAGGTCACCGGGACGCCGGTGTCCAGCCCGACGCGGCTGATGCCCTGGGCGGCCACCGCGCAGACGTAGTCGAAGTGCGGGGTGGCGCCCTTGATCACCGCGCCCACGCACACGATGCCCGCGAAGCGGCCGCTCCGCGCGAGCGCCTGCGCGGCCTGCGGCAGCTCGAAGGAGCCCGGCACCCAGTGCACCTCCACCGCGTCGCCGCTGACCCCGTGGCCGGCCAGCGCGGCGAGGGCGCCGTCGAGCAGCTTCTTGGAGACAGGCTCGTTGAAGCGGGCGACGACGACCGCGAACCGCTGGCCGCGGGCGGCGGGGGCGACTCGGCGCTTGGGAGCGATGCCGGCCATGGACTAGTCGGGAAACGAGGAGAAGAGGTGCCCGAGCTTCTCGCGCTTCGTGCGCAGGTAGCTCCGGTTCGCGTCGGTCGCGGGCACCTCGAGGGGCAGCCGCTCCACCACCTTGAGGCCGTAGCCCTCGATGCCCACGATCTTCTTCGGGTTGTTGGTGAGGATCTTGAGGTTCTTCACGCCGAGATCCACCAGGATCTGAGCCCCGATGCCGTAGTGACGCAGATCGGCGCGGAAGCCGAGCGCGTGATTGGCCTCCACCGTGTCCTTGCCCAGATCTTGTAGCTCGTAGGCCTTGAGCTTGTTGAGCAGGCCGATCCCGCGTCCCTCCTGCCGCATGTAGACGAGGACGCCGCGCCCCTCGTGCTGGATGATGGTCAGCGCCTTGTGGAGCTGGGAGCCGCAGTCGCAGCGGTGGGAGCCGAAGACGTCGCCGGTGAGGCACTCGGAGTGCACGCGGACCAGCACCGGCTCGTCGGTCTTGACGTCGCCCAGCACCAGGGCCAGCGGCAGGCGGTCGTCCACCGTGGTCTCGTAGGCGATGACCTGGTAGTCGCCGTGCTCGGTGGGCATGCGGGTGATCGCGGCCCGCTTCACCAGCTTCTCCTTGTGGATCCGGTACTCGATCAGGGCCTTGATCGTGATGGCCTTCAGGCCGTGCTCGCGCCCCAGCGCCATCAGCTCGGGCAGCCGCGCCATGCCGCCCTCCTCGTCCAGCACCTCGCAGATCACGCCGGCGGGAGCGAACCCGGCCAGCCGGGCCAGGTCCACCGCGGCCTCGGTGTGGCCGGCGCGGCGGAGCACGCCGCCCGGCATGGCCCGCAGCGGGAAGATGTGCCCGGGACGCGTGAGGTCCTCCGCCCGCGTGGCCGGGTCCACCAGGGTGCGAATGGTCACCGCGCGGTCGTAGGCGGACGTGCCGGTGGTCACGCCGCGGCGGGCGTCCACGCTCACCGTGAAGGCGGTGCCCAGCGGCGCGGTATTGTCCGAGACCATCATGGAGATCTGCAGCTCGTCGAGCCGCTCGCCCAGCATGGGCATGCAGATGAGCCCGCGGCCGTACTTGGCCATGAAGTTGACCGCTTCCGGAGTCGCCTTCTCGGCGGCCATCAGGAGGTCGCCTTCGTTCTCGCGGTCCTCGTCGTCGACCACGATGAGCATGCGGCCGGCCCGGATCTCCTCGATGCCCTCTTCGATCGCGACGAAATCTCGAGACTCCATCACCGGGACCCCTCTCTCGTATCCGCTCGCCTCGGTCCTTGTATCCGCTCGGCTCGCCTTCGGCTCACCTCGCCCCGCCGTGGCTGCGGCTCGGCCTGCAACTGCAGAATGCGCTGCACGTACTTGCCGATCATATCCATCTCGAGGTTCACCCGCTGCCCCTTCCGGAGGCCCCCCAGCGTGGTCGCGGCCAGCGTGTGCGGGATGACCATGATCTCGAAGTCGCGCGCGTTGAGCCGCGCCACCGTGAGGCTCACCCCGTCCACCGCCACCGAGCCCTGCGGGATCAGCAGCGGGGCCAGCGCCTGGTCCCGCCATTCTATCGTGAGCCGGGCGGTCTCTGCCTGGCGGCTCAAGGCCGCCACGATGCCCACGCCGTCCACGTGCCCCTGGACCAGGTGGCCGCCCACCAGGCCGCCCAGGCGCAGGGGGCGCTCGAGATTGACCGCGGCCCCCGCCGTGAGATCGCCGAGCGCGGTCCGCGCGAGGGTCTCCGGGCCCATGTCGAACCGCAGGCGCCCCGGACCCTGCTCCACCACCGTGAGGCAGGCGCCGTTGACCGCCACGCTGGCCCCCAGGTCGGTGCCTTCGAGCACCCGGGCGGCGCTCACCACGAGGCGCGGGCCGTCGCGTTCGAGGACGCGTCCGATCTCTTCGACCAGGCCCGTGAACATGTTCGTGGTCAGCCGTCAGTCATGGGCGACATCGGCTTCGATCAGCCAGTCCCTGCCCAGGGGGCGCACGGTCATGTTGGTGAGGCGGAGCGCGGCCGGCAGCGTGAGGCCGGGGCCGCCGGCCGGGGTGGGCGCCTCCGCACCGCCCAGCAGCGTGGGGGCCACGAAGGCGGCGACGCGATCCACGAGACCCGCCTGCACGAAGGCGCCGGTCAGCTCGCTGCCCGCCTCCAGCAGGACCGCGGTCACGTCGAGGGCGAGCAGGCGCGCGGCGAGATCGATCACGTCCACCCGGCCCTCCCGCGACTTGCAGGGCAGCACGGTCACGCCCGCCGACTCCAGCGCCGCCAGCCGCTGCGGGGGCGCCGCCTCCCCGACCGCCACCAGGACGCGGGCCCGGCTCCCGGTCTGGAGCAGCTTGGCGTCGAGCGGCAGGCGGGCGCGGCCGTCGACCACCACGCGGTAGGGCTCCCGCGGCCAGGGCCGCTCGAGGCGCACCGTCAGCGCGGGGTCGTCGGCGAGCACGGTCCCGATGCCGGTCACGATGGCGTCGCTCTGGCTGCGCAGCCGGTGGCCTTCCCACCGCGCCGCCTCCCCGGTGATCCACTGCGACCGGCGGTCGAATGCCGCGATCTTGCCGTCGAGGGTCATGGCCCACTTGGCGGTGACGTGCGGGCGCTGCCGCTCGACCGCGGTGAAGAAGGCCCGGTTGAGGTCGCGGGCCTCCCGCTCGAGGCAGCCCGCGGTGACCTCGATGCCGGCGGCGGCGAGCGCGGCGGCTCCCCCGCCCTTCACCCGCGGGTTGGGATCTCGCGTGGCCGATACGACGCGGCGGATCCCGGCGCGGATGATCGCGTCCACGCAGGGCGGCGTGCGCCCCACGTGGTTGCACGGCTCGAGCGTCACGTAGAGGGTGGCGCCGCGCGCCCGCTCGCCGGCGGCGTCGAGCGCGGCCGCCTCCGCGTGGGGGCCGCCCGCCCGCTCGTGGAAGCGCTCGGCCAGCACGCGGCCGTCCCGCACCACGATCGCGCCCACCATGGGGTTGGGCGACGTGAGCCCGCGCCCCCGCGCCGCGAGGGTAAGGGCCCGAGCCATCCACTCGAGATCGGTCATGTCGTCGTCCGGGCGCCAACTGCCACCCGGACAGGCATTTTACCCCGCTTGCTTCGGCTGCGGCTGCTCCCGCTACTCCGCTCCCTGCTGCGCTCCCTGCTGCGCTCCGAGGAGGGCGTCCACGAAGGTCTTCGGGTCGAAAACCTGGAGGTCGTCGATCCGCTCGCCGACCCCGACCAGCTTGATCGGCAGCCCGAGCTCCTGGTGGATGCGGATCGCGATGCCGCCCTTGGCGGTACCGTCGAGCTTGGTCAGCACGAGGCCGGTGAGGCCCACCGCCTTGTGAAACATGCGCGCCTGCTGGAGCCCGTTCTGGCCGGTGGGCGCTTCCAGCACCATCAGCGACTCGTGGGGGGCGCCGGGGAGCTGGCGGTCCAGGACGCGCTTGAGCTTGGCCAGCTCGTCCATGAGGTTGGACTTGGTGTGCAGGCGCCCGGCGGTGTCCACCAGCAGCACGTCCGCATCGCGCGATGTGGCCGCCTTCACCGCGTCGAAGACCACCGCGGCCGGGTCGGCGCCCGCGGCCTGGTGGATGACGTCGACCTCGATGCGGCGGCCCCACTCCTGCAGCTGCTCGATGGCCGCCGCGCGAAACGTGTCGGCGGCGGCCATGAGCACCCGCTTGCCGTCGGCCTTGAGCCTGGCCGCCAACTTCGCGGTGCTGGTGGTCTTGCCCGCTCCGTTGACGCCCAGCATGAGGATGACCGAGGGATGGGCGTCGAGGGCGAGCGGCGCGGCCGCGTCGGCGAGTGACTCCTCGAGGAAGCGATGCAGGGAGGCGCGCACGTCCTGGGTGGTGACGACGCGCCCGCGCTTGATCTCGTCGCGCACGCGCTTGACGAACGCCCCTGCGGTCGCGGCCCCGAGGTCGGCCGCGATGAGGGTCTCCTCCAGCTCCTCCAGCATCGCCTCGTCCACCGGGCGGGCGATGGCGAGGATGGTCCCCAGGCCCTCGTCCATCAGCTCGCGGGTGCGCCGCAGTCCTTGCCGGACGCGCTCCCCGAGGGAGCCGAACAGGCTCACGACCCGGAGGCCGGCGCCTGGGGAAGCTCGAGCCGCTGGATCACCGTGCCTTTCGACCCGAGCGGCGGGAGAACCTTGCCGTTCAGAGTGAGCTCGACTCCCCCGGCGTTGCCGAGGGTCACGAGGAAGCGGCGCTCGGCCGACCACTCCCGGCTCGCGCCGGCCGGCAGCAGCTCCTCGGTGGCGCGGCCCTCATCGGGCTGGACCCGGATCCAGGTCGGCTCGACGGCCTTCATCAGCAGGCGCTGCGGGCCCGCCGCGCTCCTGGCCACCGCGGGTGCCGGGATCGAGGCCGGGGTGCTTGCCGGTGTGGCCGGGGACTGGGCCACCGCCGGCGCCGGCGGCGCTACCGGCCGAGGCGCCTCCACCGCGGGCGTGGCCGCTTGCGGCGCCGGGACCGCCGTTTTCGGTGCGGCGACTGAAGTTCCACCCGTTCGCTTCACGGTCAGGTTGATCACGATCAGCCCGATGCCCAGGATCACCAGCAGGGCCAGACCCACCAGCACCGAGCTGTTCGCCCAGGTGGTGCGGGGGTGCGGCGGGGCGCTGGCCGCCTGGGCGACCGCCCGCTCTCCCGCCAGGGCCTCGTAGTGGCCGAGCGCCTCCTCGGGGGCTTCGCGCAGGAAGCCGCAATAGGCCCGGATGAAGCCGCGCACGAAGACCGGCGACGGCAGATCGGCCAGGCGCTCTTCCTCGAGGGCTTCGAGATGGCGGATGCCCACGCGGGTGGACCGCGCCATGTCCTCCAGCGAGCTGCCCTTCGCCTCGCGGAGCGTGCGGAGATAGGCGCCGAGCGAGGTCACCGGGGTCTCAGCGGGCGTCATGCCCATGAGTGTAGCGCGGGTTACGCGTCGGTCAGCTTTACTGAGACGAGGCGGGAGAGGCCCGGCTCCTCCATGGTCACGCCATAGAGCACGTCGGCGGCCTCCATCGTCTTGCGGTTGTGCGTGATCACCACGAACTGGGTCTGGGTGCAGAGCTCGCGCAGCACCCGGATGAACCGGTGGATGTTCGCGTCGTCGAGGGGGGCGTCCACCTCGTCGAGCACGCAGAACGGGCTCGGGCGATGGTAGAAGATCGCGAAGAGCAGGGCCAGGCCGGTGAGGGCCTTCTCGCCTCCCGACATCAGGGTGACCGCCTGCAGCCGCTTGCCCCGGGGCTGAGCCATGAGCTCCACGCCCAGCTCCAGCGGGTCCTCCTCGCCCTCCTCGGGAGGCACCATGCGCAGCTCGGCGCGCCCGCCCTCGAAGAGACGAGAGAAGATGTCGCCGAAGTGCCGGTTGATGTCTTCGAAGGCCTCCTGGAACCGCTCCTGGGCGGTGCGGGTCATCCCGCGCAGGGCCTTCTCCAGATCCTTGATCGACCCGACGACGTCGTCGTGCTGAGTACGGAGGAAGTCCAGGCGCTCGGTCAGCTCGCGGAACTCCTCGTCCGCCACCAGGTTGACCGGACCCATCGCCTCGAGCTTGGCCGAGAGCTCTTCGTGGCGCTGCCGGACCTCTTCCAGATCGCGCGCGGCGTCGTGGGCGGCCAGCAGCGCTTCCGCGGTCTCGATGGCGTGGCGGCGGCGCGCTTCCTGGACCAGCTCCTCGCGGCGCACGCGGCCTTCCGTCTCGGTCAGGTCGAGCTGGTGGAGCCGGCCCACGAGACCGTTCAGCTGATGTTGCACCTCGCGCAGCTCGGTTTCGAGCGCCCCCCGGTCGTCGATCTGGCGCTGGTGCTCTTCCGCGATGACCGCCACGTCGGCCTCGAGCCGGTCGCGCTCGGCCACCGCGTCGCGGGCCTGCGCGTCGGTTCGCTCGCGCTCGGCGGCCAGGTCCCCTCGACGCTCGGCGGTTTGCGCCCGCCGCCCCACCGACTGCTGCTGCTGGAGGGCGAAGTCCCGCTCGAGCCCCATGATGCGCTCGATGTCGCGGCCCAGGGCCTCCACCCGCTCCGCCACCGTGGCCAGCTCGACGCGGCAGACCGTGAGCCGCTCGGTGAGCCCGGCCTCGTCGCCCTGTCCGCTCTCGAGGAGGGCCTGCAGCGCGGTCATGTCGCCACCCAGCCGGGCCTCCTGCTCCGAGGCGGCCACCAGTTCGCGCTCCAGCTCGACGAGCTGGGCCGCGGTCTCCAGGCCCTCGCCGGCGAGCTGGTCGCTCTCGGCGGTCAGCGTCTCCAGGTGGCGCGTGACCCGGTCCGCCTCGCGCAGCACCGACTCGAGGTCCTTCTCGCCGGACAGTCGCGCGGTCTCCTGCGCCTGGTAGTTGGACTGCAGCCCCTCGAGCCGCGTCCGCAGCCCGGTGACCTCGCCCTCGATCGCTTCCGCCCGCGCCGCGGTCGATGCCACGTCACGCTCGAGGCCGCCGATCTCCTCGCCGAGCTGACGGATCGCCCGCTTGCGTCCGAGCAGCGAATGATCGTTGCTCTGCCGCTCGCTGTCGCGATGCCCGCCGGTGAGCCGCCCGCTCGGCGACAGCACCTCGCCCGAGCGCGTGACGTAGGTGGCGACCACGCCGTTCCGGCGCCAGAGCGTCTCGGCCTGGTCGAGGTGGGAGACGATGCCCACCCGGCCGAGGAGGTAGTGCAGCAGAGCCGGGCGCGGGCCGCCCACCAGGCGCGCGGCCCAGCTCACCTCCCCCGAATCCTCCGGGAGATTCGCCGCGGGCGGCAGCGTCTCGAGCGGCAACAGAGTGGCCGCGCCCGCCCCCTCGCGCTCCAGATAGCCCAGCGCGGCCCGCGCGTGCTCGAAGCGCTCCACCACCACCCACTGGAGTCGATCGCCGAGGACCGCCTCCACCGCCGCCTCCAGGCCGTTGGGGACTTCCAGGAGATCGGCCACGGTGCCCACCACCCCGCCGAGGTCGCCGGCGCCGGGGCGCGCAAACATCGCCCGCACGCCCGCGCCGTAGCCCTCGCGCTCCCGCTCCAGGCGCTCGAGGGCTTCGAGCGCCGACTGCCGCGCGGCCAGCTTCACGCGCAGGGCGGCGAGGGCTTCCTGCGCCTCGGCCCGCGCGGCCTCCCGATCCCGCCGCGCCCCCTCGATCTCGTGCAGCTCCGTGCTCAGCAGCGAGAGCTGGGCGCCGGCCCGCTGGCGCGCCGCCTCCAGCCGCAGCCGCGTCGCGCCCAGCGTATCGGCCTCGGCGCGCGCGGCGGCCAGCTCGCCGGCCAGACGGTCGGCGCGGCGGTCGATCTGGCTCCGGCGCTCCCTCAGCTCCCCGCTCGAGCGCGTCAGATCGGCACGGGCGCCCGCGACCCGGATCTGCTCGAGCCGGAGGGCCTCGAAGCGCTCCCGCCGATCGGTGAGCGCGCTCCGGCAGGCCTCGATCTGCGCCTCCACCCGCTGCACCTCGCCGTCCTGCTCGGCGTGCCGCCGCCGCGCCTCCTCGAGGCCGTGGGCCTTCTCCTCGCGCTCCGCGGCCAGGGCCACCCGGCGCTCGGCGAGCCCGCGGATCTCCTCCTCGAGGCGCGTCTCCTCCGCGAGCAGGTCCTGGATCTGGAGCCCCATCTGCTCGCGCCGCTCGAGCAGGCGCTCGGCCTCGCCCTGGACCTTCTGCACGGACTGGCGCAGGTCGCCCAGCCGGTACTCGGTGTCCTGCATGGCGGCGGCCTGCAGCGCCTGGCGGCCGGTCAGGGTGGCGATCCGGGCGCGCTGCTGCTCCTCGGTCTCGCGCAGCGAGTCCATCTCGCGCGTGATCGCCTCGTGCTGGGCCGTCCGCGCCGCGTAGTCCGCCGCGAGGAGGGCCAGGTCGAGCCCCTGCCGCTCGGCCTGGAGCGCCTTGTACTGCTGCGCCTTCCGGGCCTGGCGCTCGATCGAGGAGAGCTGGCGGCGCACCTCCTCCATCACGTCGCGGAGCCGCTGCAGGTTGAGCCGGGTCGCGTCGAGCTTGCCCTGGGTCTCGGAGCGCTGCTGCTTGTAGCGCGCGATGCCCGCGGCCTCCTCGATGAACAC
>DATHSW010000261.1:0-4198 GCA_035463855.1 Candidatus Deferrimicrobiaceae bacterium | reverse complement strand
GGGGGATGGACCACCCTGCTCGACGGCGCCGACGGGATGGAGAACTGGGACCGCGTCGGCAGCGCCAACTGGAGGGTGGTGGACGGCGTGGTCCAGGCCGACAGTGGCCCGGCCGCCGGCTACCTGGTCTCGAAGAACGCCTACAAGGACTTCGAGATCCTCGTCGAGTTCTGGGCCAGCGACGACGCCAACAGCGGCATCTACATGCGGTGCGCCGATCCCAAGGCCATCACCGACCGGACGTGCTACGAGGCCAACATCTTCGACCAGCGTCCCGACCCGAGCTACGGCACGGGCGCCGTCGTCCACATCGCCAAGGTCTCGCCGATGCCCAAGGCTGGCGGCAAGTGGAACACCTACGCGATCACGGCCAAGGGCCCGCGGCTCACGCTCATGCTCAACGGCGTGCGCACCGTGGACGTCGAGGACAGCAAGTTCACCGGCGGGCCGATCGCCCTGCAGTGGGGGAAGGGCGTCATCAAGTTCCGCAAGGTGCGGATCAGGCCGCTGTAGCGTCCTCCGGTCCCGGGAAGGCGCCTCCGGAGCCGTGCCGGTCGGATCGGCGCGCTAGAGCCGCGCCATCACCCGGTCCGCGAAGTCCTCGATCACGCGGTACTGCCGGTTGAGCGGCGGGTAGAGCATGAGCTGGCTCAGCCCTTGGCGCCCGAGCTCCTTCACCCGCTCCACGATGCGCCCGGGCACGCCGGTGAGACACGTCGCCTCGATCAGCTCCGGGGTGAGGAAGCGCGCCTCCTCCGGGTCCACGAAGCTGTAGTGGCTGCCGTGCAGGCGCTGGTGCCGCACCGCGGGCGGCGCTTGGTTGAGCCAGTCGAGATAGCCCTTCCAGACCGGCCGCGCGTAGGCGGGCGGTTCCGCGCCGGTCTCCAGATGGTGCGCGACCAGGTAGTGGAGCCCCGAGATCACCGCGGCGCCGCACTCCGCGATGATCCGCTCCGAGTTGGCCGCCTCCCCCGGTTGGAGCAGCGCCACGTTGACCATCGCCGCGGTGTGGAAGTCGGCGGGCAGGGCGCGCCCGGCTTTCTCGGCGCCCCGCCGCGCGTTGGCGAGCATCTCGGGCACCGTGCCGCCGCGGGGCAATCCCGAGATGAGGCCGTCGCCCAGCTCGCCGGCCAGCGCCTGCGCCTTCGGCCCGAAGCCCGCGAGGTAGACCGGGATCGGGTGATCGAGATCGATGAAGCGGTGCTCGCGCATCTGGAAGCGGATCGGATGAGTCTCGCCGCTCAGCGTGTAGTCGACCTCCTCGCCGCGGAGCAGGGCGCGGACGGTCTGCACGTAGTCCTTGAACGGGCCGAGGCGCATGGGCTTCTGGCCGAGCGTGCGCATCGCGGTGTGGCCGGTGCCGAGCCCGATGAAGCAGCGTCCCGGCGCCAGGCGGTTGATGGTGGCGATGCCGTTGGCCGCGACGGGGGCGAGGCGGAGGCCGGGCACGTTGACGCCGGTGCCGAGACGCATCCGGCGCGTCTGCTGGGCGGCCAGGGCCAGCACCGCCCAGCAGTTGGACCGGATCATCTGGCTGTCGGTGACCCAGCAGTGCGAGTAGCCGAGGTTCTCGGCGTGGGTGATGTAGCCGATCTCGTCGATCTTCGCGGTCACGATGCCGAAGTCCATGGCGTCGGTCGGGCTACTTGTCGAGCCACACCTCCTGCATGCGGCCGTAGTTGTAGAGCGCGTTGTGGGGCACCAGGTTCTTCACGTGCGGCCACCGCGCGAAGTATTCCTTGCGCCAGCCGAGCATGGGGCGCGCCACGTCGGCCTCGAGCTTGCGCTGGATGTCGGCCACGAGCTTGAGCCGCTTGGCGCGGTCCAGCTCCTGCGACTGCTGGTCGATCAGCCGGTCCATCTCCTCGCTGCAGTAGTCGGTGTAGTTGCGCGGCGAGCCGCACTTGTAGTTCTCGAAGAGGTAGGCGTCCGGATCGTCGAAGCCCCCCGCGGTGAGGTTGGCCCCAATCTGGTAGTCGCGGCGGGAGAGGGCGGGGAACCACGCCGCGGTGTCGAGCTGCTTGAGCGTCGCCTCGACCCCGATCAGGCGGAGCTGATCCACCACGAAGGAGGCCAGGTCGAGATAGATGGGCAGGGTCCGGGTCACGAGGTCCACCCGGAGGGGTTTGTCGGGGCCGTAGCCGGCGCCGGCGAGGAGGCGCTTGGCCTCCGCCTTGTCCTTGGCGGGATCCCGGTAGCCGGGCAGCGTGCGGAGCTCCGGGTCGGGCAGCCCCCAGAAGCCGAGCGGCTTGGGCATGAGGGCGGCGCCGGTGACGGCCCCGTTCTGGCGGACGCCCCGCACATAGGCGTTGCGGTCCATCGCGAGGTTGACGGCGCGGCGCACCGCCAGGTTGTCGAAGGGCGGCCGCTTGTGGTTCAGGACCACGTTGTCGCTGCCATTCTGCCCGACCTCGGTGATGACGAGCGACGGGGCCTGGGCCCGGGCCGCGTCGGCCATCGCCTTCGTCATCTCGAGCGGCACGAAGGCGTCGATGCGGCCGGCCTGCAGCGCGGCCAGCCGCGTGCCCCGCTCCCGGATGATGGTGTAGCGGATGCCGTCGAGATAGGGCCGGTCGGGCACGAAATAGCTCGGGTTGCGCTCCAGCTCGATGAGCTGCCCGCGGAGGTACTCCTTCTGACGAAACGGCCCGGTGCCGACGCAGCGCTGCCGGAGATCGGCGATCGGCACGTGGGCCGGATACACCGGGGAGTACCCCGAGGCGAACATCAGGAGCAGGGACGGCTGAGGCCGCTTGAGCCGGAACACCACCGTGTGCGGCTCCGGAGTCTCGATCGCCTCCACGTTCGCGTACCAGTCCTTGCGGGGGCTCGTGCGCATCTTGACCGGGCTGTCCGGCGCCTCGCGGACCATGTCGAAGGTGTGCTTGACGTCGCGGGCGGTGAAGGGGCGCCCGTCGTGCCACGTCACGTTCTTCCGGAGGAAGAAGACGAGGTTCCGGAAGTTGTCCTGCCACGACCACCGCTCCGCCAGCTCGGGGATGACCGTCTCCGCGCTGTCGAGCGGCTTCAGCGGGTCGAAGATGACGAGGTTCGAGTAGCACGGCGACATCGGCCACACGTTGGAGATGGTGGCGGACTCGTGGACCATCAGGCCGGGCGGATCCTCGGTCAGAACCGAGTTGAGGATGCCGCCGCGCTTGGGCTTGCCGGTCTGGGCGCTCGCGGGCGGCGCGAGGAGGGCGACCGCGAGCGCGATCGCGAGGCCGAGGGCCACGAACGGGACGGAGGGTCGGGTCATGGAGTTCTCCGGGGGAGGCTCAGTGCATGACCAGGCCGCCGGTGACGTTGATGGCCTGGCCGGTCATGTAGGACGACTTCGGGGAGGCGAGGAAGCCCACCACGTTGGCGACGTCTTCCGGCTTCTCGATGCGCCCCAGCGGGATCTGCTGCACGCGCTGCTTGACGTACTCGCCGGGCGGCAGGCCCAGCAGCCCCTCGCCCGCCTCGCGGTCCACCTGGAAGATCATGTCGGTCTCCACGATGCCGGGGCACACGCAGTTGACGCGGATACCGTCGGCGGCGTGGGCGAGGGCCAGGCTGCGGGTCATGCTGATCACCGCCGCCTTGGTCACGCCGTAGACCAGCGACGTCTTGAGCCCCATCTTCCCCGCCATCGAGGCGAGGCTGATGATGTTGCCGCGCTTGGCCGGCACCATGTGCCGCAGCACCACCTGGCTGGCGAAGAAGACGCCCTTGGCGTTGACCGCGAGGAGGCGGTCCCAGTCGGCCTCGGTCACGTCCGCGGTGTGCATCGACTTGTGGATGCCCGCGTTGTTGACCAGGATGTCGATGCGCCCGAGCTCGCGCCGGGTGCGGTCGGCCATGGCCTGCAGGTCGGGCAGCCGGGTGACGTCGGTCTGGATCGCGATCGCCCGTCGGCCGAGCCGCCGCACCTCGTCCGCGGTCCGCTCGCCGGTGGCCCGGTCCACCTCGGCCACCGCGATGTCGGCCCCCATCCCGGCCAGCTCCAGCGCGATGGCGCGGCCGATGTTGCGGCCGGCGCCGGTCACGATCGCGGTCTGCCCCGCGAGCTCCATCTCAGCAGCAGCCGCCGGCGATGGTGGCCTTCGTCCGCTGGATCAGCTCCACGCGCACGTCATCCGGGGCCTGGATGAATCAGATGCGGGGTCCGCCCGGAATCTCGAGGGGCCCTTCCAGCAGGGGCGCGCCCAGGCCC
>DATHSW010000260.1:0-31331 GCA_035463855.1 Candidatus Deferrimicrobiaceae bacterium | reverse complement strand
AGGAGCGACGGCTCGCCGCGCTCGGGCGGGCCGACGCGGCGCTCCGCATCGCGGAAGGCCCCGCGCGCGAGGCCGCGGAGCGCACCGAGGCCGCGCTCACCGAGATCGCCGCCGCCACCGAGGCGGTCATGGCCGCCGGGCAGGCCCGCGCCCGCGCGCTCGAAGCCCGGACCTGGCGCGCGGTGGCCACCGCGCTGCTGGCCAGCCTGGCCCTGGCCCTGGCGGCCAGCGCGCTCCTCGCCTACCGGATGGCGCGATCGCTCGGACGGCTGTCCGCGGCCAGCACCTCGCTCGCGGCCGGAACCTGGACTGGGCCGCTCGCCATCACCGGGCGCGACGAGATCAGCGAGCTCGGCCGGGCCTTCAATCGGATGGCCGAGCGGCTGCGCGAGGTGGACCGCCTCAAGGAGGAGTTCTTCTCGCATATCTCGCACGATCTGCGGAACCCGCTCGCGTCCATCCGCCTGGCCGCCGAGGGTCTGCAGGAGCGGGCCCAGGCCGCGGGCGACGCCAAGCAGGCGCGCTTCGCGTACCTCATCGATGCGAGCGCCGCCCGCATGTTGACCATGGTCAACCAGATCCTCGACTTCACGCGGCTGCGAGCCCGCACGGCGCCCCTCGACCGCCGGCCCACCGACGTGCTGAAGGCGGTCACCCGCGCCCTCGACGAGCTGCGCCCGCTCTCCGAGGAGAAGCGGATCCGGGTGGACCTGGCGGCGGCGGGCCGCGACTTCACGGTGCCGGGCGAGGAAGGCAGCCTGGTCCGCGTGGTCGTGAACCTGCTCGGCAATGCCCTGCACTTCACCGCCGTCGGCGGCACCGTGCACGCGCGGCTGACCGAGCTCCCGGACCAGCTCCAGCTCGAGGTCGAGGACACCGGCGTCGGCATCCCCGCGGAGGCGCTGCCCTGGATCTTCGAGCCCTACCGCCAGGCCCACGGCTCGCGCAGGGGCACCGGCCTCGGGCTGGCGGTGGTGAAGGGCCTGGTCGAGGCGCACGGCGGCACCGTGGCGGTGCGGTCGGAGGTCGCGAAGGGAACCTGCTTCACCGTGACGATCCCGAAGACCCCGGTGGAGGTGGCGGCGTGAGACGCCGCGCGAGCCGCCGGCTGTGGATCGTGCCGCTGCTGCTCGTCGCCGCGGCCGCGTGCAGCACGACCGGGCCGGCCCCGCGGGGAAGCGCCGAGCCGCCCGACGCGCGCGCGACGCGCGAGGCCCCGCGACTGCTCGCCCACGCCGACGATCTCGCCGCGCTCGGCCAGGGGCGGGCCGCCCTCGCGGCCTACGAGCGCGTGCTGCGGGAACATCCCGGCGATCCGGCCGCCGCCTCCGCGCTCTACGGCCTCGGGCGCCTGCTGGCGGACCCGTCCGGCGGCGTGCGCAACTACCGCGCCGCGCTCCGGGCCTTCGCCCGCCTGCTGGCCGACTACCCGGACAGCCGCTGGCAGGCCGAGGCGCGCGCGTGGCGGGCGGTGATCGCCGACCTCATCGCGCGCGAGGACGAGGCGGCCCGGCTGAAGACCCAGATCGAGCGCCTGCGGCGTACCGATCTCGACCTGGAGCGCCGCCACTAGTCCCGGCCCGGTCAGGCCGAGAGCGGTCGGCTCGCCGGCCCGCGCCGGTCCGTGGAGGCCGATGCAACGCGGAGATCACGGGCGCGCCGCGGCGGGCGCGGGACGGGGGACGAGGTTACCGGGCGGGCCCTGACCGGCGGCCGGCCCACGGCAGCGGCGTGGCCTCGGTCCAGCCGTCCGGCCGGATGCCGAAGGCCTCGATGAAGCGCTGCCAGCCGGAGGCGACGGTCAGCGCGGCGCCCAGCTCGAGGATCTGGCCCTCGTCGAAGTGACGCCGCAGCTCGGCGAGGAGCGACGCGTCCACGCCCGGGCGCTCGGCGGCCAGGCAATCGGCGAGCCGCAGGGCGGCCACGGTGCGGGCGGCCAGCGCCGCCCGGTCGAGATCACCCAGGGCGGCCTCGACCTCCGGCTCGCTCAGGCCCTTGCGCATCACCGATGCGCTGCGGGCGAGGCTTCAGTGCACGCAGTGGTTTCGCGACGCCAGGCGGATGCGGCAGAGCTCCATCAGGGCCGGCTCGAGGCTCGAGGCCCCCGCGTAGGCGAAGGCCACCCAGCCGAGGAACAGGTCGAGCACGGCCGGCCGGCGCGCCAGCGTCAGGAAGAGGTTGTCGTCCCGGTAGGCCTTGGCGAACCAGACCTCGAGCCGCCGTCGCAGCTCGGGATCGAGCCGCTCCGGATCGGCCTTCGGCAGGTGGCCGTGCGCGTTCGCCACGGGACGGCCTCCGCGGCCTCAGGCCTTGCGGAAGCGGTGGACGCCCTCGTCATCGACGAGGCGCGCCGCCAGCCCGCGCGCTTCCAGGAAGTGCAGGTGCGCGACGGTCTCGCCGATGGCGAAGCCGAGCTGATGCGTGTCGAGCTGGCGGCGGAAGAGCACCGGCACCAGCTCGTGGGCGGTGCGCGGCTCGGCGAGGGCGTCGATGGTCTCGCTGAGGCGCTCGTCGTGATGCTGCTGCAGGTGGTCGAGCCGCCGGTGCAGGCCGCGGAAGGGCAGCCCGTGGGACGGCAGCACCAACGTCTCTTCGGGCAGCGGCCGGAAGCGTGCGAGCGAATCCAGATAGAGCTTGAGCGGGTTGCCGTTGGGCTGATCCGGCCACACGCTCACGTTGGTCGTGATCTTGGGCAGGACCTGATCGCCCGAGATCAGCACGTTCGCTTCCGAGGAGAACAGGCAGGCGTGCTCGGGCGCGTGCCCCATGACCGTGAAGGCGTGCCACCGGCGGCCGCCGATGGTGACCACGTCGCCTTCGCGCACCGCCCGGAAGCTGGGCGCGACCGACGGCACGAGCTTGCGGTAATTGTTGCCGAGCCCACGGAAGGCCTCGGCCTGCGCGGCGGGGACGCCGTGGCGGCGATAGTGGTTGAGCCGCTTCTCCGAGTCGTTGCCGCCCATCCCCTGCCAGGCCAGATGCGCCATCAGCCACTCGGCCTGCGGGCACCAGAGCTCGACCCCGAAGCGCTGGGCCAGCCAGTCGGCGTTGCCGATGTGATCCGGGTGGAAGTGGGTGACGAGCACCCGCACGAGGGGACGGCCGGCCAGCTCGCCCGTGAAGAGCCGCTCCCACAGCTCGCGCGTCGGCGGCAGCCCGATGCCGGTGTCCACCACCGTCACCCCGGCCTCGTCGTCGAGCAGCCACAGGTTGATGTGGTTGAGCTGGAAGGGCAGCGGCATCCGGATCCAGCGGATGCCGGGCGCCACCAGGATGCTCGTGCCGCCTTCCGGGGGCTCGGGCCAGGGATGGGTGAGGCCGGGAGCGGGGGCGGCCAGCGGATGCTCGGGCTCGGGCTTCATGGCCTCACTCTACCGCGTCCGCGGAGCGAGGAGGCAAAACGTTGACTCGCGCCCGCGCGATTCTCTATGCTCCGGGAGACGGCACCCCGTGCACCGCCTGCTCACCTTCTCCGGCGCAATCGCCCTCGCCCTGCTCCTGGCCGAGGCGTGTCACGCGGGCGAGCCCGTGTGGTGCCACGAGGTCCGCCCCGAGGACACGCTCACCGCCATCGCCCGCCGCCACGGAGCCTCGGTGGACGAGCTGCGCGGGCTCAACCGGCTCGCGCCGAAGGCGATCCCCCGCTCCCGCAGCTTCCTGATGCTGCCGACGGTGGACGATCTGCGGCGCGGGCGCCTAAACCTCTCGCGGCCGCCGCTGGTGGCGCGGCCGCTCCGGCTCAGCCGCGAGAGCGCGGCGGCCGCCCGGGACCGGCTCTCGCGCATGCGCGATCTCGGGATGGTCGAGCGCTTCCGGCGAGCGGGGCTCCTGGTGGACGTCCCGCAGAGGACGCGGACGTACTACGTGGAGGGCGTGGGCCCGCGCCTCCGGGTGGCGCGGCCGTGGACGAGGCAGTTCGTCGAGCAGCTCGCGCAGGCGTTTCACGACCTGTTCGACACGCCGCTCCGGATCACGAGCCTGACCCGCACCACCGCCCGGCAGCGGGCTCTGCTCCGCACGAACCCGAGCGCGGCGCCCGCGCGGGGCGCGATCCAGTCCACCCACCTCACCGGGGCGGCGGTGGACATCTCCAAGCGCGCGCGCTCGGAGCCGGAGGTCGCGTGGCTTCGGACGGTGCTCGCGCGGCTCCGGGAGCGGCGCCTGGTCCACGCGGTCGAGGAGTTCGGGGAGCCCCACTTCCACGTGCTGGTCCGGAGAGTATACGCGACGTACGCGCGCGCGCTCCGCTCCCCGATCCTCGCCGGGGGTTGCTGAGCGGGCGCCGCCCGGGGAGCGCCTGGTGGGGCAAGCCCTCGAGGGTTTCCCGGCTCAGTCGACGGGGGCGGGCAGCGGGCGGACCCGGCCGTCGGTCTCCTCGCGCGGCGGGGCGGGCTCGACGTGGACGCGCCGCATGAGCGGCAGGAAGAGCGGCACGACCGAGAACAGGATGGCGAGCAGCCAGAAGTCGTCCGCGTAGGCGAGCACCTGGGCCTGGCCCACCACGTCGTGGTAGAGCATGGCCACCGCGCGGCGCTGCGCGGTGAACGAGTCGGCGCCCTGGGCCAGGAAATGGCTCGTCCACTGGGCCAGGCGCGCCTGGGTCTCGGGATCCCACACCGTGACGTGGCTCACCAGGTTGTGCTGGTGGTACTGGCTGCGCTGGGCCAGGTACGTGGTGGCGAGCGCGATGCCCACGCTGCCGCCCAGGTTGCGCAGGACGTTGTAGGCCGAGGTGGCGTTGACCAGCTTGTCCTTCCGGATGGTGGCCAGGGTCAAGGTCGACAGCGGGACGAAGATGAACCCGAGCGCGAACCCCTGCACCATGCGGGGCACGGTCAGGCTCCAGTAGTCCATGCCGAGGGTGACGTTCGACATCATGTAGAGGCTGATCGCGTTGACCAGGCAGCCGAAGGTCAGGAGCAGGCGCTGGTCCACCCGCGTCACCAGCCGGCCGCAGAGGATCAGCGAGATCATGTTGCCGACGCCCCCGGGGGCGAGCACGAGGCCCGAGGTCAGGGCGTCGTAGCCGAGGAGCTTCTGGGAGTAGAGCGCGAGCAGCACCATGCTCGAGAACATGCCGAGCCCGATCAGGGCGATGAAGCTGGCCCCGAACGCGAAGTTGCGATCCGTGAACACCCGCAGGTCCAGGATGGGATCCTTCGCCATCAGCTCCCGGACGAGGAAGCCCACGAGGGCGAGGCCGGCGACGACGGCGAGCGCGACGATCACCGAGGAGTCGAACCAGTCCTCGCGCTCGCCCCGGTCCAGCATGAGCTGGAGGCAGCCGAAGCCCAGGACCATCAGGACGAGGCCGGGCCAGTCCACCCGCGCCGGCTTCCGGAGATACGGCGGATCGAACAGGAAGGCGCTCGCCATGAAGAACCCGAGCAGCCCGACCGGCAGGTTGATGTAGAAGATCCAGCGCCAGGACCAGTTGTCCGCGATGTAGCCGCCCAGGGTGGGCCCGATGATCGGGCCCATCATGAACCCGACGCCCCACACCGCCATCGCCAGGCCCCGCTGGCCGAGCGGGAAGATCTCCCACAGGATGGCCTGCGAGAGCGGGATGATCGGACCGCCGCCGATGCCCTGGGCGATGCGGGCGAGGACCAGGAACGTGAGGTTCGGGGCCATGCCCGACAGCACCGAGCTCACCGTGAACAGCACGCAGCAGACGAGGAAGAAGCGCTTGCGCCCCAGCAGCCCCGCGAGCCAGCCGGTGGCGGGAATGACGATGGCGTTGGCCGCGAGGTAGGACGTGATGACCCAGGACACCTCCTCGAGACCCGCGGAGAGCGAGCCTTGCAGGTGCGGGAGCACCACGTTGGTCACGCTGGTGTCGAGCACCTGCATGAAGGCCACCACCATCACGGACAGGGTGATGGCCCACTTGCGGGCCGCGGAGATCGGCGCCCCCTCGCCGGGCGACGCGGTCATGGCGGCGGGCCGCGCTACTTCACGCGGATGACGACGTACGCGGACATCCCGGCCCGGAGGGTGTGCGGGTTGCCGAAGTCCTTGCCGTCGAGCCGGATCTTCACCGGGATGCGCTGGACGACCTTGACCCAGTTCCCGGTGGCGTTCTCCGGCGGCAGCAGCGAGAACCGCGCGCCGGTGCCCGCGGCGAGCGAATCCACGGTGCCGTGGAAGACCTTGCCCGGGAACGTGTCGATCTCCACGGTGGCCGGCATGCCCGGCTTGACGCGGGCGAGCTGGGTCTCCTTGAAGTTGGCGAGGACCCACACGTCGTGCAGGGGCACGATCGCGAACAGGGGCTGGCCCATCTGCACCACCTGCCCCGGCTCCACGCTCTTCTTCGCGATCACCCCGTCGGCGGGCGCGCGGACCTCGGTGTGCGCGAGCTGCAGCTCCGCGAAGGCCAGGTCGGCCTGGGCCTGGGTCAGGCTGGCCGCGGCGCGCTCGATCTCCGCCTCCTTCACCGTCACCTGGCGCCGCTGGCTCTCCACCCGCCCGAGCGCGGCCCGCGTCTCGTTGACGCGCTGCTTGGCCTGGCTGACCGCGAGGACGCGGCTGGCCAGGGCGGCCTCGGCCTGCTGGATCTCCTTCTCGGCCTGGTTGAGCCGGCGCCGCGTCGCCTCGAGCGTGGCCGCCGAGGTGGCCGAGGCCATCTCCGCCTGGTCGAAGTCGCGCTGGGCGACGAAGCCGCCCTGGAGCAGGGTGCGCATCCGCTCCATCTCCCGGGCGTTGCGGCGCAGCGTGCTCTCCGCGCCCGTCACCTCCGCGGTCATCGCCGCCGACGCGGCACGCTTGGCCTCCACGGTCGCCCGCGCCTCCGACACCGCGGAGGCGGCGGCCTGCTCGGCCACGCGGGCCGACTCGAGCGTGGCGCGCGCCTCCTCGGCCTGGGCGCTCGTGGTCTCGCGCGTGAGCTGCGCCTCGGAGCGGACGGCCTGGTGGCTCGCGAACGCGACCGCGGCCGCGGCCTTCGCCTGGTCGCGCCGGGCCACGTAGTCGCGCGGATCGATGCGGAGGAGGAGGTCCCCGGCCTTGACCGCCCGGTTGTCGTCCATGTGGACCTCGGCGACGTGGCCCGAGACCTTGGCGCTGATCGCGACGATGCTGCCTTCCACGTACGCGTCGTCGGTCGAGACGTGCCGAAGGCTGTTCCACCAGACATAGCCGCCCCAGCTGAGGGCGGCGAGGGCCACCACCGCGGCCAGGCCGATCAGACGCCCGTGTCTCATCCCGCGGCTATGCTACCATCCCGGGCGGCGCGCGGGGCGGGGTCTCTCCGGTCGGCGGGGGCGCGCCCGCCGCGGGAGGGTACGCCGAACGAGAAGGTACGGTGGACTACGTAGTCGCGGCGTCCGTCTCCCCCGGCGCATCCCAGCCGTGCTCGGCCCCGTCCTTCGCGCGTTTCGGGGGCGGGCTCCGCGAGCAGGCCCCTCGGTTCCTCTGCTAGACTGACGCGATCGCGCCGGCCAGCCCGGGGCCCGGGAGGAGAACGGATGAGCGAGGACGCGCTCCGGAAGATCGCGCTGCAGGTACGGAACTGGGGCAAGTGGGGGCCCGAGGACGAGCTCGGCACGCTCAACTACATCACCCCCGAGCGCATCGCGGCGGCCTGCCGGCTCGCCACCACCGGGAAGGTCTTCGCCCTCGGCATCCCGCTCGAGCGCAACGGCCCGCAGAGCGGCACCCGCCAGCGCTTCAATCCGATCCACACCATGTTCCGCGACGGCGGCGACGCGCCGAAGACGCCCGCCGAGGTGGCCGCGATGGAGGGCTACGGCGGCTCCGACGACTGGATCGTGATGCCGCTGCAGTGCGTGACCCAGTGGGACAGCCTGGCCCACATCTTCTACGAGGGGAAGATGTACAACGGCTACGACGCGGCGCTGGTCACGAGCAGCGGCGCGGCCCGGAACAGCATCGACAAGACCAAGAGCCGGCTCGCCGGGCGCGGCGTGCTGCTCGACGTCGCGCGCCACAAGGGCGTGAAGGCGCTCGAGCCGGGCTACGCCATCACGGTGGCCGATCTGGAGGCGACGGCCGCCGCCCAGCGCGTCGAGGTGCTGCCCGGGGACATCCTCCTCGTCCGCACCGGCCACATGTCCCGCTATCTGGATCGGAACGACTGGCGGCACTACGACCTCGACCCGTTCCCCGGGGTCTCGGTGCACACCGCGCCGTGGCTGCACGCCCGCCAGATCGCGGCGATCGGCAGCGACAACTACGCGGTGGAGGTCCGCCCGTCGGAGATTCCGGGCTTCCGCAATCCCTTCCACGTCGTCGCGATCCCCAACATGGGCCTCACCCTGGGGGAGATCTTCTTCCTCGAGGAGCTGGCCGCCGACTGCGCGGCCGACGGCCGCTGGGCCTTCCTGCTCGTCGCGCCGCCCCTGCCGGTCACGCGGGCGGTGGGAACGCCGATCAATCCCTACGCGCTGAAATAGCGGAGGACGTCAACGATGACGATCGATCGCGAGGGGGCCGGCCAGAAGGCGCTGGAGTTCGCGGAGAAGCTGTGGAAGGGCGGCGACTTCTGGGAGTTCGAGACCTCGGAGTACGAGCGCGCCCGCTTCGCGCGGACGATCCAGGCGCTCCAGGGCGCGCGCTACCCCCGGGGCCTCGAGCTGGGCTGCGGGGCGGGCCACTTCACCCGCCTCCTCGCGCCGCACGTGGACCAGCTCGTCGCCTATGACATCTCCCCGTCGGCGATCGCGCTCGCCCGCGCCGCCCCCGGGGGCGGCGCCGTCGATTTCCGCGCCGGCAACGCGATGGACTACGCGTGGCGGGCCGACGGGCCGTGGGATCTGATCGTGATGAACGACACCATCTGCTACCTCGGCTGGCTGTACTCGTTCTTCGACATCGCGTGGCTCGCGTCCGAGATCCACGAGGCGACCCGGCCGGGCGGCCGGTTCCTGATGGCCAACACCATGGACAAGCACGGGTACGACAAGCTCCTGCTCCCTCACATCACCCGGACCTACCGCGACCTCGTCCTCAACGTGGGCTTCGCCCTCGACCGGGAAGAGACGATCGAGGGCACGAAGAACGGGGTGGAGTTCGCGACGCTGATCTCGCTCTTCGCGCGGCGCTGAGGCGCGGCGCGCGCCCGTCAGACCTCGCCGCCGTCGAGCTCCTCGACCGCGCGCTCGAGCTCGTGGTAGCTGATGAGCTCGACCCGGTGCTCGCGGAGCAGCGCGAGCACGCGGGGATCGGAGAGGGTTGCCAGCTCCCACTCCCGGTCCCGGTGATACACGTACTCCACGCGCACGTCGTGGTAGCCGGGGTGCACCGCCAGCTCATAGATGCCGCGGCCGAGCTCGGTGGACACGATGCTCGTGAGGGCGTCGAAGCTCACCTTCTCCGGCTGCGACACGCCGTACTCCCACTGGGCGTAGAAGCCCCCCTTGAAGGTCACGGGGGCCCGGTCCCGGAGCGGCAGGCCGTGCTCCTCGGCCAGCTCGAGGAAGCTGGGCAGGCAGCGTGGCCGCCGGTGGACGTGCTGGTGCGAGTCCAGGTGGGTGGGGAGCCGGCCGATCAGATCCACGAAGCGGTCGAACTGCCGGCGCAGCTCGCGCCGGCACACCTCCGGGTCGTCGAACTCCACGAGCCGCTGGGCCTCGTTCGTGAAGTTCACGTGCAGGCCCAGGGAGAGCCGGGGGCGGGTAGCCGCCAGCGCCACCGCCTCCCCGGTGCCCGGGGTATTGACCATCAGCCCGGCCGAGGTCAGCACCCCCCGGTCGTGGAGCTCGACGATCCCCCGGTTCACCCCGGGGCCGTAGCCGAAATCATCGCCATTGATGATCAGGAACTTCATGCGTGTCGGCCTCCGCGCTAGAGCCCGATGTCGTCGATCAGCTTCCGGCACACTCGCGTGGTCTCCAGGTATTCCTCGGCGACCGCCCGGGCCGCGCGGCAGGCGGCGGGGTAGTCGGACTCGATGGTATCGATGGCGCCGAGAATGCCGTCCATGTCCCGGAACGCGAACAGCCCGGTGCCGGTGGGCAGCACGTTCTCGAAGCCGGTGCTCTGGGTGACCACCGGCTTGCCGGTGGCCAGGTAGCAGGCCGCGCGCTCGCTGAACCAGCCGCTACGCAGCCGCACGTTCTGGTCCTTGGCCACCGTCCACTCCGCCCGCGAGCTCCGGAAGAACGCCTGGTACTTCCAGGGGTCGAGGGAGCGGGCGAGCGGGCTCGTCACCTCCCAGCCGTGCGCGCGCAGCCGCTCGCAATCCGCCGCGTCGTCGATGTTGATCGACAGCTCGAAATGCTGCCGGGGCCGCCGCCGGGGGAGGTCGAGGAACTTGAGGAACTCGTGGTGCTTGCTCCAGTAGTAGGTCTCGCCCCGCCAGACCACGTCGTTGCCGGGCTGCTTCCAGTTCCCGATCGTGGTGTAGCTCCGCGCGCGCGCGTCGAAAGCCACCGGCCAGAGGTCGAGATCCACAGGCTGCCGGGTCTTGAGATAGGCGATCTCCGGCGGCAGCGGCACGCCGCAGTCGGGCGCCCCGTAGTTCTCCCCGTAGGTCACGATCGTGTCGTGGGAGGCCAGCGCCGCCCGGGTCTTCAGCTTGCCGGTCGCCACTTCCAGCTCGTTGGTGACCGGATCGGTCTGGACGTAGACGCGTCGGGCCGCGAGGGCGTGCTCCTCGTTGAGCACGGTGGCCCCGCACAGGTTGATCAGCGCGTCGCAGCGCCGGTAGAGGGCCCGGAGGCCGGCGGCCGGGAGCCCGAAGCACTCCTCGCCCCCGCGGTAGAGCGGACGGTAGGCCCAGCGGTCACCCAGACCGATGGCCGAGAGCGTCCGGTGGAGATAGCCGGTGGCGTAGCGGGGATCCTCGGTGATGGTGTTGGCGACCGGATCGTAGGGCCACGCGGTGTCGTCCTCCACGTACCACACCTCGTGCCCGAGGCGCTGGAAGCCGCGTAGCCAGTTGAGGTAGAGCCAGGTCTGGCCCCCGAAGGGGCAGCGGCCCATCATGCCGAGGACGACGAGGACGCGCCGGCGACCCAGCTTAGCGCTCCTCCGGGACCGCGGCGGCCGCGACCTCGATCCCGTGCCGCTGCCAGAGATCGAAGTACGCCCCACGGCGGGCCATCAGCTCGTCGTGGGAGCCCTGCTCGACGATGGCCCCGTCCTCGAGCACCACGATACGGTCGCACCGCCGGGCGGTGCTCAGCCGGTGCGCGATCACGATCGCGGTATGCCCCCGCAGCCGATCTTCCAGGTTGCCCCAGACGGTGGCCTCGGTGGCCACGTCCAGCGCGCTGGTCGGCTCGTCCAGGATCGAGATCGGGGTGTCGCGGACCAGCGCCCGCGCCAGGGCCAGGCGCTGCCGCTGCCCGCCCGACAGGGTGGAGCCGCCCTCACCCAGCACGGTGTCGTATCCCTGGGGCATCTCCAGAATGAAGGACTCGGCCTCGGTGCGGCGGGCGGCCTCGCGGACGATCGCGGGATCCGGGTTCCGCGAGCCCCACGCGATGTTGTCGAACACCGGGGCACGGAAGAGGATCGGCTCCTGGAGCATCAGGGTGACCTGCCGCCGGAGCGACGCCAGCTGGACCCGGCGCAGGTCGTGGCCGTCGATGGTGACGCGCCCATGCTGGGGATCGAAGAAGCGCAGCACGAGCCCGGCCAGCGTGCTCTTGCCCGCCCCGGTCCGCCCCACCAGCGCCACGTGCTCGCCGGCCCCGATGCGCAGATCGATGTTCCGGAGCGCCGGCCGGCCGTCGTCGTAGGCGAAGCTGACGTCCTCGAAGCGGATCTCGCCGACGATGGGCGGCAGCGGCACCGCGTCGGGCGCGTCCTGCACATCGAGCTCCGTATCGAGGATTGAGAAGACGCGCTCGAGGCCCACGCGGGCGGACGTGATCTCGGCGAGATTCTGGCTCAGGCTGAGGACGGGCTGGTAGAGATCGCGCAGGTACGACAGGAACACGGTCAGCTCCCCGATCGTGAGGGTGCCGCTCATCACCCGGAGCGCGCCGAGCCAGACGATGGCCGCGGTGCCCGCGGCCAGCAGGGACTCCACCACCAGGACGAACAGCGTCTCGGTGCCGTACAGGCGGAGCGACAGCGCCAGGCTCCGCTCGCTGCCGGCCCGGAAGTCCTGGACCACCCGGTCCTCGCGCCCGTAGGCTTGGACCAGCTTCACCGCGCCGATGGCGGTCTCCGCGCGGCTGTAGAGCTCGCTCTCCGCCTGCTTGGCCTCGGTGGCGTGGCCGTGGATGCGGGCGGTCAGCCAGCGAATCGCGAGGTAGAGCGGCGGGGCGATCACCAGGGCCACGCAGGCCAGCACCCAGTCGTAGCGCAGCATGACCGCGAACATCCCACCCAGCATCAGGGCCGCGCTGATCAGCGGCAGGGCCCCGTTCATCACGATGCCCTGGATCGCGTAGGTATCGGCCATCACCCGGAAGAGGAGGTCGCCGGTCTGCTGCCGGTCGTGGAAGCGGAGCGAGAGCTTCTGCAGGTGGATCCAGAGCGCGATGCGGAGGTCGTTGACCATGCGCTGGCCCACGTCGATCGTGAGGTAGTTGGCCAGCATGGTGATCATGCCGCGGCACGCCGCGATCAGCACGATCGCCGCGGCGGCGAGCCCCAGCTGGGCCATCGGGTCGAGGTGCGCGAACCACGGCCCCAGGAACGCGGGCGGCGGCTTGTTGCCGAGGACGCTGTCGAGGACGACGGCCAGCGGCAGCGGCTTGGCCAGGTCGAGCACGATCCCCACCGCGGACAGGCCGAATCCCAGCGCCATGGGCGCCCGGTGGGGCCGGGCGTAGTGGAGGACGCGGGGAATCAGGGCCAGGAGGCCGCGGGAGCCAACACCGCCGTTCACGAATAGTCCTTTCGCAGATTGTGCTTTGAATTCTCGCACATCGGGCCGGTCACGGATAGATCTGTCGATACGCCAGGCGTGCCCGGTCCCCCGCCCCGGCGAAGCGGGCGTTGTAGTCCTTCGTCATGGCCCGCAGGGTGTCCGACCTGACGAAGGCCTGCAGCGACTCCTCGGAGTCGAACTCGTAGCAGACCATGTACTGCCACGGCTCGGATCCGGCGTGCGGGCTGTCGAGGGGGATCGACGCGTAGCGACGCATGCCGAGACAGCCGGGGACCTGGGCGGCCTCGTTCGACCGCACCGTGTCGTACCACTGGTTGAAGGCCGCCTCGAGCTCGGGCGCGATGGTGGCCTTGACCACGAAGAGCGCGGGACGCGTCATCGATGAGCCTCCTCGGCGGCACGGTAACCGGTTGCCGCCATGATAACCTCGCTCATCATGAGCCAGGCACCCCCACCGGGCGAGGCCGGCGCACCGCTGCTCCCCGCAGGCCGGAGCTGGCCCGAGCTCGCGCGGGCGCTCCGCGCCCTCAAGCGCGACGACCTCGACTGGCGCCGCGGCCGGCACGCGGCCTTCGTCTGGCACGCCGACGAGGATGTCGAGCGGGTGGCCCGCGAGGCCTACACGCTCTTCATGACCGAGAACGGCCTCGGGCTGCGCGTGTTCCCGAGCCTGCGGCGCATGGAGGCCGACGTCGTCGCGATGGTCCGGCACCTCCTCGGAGGCGACGACGCCACCACCGGCCACCTGACGTCCGGCGGCACCGAGAGCATCTTCCTCGCCACCCACGCGGCGCGCCAGTGGGCGCGGCAACAGCGCCCCGAGATCACCGAGCCCGAGATCGTGGCGCCGTGGTCGGCGCATCCCGCCGTGAACAAGGCGGCGCACTACCTCGGCATGAAGGTGCTCCGCGTGCCGGTCGGGGCCGGCTTCCGGGCCGACGTGGCCGCGATGGCCGCCGCGATCACCCCGCGCACCGTGATGCTCTACGGCTCGGCGCCCACCTACTCGCTCGGCGTCATCGATCCCATCGCGGCGCTGGCCGACCTGGCGCGGACGCGCGGGCTCTGGCTCCACGTGGACGCCTGCGTGGGCGGGATCCTGGGCCCGTTCGTCCGGGCGCTCGGCCACCCAGTGCCGGAGTTCGGCCTGGCGCTGCCCGGCGTCACCTCGGTGTCGGCCGATCTCCACAAGTCCGGCTACACCGCCAAGGGCGCCTCGGTGGTCCTCTTCCGGACCGCCCTGCACCAGGCGGCGGGGCGGTACGACTTCGACGACTGGCCCACCGGCCTCTACAGCGTCAACACGTTCACCGGCACCCGGCCCGGCGGGGCCATCGCCGCGGCGTGGGCGGTGATGAACTTCCTCGGCGAGGCGGGATACCGGCGCATCGCGGCCACGGTCATGGAGGCGAAGGCCCACCTCGTCGAGGGGCTCGCGCGCATCGGCGGAGGCCTCCGCGTGTGGGGCGAGCCCGAGCTGTGGGCGGTGGGCTTCGGCAGCGCGGACCACGACGTCTTCACGATCGCCGATCGGATGACGGCCCGGGGCTGGTCGGTGGGGCGCATCCGCGAGCCGCGCGGCATCCACCTCATGCTGACCCCGGTGCACGCGCCGATCATCGACGAGTACCTGGCGGACCTGGCCCGCTCGGTGGACGAGGCGCGGGCGGCCACGCGCCCGTCGCCGACTCGCGCCGTCTACTGATTGCGAGCCGGGGCCGCGCTCGCCATCGCCGCGCTCTTCCTGACCGGGTGCACGTGGATCGACCGCTTCGTCTTCTTCCCCGACCGGCGCGTCGGGCCGCCGCCCGCCGGCGTCGAGGAGCGCTGGCTCGTCACCGAGGACGGCCAGCGCCTGCACGCCTGGTACGTCCCCCCACGCGACGGCGGCCCGGTGCTCCTCTGGTCGCACGGCAACGCGGGGAACATCGACTCGCGCCGCGCGCTGCTCCTGGCCCTGGCCGCCCGCGGGCTCGGGGTGCTCGCCTACGACTACCGGGGCTACGGGCGGAGTGAGGGCTCGCCGAGCGAGCGGGGCGTCTACCTCGACGCGACCGCCGCCTTCGACGACCTGGTGGCGCGCGGGATCGATCCGGCCACCATCGTGTGCTTCGGCGAATCCATCGGCGGCGCGGTCTCCATCGAGGTCGCCACCCGCCGCCGCTGCGGGGCGGTCATCGCGGTCTCGACGTTCACGCGGCTGGCCGACGTCGCCCGCCGGCACTACGGGTTCCTGGGCTCGCTCGCGGGCGACCGCTTCGACTCGCTCGCGCGCCTGCCGCGCGTGTCGGCGCCGGTCCTCGTCGCCCACGGCGACCGGGACGAGATCGTCCCCTTCGAGCTGGGGGAGCGCCTGTTCGCGGCGGTCCCGGGACCCAAGCGCTTCTTCCGGATCAGCGGCGCCGACCACAACGACGCGCTGGGGCGCGCCGGGCTCCTGAACGTCGTCGCCGCGTTCGCCCGGGACGCGGTGGCGGGCCGGCGCCCGGGCTGACGGCTGGGCCCCCGAAGGTCACACTATAAGGGCACATTGTCTTTGACACGTCCGCCTCTCCTCTCGCACGATGCGGTGGACTCGACGAGGTGACGCCATGGCCCGGAAGCGGAAGCGTGGCCCGAAGAAGCGACCCTCCTCGAAGCCGGTTCGCGGCCGGCGCTCGGCGCGCCCCCGGATTCGCGCGCAGCGCATCGATGCCCGCGCGAAGACCCTCGCCATCGGGGCGGAGCCGCCGATCGATCGCGACTCGAATCATCTGGTGACGGATCCGCTCTGGAAGGCCTACGCCGACGCCGCGCGCGCCCACGGGCTGACCGCTGGCCTCTACTGGCCGCGGCTCAGGGACGCGCCACACTGCGAGCTCCCGATCGGGTGAAGGGCACGGAGGCCTCCTCATGGCGAGAGCACGGAAGCGCCACGCGACCACCTCCCGGCCGCCCAAGGCCGTCCAGACGCACGCCGCGACCGCGACCGACGGTGCGCGGACCATCATCTACGTCCACGGGATCGGCAACAAGCCGATCCAGTCCATTCTCAAGTGCCAGTGGGACAACGCGCTCTTCGACTTCGACCTGGGCGAGCGGAGCCGGCTCGCGTACTGGGTCAACCGCGAGTACTACCCGGAGCCGGCCACCGACACCTGCCAGAGCGGCGACACGGTGCGGCTCGAGGACGAGCCCACCGGCCGGGGCCTCAACGTCAAGCGCCGGCTCGCCGCGGTCAGCCTGACCGACGAGGTCACCGAGGTGACCGAAGACGCCCGGCATCAGCGCCTGCTCCTGACCATCGCCCGCAAGATGCAGACCGCCGGCGCGCCGCCGAGGCCCCGGGGAGCCGGGGCCCGCGGCGTCGGCGCGAAGGTCCTCCCGTTCGAGGGCCTGCGCGACTGGGTCACCCGGAAGCTCACCCGCGCCTTCCTCCGCGACGTGAACGACTACTTCTTCGTCCCGGCGCGCCGCGAGGCGATGCGCCGGAGCGTGCTCGAGCGAGTCGAGGCGGGCGGCGGACCATTCGTGGTGATCGGGCACAGCCAGGGCTCGATGATCGCGTACGACGTGCTCCAGAACCTGGGCGCCGACGTGGACGTGCCGTTGTTCGTGACGATCGGGTCCCCGCTCGGGATCACCGAGGTGCAGGACCAGGTCAAGCGGCTGACCAACCAGCGGACCCTCGCGGTGCCGGCCGGTGTCCAGCAGTGGGTGAACGTCGCCGATCCGCTGGACCCGGTGGCCCTCGACAAGGACCTGAGCGGCGAGTTCAGCCCGTCGTCGCGCATCCGCGACGTCACGGAGGGCAATCCGGACAGCCCGCGCAACCCCCACTCGGGCACCGGGTATCTCAGGACCCCGCCGGTCCGCGACGCGGTCCGCGACACGGTCTCGATCGGGCTGTTCCAACCGGTCGCCGACTTCGTGGTGACGCGCGACCTGGTGCGGAACCTCGAGAACTGCGAGCCGCAGGATCGGCACCCGGTGCTGATCGAGCTGGCCCAGGGGCGCGCCGAGCCGGATGCGCCCGAGCCGGAGCTCGGAGCGATCCGGCAGAGCGTCACGACCCACGTCCGCCGGCTCACGCGGGCCTCCGACGAGGAGCTGAACCTGGAGGAGCTGCAGCACTTCGTCGCGGTGAAGCTGAGCCGCACCGAGGTCGAGCGGCTGGCCTCCCACCCGGAGCTGCGCGGCGTGAAGGTGCGGCGGGTCTGGCGGAACGCGCAGAAGCGCGCGCTGCTCGACGTGTCCGTCCACACCGTGCAGGCGTTCCCCGCCCACGCGGGCTATCGCGCGAACGGCCGCGGGATCGAGTGGGCCATCCTGGACACCGGCATCAACGCCGCGCATCCGCATTTCAGGACGCCCGGCACCGTCGGACCGCAGTACGACTGCACCGTGCGGGGCCCGCTCCAGGCCGGCCGCGCGCTCGACGAGAACGGACACGGCACCCACGTGGCCGGCATCATCGCGGGGGCGTACGCCGCCCCCGCCCCGGCCGAGCGCGTGCTCACCGGCATCGCGCCCGGGGCGCGGCTGCACATCTACAAGGTCCTGGATCGCCGCGGCAACGGGGAGGACGCGTGGATCATCAAGGCCCTCGACCACATCGCGGAGACGAACCGCAAGGCGGGACGCCTCGTCATCCACGGCGTGAACCTGAGCCTGGGCGGCCCCTTCGATCAGAGCGTCTTCGGCTGCGGGCACTCGCCGCTCTGCCAGGAGCTCCGGCGACTCTGGCGTCAGGGCGTCCTGGTGGTGCTCGCGGCGGGCAACGAGGGGTTCGAGGTGCTCCAGACCCTCGAGGGCACGGTCGACGCGAACATGGATCTCTCCATCGGGGACCCGGCGAACCTCGAGGAGGCGATCGCGGTCGGGTCCATCCACAAGCAGAATCCCCATACCTACGGGGTCTCGTACTTCTCGTCCCGCGGCCCCACCGCGGACGGGCGACAGAAGCCGGACCTGGTCGCGCCCGGCGAGCGCATCCTCTCGTGCCGGCACCGCTTCCCGGCCGGCGCGCGCGCGGTCAAGGATCTCTACGTCGAGATGAGCGGCACCAGCATGGCCGCTCCGCACGTCTCCGGCGTCCTGGCCGCCTTCCTGTCGATGCGAAAGGAGTTCATCGGCGACCCCGACGCGACCAAGAAGATCCTCCTGGGCAACTGCACGGACCTGGCCCGCGACCGGCCCCAGCAGGGCGCGGGCATGCCCAACCTGGTCCGCATGATGCTCAACACCTAGGCCGGGCCCATGTCGACCGCCACCGGGAAGAACATCGTGATCTGCTCGGACGGGACCGGCAACACCGCGATCAAGGGGCGGGGCACGAACGTGTTCAAGCTCTTCGAGGCCGTGGACCTGAACGGACACCGCACCGACCCCGTCCTCGCGCCGCAGGTCGCGATCTACGACGACGGCGTGGGGACGGAGGACTTCAAGCCGGTACGCGTCCTGGCCGGGGCCACCGGATACGGGCTGAGCCGCAACGTCAAGCAGCTCTACAAGGAGCTGGTGCGGATCTACGACCCCGGCGACCGCATCTTCCTCTTCGGCTTCAGCCGAGGGGCGTTCACGGTGCGCACGCTGGCCGGCCTGATCGGGTTCTGCGGCGTCGTCGACGCGCGGCGCGCGGACACGGTCGAGGCGTTGACGTCCACCGTGGAGCGCGCGTACCGAGCGTACCGGCGGCGCTACCGGACCCCGCTCGTCAAGCTCGTCCGCGGCGACGTGGACCCGGGCGAGATCGAGCGCTTCCGGGCCGCGTGCTGCCACGAGCAGCCGGCCCCCATTCACTTCATCGGCGTCTGGGATACGGTGGACGCGGTGGGCCTGCCGTTCCATCTCGCCGAGCTCATCAATCTCGCGATCTACCGGTTCAAGTTCCCCGACCAGCATCTGGGCGCCATCGTGCGGACCGCCTGTCACGCGCTCTCCCTGGGTGACGAGCGGCACTCGTTCCACCCGCTCCTGTGGCACCACCGCGGCGACGACGATCGGCGGATCGACCAGACGTGGTTCGCGGGCGCTCATTCCAACGTGGGCGGCGGCTATCCCAAGCAGGGCGTCTCGCTCGTCGCGCTGGAATGGATGCTCGAGAAGGCGGAGCGGGCCGGGCTCCGCCTCGTCCCCGGCGATCGGGAGTACTACCGGGACCACGCCAACGTGGACGACAAGGTCTACGACCCCCGGGCGGGGCTCGGCGTCTTCTACCGGTGGAAGCCGCGCGACATGGCGGCGCTCTGCGCGGCCAACCGGGTGGCGCCGGCCGTGCACCTGAGCGTGCTGGAGCGCGTCGCCCACGGCACCGAGGACTACGCTCCGGGCAACCTGGCCCCGGATGCCCGTGTGGTCATCACGCCCACGGGTGACGCCGGCTCCGACGCGGCGGCGCTCACCCGCGCCCGCGCCGTCGAGGGCGTCCTCCACCGGGCGCACGCGACCGACCCGCGCCCGCTTCTCGCACGGGTCCGGGGATGGATCAGGGTCGGACACCTCTCGTACTACGTGTACCTGGCCGGGTGCCTGGCGGTGGTGGCCGCGGCGTCGGCCCCCGAGGATCTCGACGCCTCCGGATGGGGATGGCGCTGGCTCAAGGGCGCGGGCGGCCTCGTCTACAACGTGGCGACGCTCCAGGTGGGCGCGCTGTGGGCGATCCTCAAACGGCTGGCGACCTCGCCGTGGCTCCTCGGTTCCCTCGCCGCCGGCTTCGCCCTCTCGTACCTGCTCGCCTTCGTGGCCGACCGCCGCATGAGCGCCGTCTTCTCCAGGTTCTGGTACGAGCAGCAGCCCCACCTTCGCGCCGCGCTGAAGGCCGCGCGGAGCGAGGCGGCGGCGCGGCGCCCCTGAGGCGGAGGGTCGTCGGGCTCCTAGAGTCCGCTCCCCAATGGTGCTAAGCTCGGGCGCGATGAGCGACCTTCTCGAGAACGCGCGGGATTTCCGGCAGAAGCTCCACCGCCTCGAGGTGCTGTTGGAGATCGAGAGGGGGGGACGACGCCGGAGCTGGTTCGCGGGCAAGGCTCCGCACGCGGTGGAGCGGGCGGCGGCGATCAAGAGACTCATCAACGCCGGCCTCGTCGAGGCCGCGGCCCCCCCCGCCCACTTCCGGCTGACTTCCGAAGGCCGGGACTTCTTGAAGGACGTCCGGGCCAAGGTCGGCGCCGGCGGCGGGCTGGACTGGACCCGCGCGGACGAGATCGACTTCTCGAAGCTCTGACCCCGGCGCCCGCGCGGGCTACCGGACGGCCAGGTCGCCCCGCTCGAGCAGCAGGGTCACCGCGACCCCGAACAGCAGACCCCAGAACGGCGCGCCGATCCCGGCGAGCCCGATGTCGGCCACCGTGACGAGGAAGGCGACGAGCGCGCCGAGGGCGCACCGATCCCGGAACGCGATGGCGAAGGCCGACTGCAGCACGCGCAGCATCGCCAGGCCGGCGAGCGTCGCGATGAACGCGCCGGGGGTGGCCAGCATGAGGCGGGTGACGGTCGGGGACAGGAGCCCGAAGAGACATCCGAGGGCGCCGACCGCGATGCCCGCCGTGTACTGGCGGCGCTCGTCCCCGCTCCCGGAGATGATGGCGTTGACCGGGCCGGTCAGGCAGGTGGACACCGTGCCGAGGAACGCGGTCAGCAGGGACCCCGCGCCGCACGCCACCGTGATGGCGTCGATCGGCGGCCGGTGCCCGGCGGCGCGCAGCACCGCGATGCCCTGCCCGTTCTGCACCACCAGCACCGTGACCGCGAGCGGCACGACCAGCTCGATCATCGCCGCCCACGAGAACACCGGCGCGTGGAAAACGGGCCGCGCGAGGCCGCCGCCGCCGACCTCGGGGTGGAAGCCACCGAGCACAGCGATCACGAGGATGCCCACCACCATCGCCCCGATCAGGGGCGGCAGGCGGCGGGCCAGCGCGGGCAGCGCGGTCACGGTCAGGAACACCGCGGTCATCGGCGCCGCGATCCAGAACTCACGGTGGAGGGCACCCACGAGGTCGAGCCCGAACCGCAGGAACACCCCCGCGACCATCCCCATCACGATGGGCATGGGGACCGCCTCCATCGCGCGCCGCACCCAGCCGGAGAGCCCGAGCGCCAGGACGAGGGCGCCGCTCGCCAGGAATGCGCCGATGACCTCCGGGAAGCTCAGGTGCCCCAGCGCCGGGCCCACCAGCACGGTGCCGGGGATCGACCAGAAGAGGACGAGCGGCTGCCGGTAGATCCAGCAGAAGGCGATGCTGATCAGCCCGTTGACGAAGAAGGCGCCGAAGAGCCAGGAGGAGAGATCGGCGGCGCTCAGACCGCCGCGGGTCCCCACGGTCAGGATGATGGCGACCGGTCCCGAGGCCGCGAAGATGAACGCGACGAGCGCGTTGACGGCATGGACGCCGCCGAAGTCCGAGACCGCTTGGCGGAGCGAGGGCGGGCGCAGCGGCGGTCGACGCCCCCTACCGCGTCCCGAAGTGCTGGTGGTACAGCTCGTAGCACTCGGTCGACAGCGTCCGCTTCTTGTAGAACGCCAGGTAGTGCGCCCAGGCCTGGAACAGGACGTCCTTCCGTCGCGGGCTCGCCGAGTTGTGATAGTACTCCTCGATGACCGAGCGGGCGTTGCGGAAGATGTGGGCGTCCCCCTGGAACTTCCCCGCGCAGTGGACCAGCGTGCGGATCAGCGCGTCGCGGTCGCCGGTCCGCCGCTGGTAGGCGCGCACCAGGGCCACCGCGCGGGACGGGTCCTGGGCGGCGATGGTCCGCTCCAGCTCCGCCAGCGCCTCCGACGTGGACAGCCCCTCGGCCCAGTCGCGGAACGGCGCGTAGTCCGGCTTGGCCCCCGCCGGATCGTCGGGGTACCAGTCGATCTCGCGGATGGTGTCGGTGACGAACCAGGCGCTGAGGTACACCGCCTTGGCCTGGTGCGGGTGCTTGAAGCTCCGCAGCCAGAAGTTGACCACGTTGGCGTAGTCGAAGGAGTGCATCGGCACCGTGTAGGCGATGGCGGTACGCAGCTTCTCGACGCAGTGGGTGGCGTGGGCGATCATCACCATGTCGGCGATGCCGGTCAGCGCCCTCCCCCGGCGCAGGAGCGCGGTGATCTCGTGGGTCACCGCGATGGGGTCGCCGGCCATGATCTCCCCGATGAGCCGATCCTGCTCTTCCTCGGTCAGCGGGGCGGTGTTGGTCTCGTGCAGCCGGTACTGGGCGCCCTTGAAGGTGATGCCGAGCATGAAGCTCGCGTGGTCGTAGAGCGAGTGGAAGATCGGCGCGTTGCACAGGTCGGGCACCGCGATGTAGAAGTACGGGTGCGCCTCGTCCCAGCCCACCCAGTCCGCGAGGTCGAACATCGAGCGCGTGCGGATGGCCTTGTGCCCGATGTGGCGGACCCGGCGGAACGAGTTGAACTCCTGCTGGTCGATGACGGCGGCGAAGAGGACCTCGTTGCGCACGCGGTCGCGCAGCTCGGGCTGGGCGGCGAGCCCCAGGAAGAGCCGGTAGGCGGTGACCTTGTCGCCGTCGACGATGGCGTGGAACATCCGCTGGAACCGCTCGTCGACCGAGCCCGCGCCGAGCGGCGCCAGGTCCTCGAAATGGCGGTGGAGCTGCTTGTTGCTCTGCAGCACCTCCTCCGCACACTTCTCCTGCTCGCGCGCGTAGTGGCCCGGGAAGCCGCATTCGAGCTGGGCCCACACGTCCAGGCCCTGGGGCACGTACCAGATGGCCTGGGCCAGCGTCAGGTACCGCTCGCGCTCCGACAGCCAGGGCATGAGCCGCATGCCGGCCCGGATGCCGAGGATGGTGTGGTCGTAGTTGACGTTGCGGAACTCGCCGTTCGGCAGGAGCTTGTGGTGCGCCGGCACGTGGAGGTACGGCGCGGCGGTGGCCATCGCGTGGGTGGTCACCCGCGCCGCCGCGGCGGGGTCGGCGGCCACCACCCGGCAGTACGCGTCGGTCGCCTCGCGGTACTTGCCGTCGAGGATGTAGTCGTCCATCTGCCGGAGGAGCGCGGTCTCGGTGGTGGCCATTGATCAGCTCCCTCTCTGCCGTCCGGTTGTCAGGCGGGCCGCGGGCCGATGGTAGCGCAGTCCGATCCGCTCCGCTGTAGGTCGATTGCGCTAGGAAGATGCGCCGTCCGTTGCGTCCGGTTGCCGCGCCGGTTAGCATCGCCCCCATGACGACACGGACCGCGGAGGTGGTGATCATCGGGGGCGGCGTGACCGGCGCCAGCACCGCCTTTCACCTGACCCGGCGCGGCGTCACCGACGTGGTGGTCGTGGACAAGGGCGCGATCGCCTCCGGGGGCACCGGGAAGAGCTCGGCGTGCGTGCGGCAGCACTACTCGACCGCCGAGACCTGCCGGATGATCCGCTACTCGCTCGACTTCTTCCAGCGCTTCGCCGAGCACACCGGCGGCGCCTCGTGCGGCTTCCGGCACACCGGCTACCTGCTCGCGGTGGACGACCGGATGCGCCCGCCCATGGAGGCCTCGGTCGCGCTCCAGCGCTCGGTCGGCATCGACACGCGGCTCGTCTCCCCGGCCGAGATGCGCGAGATCGAGCCCCGGCTGCGCGCGGACGATCTCGTGGCCGGCTGCTACGAGCCGGCGTCGGGCTACTGCAACCCGGTCGAGACCGCCCAGGGCTTCGCCCGCGCCGCGCGCGCGGCCGGCGCCCGCATCCTCGAGGACGCCGCGGTGGTCGGGCTGCTCGTGGAGGGCGATCGGGTCCGCGGCGTCCGCACCGCCGCGGGCGACATCCACGCCCCCGTGGTCGTGAACGCAGCCGGCCTGTGGAGCGCCCGGGTGGGCGCCATGGCCGGCGTCGAGCTGCCGATCCACGTGTGCCGTCACAAGATCAGCATCGTCGCCTGGCCCGAGGCCGACCGGCGGCCGCACCCGATGGTCTACGACTTCGTCACCAACATCTACACCCGCCCCGAGATGGGCGAGCACATCCTGGTGGGCGGGCTCGACGCCGAGGAATCGCACGACACCGCCGATCCGGACGCCTACCGGGAAGGCGTGAGCCTCGACGAGTCCACCGAGGCCCTCGCCCGCGTGAGCCATCGCTTCCCCGTGCTCGCGGACGGCCACATCGCCCGCGGCTACGCCGGCTGCTTCGACGTCACCCCCGACTGGCATCCCATCCTCGACCGGGTCGGCCCCGAGGGTTACCACGTGGCCGCGGGCTTCTCCGGCCACGGCTTCAAGCTGTCCCCGGCGGTGGGCCACATGATGGCGGCCCTCGTCGCCGAGGGGCCGGGCGGGCATCCGGACCTGCCCACCTTCCGCCTGTCGCGGTTCGCGGAGGGCAAGCCGATCCGGGGAACCTACGGCGACTGGCTCATGTGTTAGCGTGCCGTGCCCCTCACGCAGAGGAGACCCGCATGAGCTTCACCTACGAGCGCCGCTACCGGGGCAAGATCCAGGCCGTGCTCCTCGACTGGGCGGGCACCACCATGGACTACGGGTGCATGGCTCCCACCGTGGTCTTCGTCGAGGTCTTCAAGCGCCAGGGGGTGCCGATCAGCATCGAGGAGGCGCGGGCGCCGATGGGTGCGCACAAGCGCGTGCACATCAAGCGGATCACCGAGCTCGAGTCGGTGAGCCGGCGCTGGCAGGAGCGGCACGGCCAGAAGCCGACCGAGGCCGACGTCGACCGGATGTTCGCCGAGTTCGTGCCGATCCAGCTCGCGTGCCTGTCGGACTACTCCGAGCTCATCCCGGGCACCCTCGATGTGGTCGCGGCCATGCGCCGGCGCGGGATCAAGATCGGCTCGACGACCGGGTACCTGACCGAGATGATGGAGATCAACCGCAAGGACGCGGCCCGGCAGGGCTACGAGCCGGATTCGACAGTGTCCGCGAGCGACGTCCCCGCGGGGCGGCCGCACCCGTTCATGTGCCTGCAGAACATGATCAACCTCCAAGTCTCGCCGGTCTCGGGCTGCGTCAAGGTGGACGACACGGTGCCCGGCGTCGAGGAGGGCCTCAATGCCGGGATGTGGACGGTGGGCCTGGCCATGAGCGGCAATGAGGTGGGGCTGCCGCTCAAGGACGTCATGGCGCTCGACCCGGCCGACCGCGAGGCGCGCCGCCAGCGGGCCTACACGCGCATGCGCCAGTGCGGGGCGCACTACGTTGTGGACTCGATCGCGGACCTCGTGCCGTGCCTGGACGACATCGAAGCCCGCCTCGCGCGGGGCGAGCGACCGTAGCCCGCATCGTGCCGGCGGCGACTCGCCCCGCCGTCGAGGGCCGGCCACTGCCTGGCGCACCTGCCGTGCCGGGAGGGCCCGCCGGGCCAGCGCCTCGACGCATGGCTCAAGGGACCGGTCTACTACGGCTCCTCCGTCACGCTGCGGGCCGCCGTCTCCGAGAGCGGCAGCACCTTCGCTCTGCTCGCCGACGAGGACGAGCGGCCCCGCATCGTGGGGCGCTGGAGCCCGGCCGCCGACTCGCTCAGCAGCCTGCTACGCGTTGGGGTGCAGGAACCTCCAGGGTGAGGCGTCCGAGCCGCGCTCGGAGGGCACCTCGATGAGGACGGGGCGATCGAGGGCCAGCGCCTTTTCCAGGGCTGACCGGAGCTCGGCGGGCGTTCGCGCCAGATAGCCCGCCGCGCCGAAGGTCTCGGCGAGCTTCACGAAATCCGGGTTGGTGAGGAGCGCGCCGATCTCGTGCCCCTTGAACACGTTGCGCTGGTCGCGCAGCACGTTGCCGTAGCTCCGGTTGTTGAACACGATGGTGACCAGGTTGATCCGGTGATGAACCGCGGTCGCCAGCTCCGGCAGGCCGAACATGAAGCCGCCGTCACCGGCGATCGAGACGACCGCCTTGTCCGGATTGGCGACCTTCACGCCGAGCGCGGTCATGAACCCGAAGCCGACGTTGTCCTGGTAGCCGCCGGTGACGAACGTGCGCGGCCGGTAGACCGGGAACCCGAACCGGGACGCGAAGCCCACCTGGCAGATCTCCTCGACGAAGAATCCGTCCCGCGGCAGCACGTCGCGAATGACCTCCAGGTAGCTCATCTGCGGCTGCACGCTGCGGATGGCCTCCCGCGTCCGCGCCTTGAGGCTCGTGAACTCCTCCTCCCGGGAGGCACGGGTCCCGATCTCGCGGGACAGCGCCTCAGCGAGCGCCCGCGCGCCGAGCTTCGCGTCGGTGACGATTCCCACCGTGGGCCTCACGCGGAACATCTCGGTGGGGTCGATGTCGATGCGGATGACCTTCACCCCCTCCGGGATCTTCGCCCAGCGAAGGTATTCGAGCTCGAGGCGGCTGCCAATACCGAGGAGGACGTCGGTTCGCAGCCACGGCTCGTAGCCGGAGGCGCACGTGAAGCCGTAGGGGGAATCCTCGCTCACGATGCCCCGGCCGCTGCGGTGCGCGGTCACCGGGGCCTGGAGCATCCTGGCCAGCTCGAGCACCTCCTCGCCGGCGTGGACCGCGCCGCCGCCGACCGTGATCATCGGGTTCCGGGCGTCCTTCAGCAGCGCGGCCGCCGCCGCGATGCCCTCCGGATCGGGCGCGGGCGGCGGCGGCACGTCGATCGGCACGCCGAGGTCGACCTCCGCGGCGGCCCCGAACACGTCCCAGGGCGCCTCGATCGCCACCGGCCGGATGCGACCGGTGCTGAGCTGCTTGAAGGCCTCGGCGACGACAGCGGGCGCCTGCGTCGGGTGATTGATGCGCTCCGCCCACTTGGTCAGGCCGCGCAGGGTCGCGAGCTGGTCGGGCAGCTCGTGGAGGATACCGAGGCCCCGTCCGATGTTGTACGACTGGATGTTCCCGGTGACGCAGAGCACCGGGCTGTTGGCGCCGTAGGCGGTGCACAGGGCGGCGCTCGCGTTCAGCACGCCGGGCCCCGGCACGCAGGTGAAGGCGCCGACCCGCCCGGTCGACTTCGCGTAGCCGAAGGCCATGTAGCCGCTGCCCCCTTCGTGCCGGTTCACGATGAAGCGGATCCGGTCCCGGCACTCGTGGAGCGCGTCCATGAAGGCGTAGGTGTGCGCGCCGGGAATGCCGAAGACGGTGTCGACCCCGTGGCGCACCAGCGATCGCGCGATCGCCTGGCCCGTGGTCAGTCTCTCCGTGGAGGTCACGCGTGGTGGCCCTCGCGCACCCCGCGCACGGCCTGACCAATGGCGTCCACGTCCATGGCCATCGCCATCAGGGCCAGGTGCTCCTCGTAGTCGGCGGGCGCGATGTCGGCCCTCACCGCGTCCTCGGTAACGTGGTAGACCGGGAGCCCGAGCGCGACGCCCGCCAGCGCCCCGGCCCACGAGGGATCGCCGGCGGTCACGGTCATGGCGTAGAGGCGGCTCGCGTCCTCGGTGGGCGTGCCCAGCAGCACCACCACCTCCTCCCGGGGAAGCTTCTCCGCCACCCGCTTGATCTCGTCTTGACCTTCCAGGTCAAGGGCGCCCGCCGCGGTTCAGACGAAGCAGTAGGTCTTCTCCAGCACCACCTCGGCGCCGGCCGCCCGCGCACACGCCGCGATCGCGCCAGCCTGGATCCCGTCGCGCTCGCCGAGCGCGATCACCTTCTTGCCCTTGAGCATGGAGTCCTCCCGTCCTACTCGTTGCGCCGCCATAGTGTACGCCGGGCGCCGGGACCGTATCCACCTTCCGACATTGACAAGGCACGGGGGCGCGGTGAGACTTGGCCGGTGGACCCCGAGCTTCGTGACGCCCTCGGCCAGGTCACCGCGGATCTCCGCGGCGAGATCCGCGCCGGCGACGCCGAGACTCGTGAGGCCCTCGACCGGCTGGCCGGTGACCTGCGCGGCGAGATCCGTGCCGGCGACGCCGAGACCCGCGAGACCCTCGACCGGCTGGCCGGTGACCTGCGCGGCGAGATCCGTGCCGGCGACGCCGAGACTCGCGAGACCCTCGACCGGCTGGCCGGCGATCTGCGTGGTGAGATCCGGGCTGCGGTCGTCGAGATGCGCCGCCACTTCGATGTAGTTGGCGAGTCTCTACGTGGCGACATCCGGGGCATCGCCGAGGCCACGGCCCTCCTGAGCCAGCGCACGGACGCGCGGCTCGGCGAGCACGCGGAGCGGACCGACCGCATCGAGGGCAGGGTCCTGCGGCTCGAGGCGCGCGTATCGAGCCTCGAAGACGATCGCAGGCCCGGCCGGCCCCGCCGCCGGCGGTAGCCAGAGCAGATCACTTCCGCCCTGCCCCGTTCTACTCGTTGCGCTCGACGATCAGGGAGATGCCGTCGGCCATCTGGGTCATGCGCCCGAGGAAGAGGCTGCCCTTGGCCAGAAACAGCGCGCGCCGGTAGCTCCCGCCCCGGAGCCCGTCGAGGGCGTGGCCCAGGAAGGGAATGGCGGAGGCGATGTGCCCCTGGGTCGGCGAGAAGCCGGGCAGCCCGTGGGCCCGCGCGAAGGCGGGGACGTCGGCGGGCGCGATCTCCCGGGCGAGCGCCGCCAGCCCCCCGATCACCTTGTAGTTGAGCTGGGGCACGTCCCCGCTGCCCGACGGCTCCGTCAGCTCGGGGTTGTGCAGCTCGGTGGCGTACTTGTCCACGTCGCGGAAGCCCCAGCCGAGCGCGCGGAGCGGATCCCGCACGAGCGACTCGAAGATCGCCTTCTGCGAGGCGCCCGCGGCCACCCGGTGCCGCCCGATGGCGTCGAGCCGGAGCCGCGGCGAGCGCCGGTCGTCGCCCTCCACGAGGAGCGCCACGCCGACCAGCGTGTCCTCGAGGACGGGCTGCCCGTGGCGGAGGTGCCCCTGGTACTTCATCCCGAGCTTGGCGAGCGCGCAGCCCCCGATCACCGCGACGCGCGAGAAGACACCCGCGGCCACCAGGCCGCCCGCGATCGCGAGGGCGTGGACGGGCCCGCAGCAGAAGCCCTTGACGTCCACCCCGGTGGCGCCGAGGCATCCGGCCTGCTCGGCCACCGCCTTGGCGAGGTTGCCGCCGCCGCGCTGGTAGCGGTCGCCCACCGCCTCCTCGCCGCTGCCGATCACGTAGTCCACGGACCCGGGGTCGATGGCCTCGCCGGCCAGGAGCGCGCGCAGCGCCATGGCCGCCGTCATCTTGGCCGCGAGGTTCTCGAGGAGCACGTCGGGCGCGAGCGTCTGGTCCGTCTCGTGACCCGCCGCGATGCAGCCGATGCGCCGGCCCGAGCGCAGATGAAGCGGCGCGGCCGGCACGGGCCCGGCGAGCCGCTCCGCGATCGCGGCCCCGGGCAGCCCCGCGCCCAGCGCGTCCAGGTCGCTCTTCGCGACCAGTGGATGCGCGGCGAGCGCGTCGCGCGCTTCCTCCACGAAGCCCGCCTCGAGCTGCACCAGGTCGAACTGGTCCCCGATCTTGAGCAGGCCGTACAGCTCCTCCTCGGGCCCGATCTCGCCGTGGGGCCCGCGCCGATCCCCCGGCGGAGAGGTCTCCCACCACGGCCGCGGCAGGTCCCAGAGCGAGTCGGGATGGCGCGCGCCGATCAGCACCTGGTTCGGCGCGTAGTCCCGCGCGCGCTCCCAGGGGCGCAGCGCGCCGCGGATCGCGTCCTCCACGCCGGCGTCCCGGGCGATGTCGCGGCTCGGCTTGGACCCGTGACGGACGAGGCCGGGCGCGTGGACGAGAAAGAAGCGCGCCCCGCGGATCACCGGCTGGCGCAGCGCCCTCATTCGATACAGCTCTGGGAGCCGAAGCCGTAGTGGTCGTCGTAGCGCCAGGGCGGCGGCAGCGGCCCCGCGGTGGGCAGCGCCGAGTCGGCCCCCCCGTGCAGGCCGACGCCCGAGCCCCGGTGGATCACCTTCCGCTCGAGGCCGATCACCCGGCTCACCGGGCCGGGGTCGGCGACCTGGAGCGTCACGTTCTTGAAGAAGCTCGTGCTCACGATGGCGTCGGCCTCGGGCAGGGGCTCGAGCATGGTGGGCGCGCCGTCGGTGGCGTCGTCCTCGCTGGTGAGGAAGACGGTCTTGATCCCGAGGCGCTCGCAGGCCTGGATCGTGCGCACCACCTCGATGAACTCGTTGCCGCCCGCGTCCCACGTGACCACCGCGCCCTGGGCGCCCAGCATCTTCGCGGTCTTGGCGGTCTGGTTGGCGATCATCTGCTTCTCGTGCTGGGTCGTCCACTCGGTGCGCAGCACGATCACCCCGAGGAAGTTCCAGTCGCGCCCGTGCCGCCGGTAGAGGTCGAGGAACAGCGGGTTGTTGGCCACCGTCCACGACATCGCGAACGCGGTGCGGTACGGCCCGGTGAGCGCGCCGTCGATGACCTCGTTGGGGTGCAGGATCCACGGGGGCGTGAGCTGGGTGAGGCCGTAGGTCGCGGTGCAGAAGGCGGTGAGCGAGCCCGACATGGCCTGGGGCGAGTGCACGCCCCAGATGTAGACCACGCGGGGCAGATCCTCCTCGCACGGGCCGAGCTCGAAGACCTCGCGCTCGGGCGGGGTCAGGCCCGCGGTGGCGCGCGCCACGTGGTCGGCCACGACGAGGGCCGCCCGGTGGACGGCGTCGTTGCGGCTCTCGTCGGAGAGGGCGGGATCGGGCTCGACCACGAGACAGAGAAGCTGGAGGCGATGATACGGATACATCTCGGCGAAGGGGCCCGACATGTCGAGGTAGGTCTCGACGAAGTCGCCCCCGGCGTCGTGCCAGTTGACGCTCGAGACCTCGACCACCCCCATGCCGGCCAGCCGATGCGTGCGCCCCTGCCCCACGGTGGCGATGTCGCGCCCGCAGATGCCCGGATAGCACTGGCCCGGGCCTTCCACCTTGACGCGGGGCTCGATCACGTCGCGCACCGGCCAGATGCGCACGGAGTCGCCCGGCGCGGCGATGTGGAGATCGGCGCTGGCGACGCGCGGGTCGCGCCGGACCTCGGCGAGCGCCGCCGTCTTGTCCACCGTGAGCCGGCCGTCGGCCCAGCGCGTGGCGGGGCCGAAGGCGATCGACCGGACCGGGAAGCTCCCCACCTCAAGACGCATGGACGGCCTCCCCGGCGGGGCCCTCGTGCGGGTCGAAGAGCGTCGGCCCCGACACGGAGACGGTGAGGGCCTCGAGGGCCTTCCGCACGATGCGCATGCCGTAGGCGTAGTCCTTCTCCGGTCCGAGGCCGGGATCGCCGCAGACGTGCTCGATGCGCGCCCCGCGCACCACACGGTTGGCGCCGGTGGTCATCGCGAAGCTGTAGATGGCCGAGATCATGCCCACCGGGATCCCCACCCGCTCGATCTCCTTGGCTATCGTTGCGCCGCAACGATTGCAGGTCCCTCAGGTGGCGACGAGGAGGACGCCGCCCACGCGCGCCTCCCGGAGATCCTCCCCGATGCTGCGCCCGAGCTGGCGCGCCATGGCCACCGGCGTCGACACGCCGGGCAGCGCGTACATCCACTCGTGCACGCGGCCGATCTGCCCCTTGCCCTCGAGGTCGCGCAGGAAGGACAGGGGCAGGATGTAGTTCGGGTTCCGGTTGACGATGTGGTTGAAGTACCCGGCGTGGTACGCCTCCCAGCCCTCCGGGGTCAGCGCCTCCAGGTCCTTCACCGAGTGGCGGTGATAGCGGGTGGCGTTGGCCGCCACCTGCTTG
>DATHSW010000259.1:0-5059 GCA_035463855.1 Candidatus Deferrimicrobiaceae bacterium | reverse complement strand
GACACGGTGGCGGTGGGGGCGGGCAGCCGGGGCATCGCGAACATCGCGGTCATCGTCCGGGCCACCGTGGACTGGCTCAAGGCGCAGGGGGCCCGGCCCTTCGTGTTCCCGGCCATGGGCAGCCACGGCGGGGCCACCGCCCCAGGCCAGCGCTCGGTGCTCGAGCACTACGGCATCACGGAGGCGACCATGGGCTGCGACGTCCGGGCCTCCATGGAGGTGGTCCAGGTTGGGGAGGCCCTGGGGCTGCCGGTCTGGCTCGACCGGACCGCCTCCGAGGCCGACTGGATCGGGGTGGTCAACCGGGTGAAGCCCCATACCGACTTCAAGGGCTCGATCGAGTCCGGCCTCTTCAAGATGATGACGATCGGGCTCGGCAAGTACCAGGGGGCCACCCAGTACCACCGGGCCAACGTCAGCCACGGCTACGAGACGGTCATCACCGCGGTGGGCCGCGAGATGCTGGCGAAGGCCCGGATCGGCTTCGGCCTCGGCATCGTCGAAAACGGCTACGACGAGACGGCGTGGGTGGAGGCCTTCAACGCGGCGGATCTCGAGGCGGGCGAGCGGAGGCTGCTCAAGGACGCGCGCGCCTGGATGGCGCGCCTGCCCTTCTCGCCCCTCGACGTGCTGGTGGTCGAGGAGATCGGCAAGAACGTCTCCGGCTCCGGCATGGACACCAACGTGATCGGCCGCCCGTCCAACCCGCACGAGCCGTTCCCCGCCGACCCGAAGATCCTGTGGATCGTGGCCCTCGACCTGACCGAGGAGAGCCACGGCAATGCCACCGGAATCGGCAACGCCGACTTCACGACCCGGCGGCTCGCCGAGAAGATCGACTGGAAGCCGACCGCCATCAATACCCTGACCGCGTGCGCCCCCAACGGGGCCAAGCTCCCGCTCGTGTTCGAGAGCGACCGGGAGGCGGTGGAGAACGCGCTGAACTGCATCGGCCTCACCCCGCCCGACCGCGCCCGCGTGATCCGCATCCGGAGCACGCTGGTGCTGGGCGAGATCGAGTGCTCCGAGGCCCTGCTGCCGGAGATCGCCAAACGTCCGGACCTGACCGTGGTCGGCGAGGGGCACCCCCTCGGCTTCGACGCGGCGGGCCGGATCAAACCGCTCCTCGCTCACTGAGGGGAACAAGGAGATTCCGCTGATGATCGTGACGACCCGACGGGTGTCCCAGGTGGCCGCCGCGCTGCTGCTCGGTCTGGCTCTCGCCGCGCCCGGCCACGCCCAGAACAAGGTGGGGCTGATCTTCTCGGCCGGCCCCACCGGGGGAACCTGGACGCCCATGGCCGCGGCCACCGCCGACGTGATCAAGAAGAAGTTCCCCGAGCTCGACGTCCAGGTCGAGCCGGGCGCCGCCCTCGTCAACATGGAGAAGATCCGCAACGACAAGGCCGACCTGGGCTGGTCGATGACCACCGTGCTCGCCGACGCGCGCGCCGGGGTCAACACCTGGAAGGGCAAGCAGACCGACAAGCCCCTCATCGTCGCCAACTACTACCCGAACGTGTGGCAGCTCATCGTCCCCGCGGACAGCGACGTCCGGAAGCTCGAGGATCTGAAGGGCAAGGCGGTGGCGCTGCCGCCGCGCGGCAACACCAGCCTCGCGGAGGGGTGGGAGCTGCTGCTGAAGGTCGTCGGCTTGAAGCTCGACGACCTCGGGACCAAGAGCTACGGCTCGATCACCGAGAACGGCGAGCTGATCAAGAACCGGCAGGCGGTGGCGATGGGCTGGTACACCGTCGTCCCGGCCTCGTTCGTGCTGGACGTGGGCTCCTCGCGGAAGCTGCGGATGGTGGGCCTGAGCGAGGACACGATCAAGAAGATGCAGGGGCTCAACGCGGGGTTCGTCCGCCACGTGGTCCCGAAGGGCACGTACGGCGCCTACGGGATCGAGGAGGACGTGGTGACGATCCAGGCCCCGACCATCCTCATCGCCTCGTCCAAGGCGCCCGCCGACGCGATCTACAAGGTCACCAAGGCCATCGTCGAGGGGCGTGAGGCCTTCGGGAACGTCAGTGCGGTCATGAAGGGCACCACCCCGAAGCACTTCGCCGAATCGTTCGGAATGCCCCGGCATCCCGGGGCGGAGCGCTACTACCGGGAAGCCGGCCTCCTGAAGTAATCGCTCGGTGCGCAAGCTCGCCGGCTACTCAGGGCTGGTCGTCGGCGTGGTGGCGGTGGTCATGTCCCTCTACCACGTCTATGCCCGGCTCACGACCGCGCCGCCGGACAGCCTGGCGCTGCGGATCATCACGCTCGCGTTCAGCCTGGTTCTCGCGTTCTTGCTGTTCCCGGCCCGCAAGGGCGGCCCCTCCGATCGGATCCCGTGGACCGACCTGGCCTGGGCCGCCCTCTCCCTCGTCTGCACCGGCTACCTGTTCGTCCGCTACGAGTACGTGAATCTCCGTTTTCCCACCGCGGACCCGCTGAGCGCGATGGACATGGCGATGGCGGCCCTCGCGGTGATCCTGGTGCTCGACGCGACCCGGCGGACGATCGGGGCCGCCCTGCCCATCGTGGCGGCCGGGTTCATCCTCTACGCGCTCGCGGGGCCGTGGCTGCCGGGGCTATTCCACCACCGCGGCCTCACCCTCGAGATCCTCCTCGACCAGACCTTCTTCACCAGCGAGGGCATCTTCGGGATCCCACTCGGGGTGGCCGGCTCCTACGTCATCCTCTTCATCATCTTCGGGGCGTTCCTCGAGAAATCCGGGGCCGGCCAGTTCTTCATGAACTTCGCCAACGCCATCGCGGGCGGGGCGCGCGGTGGCCCCGGCAAGGTCTCGGTGGTGTCCTCGAGCCTCTTCGGCACCATCTCGGGCTCCGCGGTCGCCAACGTCATGGTGGACGGCTGGCTGACCATTCCGATGATGAAGCGGACCGGCTTCAAGCCGGAGGCGGCGGCCGCGATCGAGGCGGTGGCCTCGACGGGCGGGCAGATCATGCCGCCGATCATGGGGGCGGCCGCCTTCGTGATGGCCGAGTTCCTCGGGGTCTCCTACGCCTCCATCATGCTCGCCGCCCTGATCCCCGCGCTGTTCTACTACGGGGCCCTCTTCGCGGCCATTCACTTCAACGCGATCCGGAGCGGCCTGCGCGGCATCCCGCGGGAAGAGCTGCCCGTGCTCGGGCACATCATGTGGCGGCAGGGCCACCTCTTCCTCCCGCTCGTGGTCATCTTCGCCCTGCTCCTGCAGGGGTACACCGCCACCTACGCCGCCATCATCTCCGCGATATCCGTGATCGTGCTGTCCTGGATCCGCGTGGAGAGCCGGATCACCCTCCGGAAGGCGATCGACGCGCTCCGTGACGGCGCTGAGCAGACGGTGCCGGTGGCGATGGCCACCGCGGCCGCGGGCATCGTCATCGGGGTCGTGCTCCAGACCGGGCTCGCGATCCGGTTCACGAGCTTCCTGGTCGGTATCTCCGGCACGAGCCTGCTCCTGGCCCTCTTCATCACGATGTGCGCCGCGATCATCCTGGGCATGGGCATGCCGACGACGCCCGCCTACATCATGCTGGCCGCGCTCCTCATCCCGGCCCTGATCAAGCTCGGGGTGACCCCGATGGCCGCGCACATGTTCGGCTTCTACTTCGCGTGCCTGTCCGCGGTCACCCCGCCGGTGGCCCTCGCGGTCTACGCCGCCGCCTCGATCGGCAAGTCCGGCCTGTGGGGATCCGGGCTGCAGGCGGTCAAGTTTGCGGCCGCCGGCTTCATCGTGCCCTACTTCTTCGTCTACAATCCGGCTCTCCTGTTCTCGGGCTCCTGGCTCGAGATCGGCCTCTCCGTCCTCACCGGCACCATCGGCGTGATCGCGCTGGCCGCCGGACTCGAGGGCTACTTCATCCGGGTCGCCCGGCCCTGGGAGCGGGCGATCTTCATCGCGGCCGCCCTGTGCCTCATCGATCCGGGCCTGGTGACCGACCTGGTCGGCCTCGGCCTGCTCGGGCTCGGCCTCGGGCTCCAGAAGCTCCGGCCGGTGGCGATGGCCGCGCAGCCGGCGAGCCCGTCGTGAGCCGCGCCGCGGAGGCCGCTCTCACGTTCATCGCGGGCGCGCTGATCGTCGGCACGGTCCTCTACGGGATCTTCCGCGTCTACGCGTGACCCGGCTCGCGCGAAGCGGCTTGACAGGAGCGGGGCGCGCAGCATAGAGTCCGCACACACCTTTTCCGGATTCACGTCCCGACCCGTTCCCTCAGTGAGGAGGAGTCCATGGGATCCGTGACCCGCCGTCAGTTCCTGACGACAACCGGAGCCGGCCTCGCCGGTATCCTCGCCACGCGCGTGCCGCCGGCCCGCGGCCAGCAGCGGGAGATCTCCTATCTCTGCTGGAACAACTTCGCCCCCGCGTCCGACAAGAAGCTGGCCGAGATCGGCAAGCGCTTCACCAAGGACACCGGGATCAAGCTGAGGATCGACCACATCGCGGCGCCGCAGCAGGCGGCCAAGTACGCCTCCGAGGTGCAAAGCCAGGCCGGTCACGACCTCGTCGAGATGCGCATGCACTTCCCGTGGCTCTACGAGCCGCAGCTGGTGGACGTCTCGGACGTCGTGGCCGAGCTGGGGAACAAATACGGCAAGCCCCTCGCCTCCGCGGAAGAGACCGCGAAGGTCAAGGGGGTGTGGCGCGCGGTGCCCCAGTACCACACGTTCTTCGTCGGCTGCTACCGGGAGGACCTGTTCAAGAAGGCGAGCCTCAAGATCCCCGACACGTGGGAGGACCTCTACACGGTCGGCAAGGAGCTGAAGAAGATGGGGCACCCGGTCGGCATCCCCATCAGCCAGAACTACGACTCGATCTCCACCGCGAGCCCGGTCCTCTGGTCGCTCGGCGGCATGGAGGTGGACAGGGACGGCAAGACGGTCCGCATCAACGCGCCGGCCACCGAGCAGCTGATCGAGTGGTACCGGAAGATGTACCGTGACTGCATGGAACCCGAGGTGCTGTCGTGGACCGACGCCAGCAACAACACCACCCTCAACGCGGGGAAGTCGGGCTGGATCCACAACCCGGTCAGCGCCTACATCCTGGCGCGTAACGGC
>DATHSW010000258.1:0-5391 GCA_035463855.1 Candidatus Deferrimicrobiaceae bacterium | reverse complement strand
CGAGGCCGAGGGCCTCTTCGAGGCGGCCCGCAAGCGCGCCCTGCCGCCGTTCCCGCGCACCATCGGCATCGTGACCTCGCCCACCGGCGCGGCCATTCGCGACATGCTCCACGTGATCGGGCGCCGCTTCGGCGACCTGCGTATCCTGATCACGCCGGTGCGCGTGCAGGGCGAGGAGGCTCCGGGCGAGATCGTGCGCGCGCTCGCCGACCTGCAGGCGATCGCGGACCTGGACGTGGTGATCGTGGGCCGCGGCGGCGGCTCCATCGAGGATCTGTGGGCCTTCAACGACGAGCGGGTGGCGCGCGCGATCGCGGCGTGCCGGGTGCCGGTGATCTCGGCGGTGGGCCACGAGACCGACTTCACGATCGCGGACTTCGTGGCCGACCTGCGCGCGCCCACGCCCTCGGCGGCCGCCGAGCTGGTGGTGCAGGAGAAGCTGCAGGTGGTCCGGGCGCTGTGCGACCTCTACGACACCCTCAAGCAGGCGATGGCCGATCGCCTCGACCGCGAGCGGGAGCGGGTCGACGCGCTCGCCAAGCGCCGCGTGCTGACCGACGCCGCGCGCGCGCTGCGCGATCTGCACCGCCGGCTGGACGAGCTGTCCACGCGGGTGAGCCTCGCGGTGCGGCGCCGGCGGCAGGACGCCGGGCACCGGGTGTCTCTGGCCAGAAACGCCTTGCGCTCCCTCAACCCCGTCGCTAGGATTGCCAACGGTACGGCGCTGCTCTCGCAGCTGCGCGGCCGGCTCGGCTCCGCGGCCGGGCATCACGTGAAGGCGTCCCGTCATCGATTCGACGCCGCGGTGGGGCGGCTCGACAGCCTCTCCCCGCTGGCCGTGCTCGGGCGAGGCTACAGTCTGACCCGGCTGTCCTCGGGCGTGATCGTCCGCCGCGCCGCGCAGGCGCGCCCCGGCGACGCCATCGAGATCCTGCTGCACCAGGGGGCGCTGGACGCCCGGGTGGAGCGGCTCAAGGAACGAGATGACCGACCTCAAATTTGAAGCGGCGCTGCAGCGGCTGGAGCAGATCGTGGATCAGCTCGAGGCCGGCAATCTCACCCTCGAGGAATCGCTGCAGGTGTTCGAGGAAGGGGTGGGTCTGGCCCGCCGCTGCGGCAAGTACCTCGACGACGCCGAGAAGCGCATCGAGCTGCTCACCCGCGACGAGACCGGCGTGCTGAAGACCACGCCCTACGATCTGACCGAGGACGAGCGCGCGTGAGCTTCGACCTCGGCCCCTACATGAAGGAGCGGGTGGACGCGGTGGACGCCGCGCTCGAGCGCTTCCTGCCCGCCGAGACGCTCCGCCCGGAGACCCTGCACAAGGCGATGCGCTACAGCGTCTTCGCGGGCGGCAAGCGGCTGCGCCCGGTGCTGGTCATCGCGGGGGCGGAGGCGGTGGGCGGCACCGCGCAGCAGGTGATGCCCACCGCGTGCGCGATGGAGCTGATCCACACCTACTCGCTCGTCCACGACGACCTGCCCGCGATGGACAACGACGATTTCCGCCGCGGTATGCCGACGAACCACAAGGTGTTCGGCGAGGCCATGGCGATCCTGGCCGGCGACGCGCTGTTGACGCTGGCGTTCCGCCTGGTGGCCGACAACGCGAGCCAGAGCAACATGGCCGCGCTGCGGGACGTGGTGGTGGACATCGCGGACGCCGCCGGCCACCGGGGCATGGTGGCGGGCCAGGTGGCCGATCTGGAAGCCGAGGGCCGCCGGGTGGGCGCCGACGTGGTGGACTACATCCACGCGCACAAGACGGGCGCCCTCATCCGTACCTCGCTCCGGGTCGGCGCGGTGCTGTGCGGGGCCGACGCCGCGCAGGCGCGCGCGCTGAGCGTGGCCGGCGCCGATCTGGGGCTGGCCTTCCAGATCGTGGACGACATCCTCGACGTGGTCTCGAGCTCGGAGGAGCTGGGCAAGACCGCGGGCAAGGACCAGATCCAGCAGAAGGCGACCTATCCGGCCATCCATGGCATCGAGGCATCCCGGGCCCGCGCCGCCTTCCTGATCCGCGACGCGGAGGAGGCGCTCCGCGCCCTGGGCCCGCGCGCCGAGCCCATCCGCGCCCTCGGGCGCTTCATTCTCGAACGGAAGGCCTGATCCATGTCCGAGATCCGCGCCACTCACGCCCGCGAGGTGCTCGACTCCCGCGGCAATCCCACCGTCGAGGTCGAGATCTGGCTCGAGTCGGGCGCGTTCGGGCGCGCCATGGTGCCCTCGGGCGCCTCGACGGGCAAGCGCGAGGCCGTCGAGCTGCGCGACGACGACGACAACCGCTACGGCGGCAAGGGCGTGCGCCGCGCGGTGCAGAACGTCAACGAGGTGATCGCCCCCGAGATCGAAGGGCTCGAGGCGGGCGAGCAGGCCGCGCTCGACCGCGCGCTGCTCGAGCTGGACGGCACTCCCAACAAGTCGGGCCTCGGCGCCAACGCGCTGCTCGGGGTGTCGCTGGCCGCCGCGCGGGCCTCCGCGGACGACGCGGGGCTGCCGCTCTACCAGTACCTGGGCGGCCCGGGCGCGCGCATCCTGCCGGTGCCCCTCATGAACGTGCTGAACGGCGGCGCGCACGCCGACAACGGCCTCGACATCCAGGAGTTCATGCTGGTGCCGGCGGGGGCGGGCTCGTTCAGCGACGCCCTGCGCATGGGTGTGGAGATCTTCCACACCCTCAAACGGCTGCTGAAGGACCAGGGGCTCTCCACCGGGGTGGGCGACGAGGGCGGCTTCGCGCCGGCGCTGGGCGGCAACGAGCCCGCGCTCGACTTCCTGCTGCGGGCCATCGAGCGCACCGGTTACCGGCCCGGCGAGGACGTGTGGCTCGCGCTCGACACCGCGGCCAGCGAGCTCGGCGAGCACGGCCGCTATCACCTCCGCGCCGACAAGACCGAGAAGTCGAGCCAGGAGATGATCGCGCTCTACGAGACCCTGATGGCGCGCTACCCGATCTGCTCGATCGAGGACGGCCTCGCCGAGGACGACTGGGAGGGCTGGCACGCGCTGACCCGCCGCCTCGGCGCCCGCTGCCAGCTCGTGGGCGACGACGTGTTCGTGACGAACCCGGCCATCCTCCAGGAGGGCATCCGCAAGGGCATCGCCAACGCGATCCTCATCAAGGTCAACCAGATCGGCACCCTGACCGAGACCCTCGAGGCCATCGAGCTGGCCAAGCGCGCGGGGTACGGCACCGTCATCTCGCACCGCTCCGGCGAGACCGAGGACGCTTTCGTGGCCGACCTGGCGGTCGGGGTGAACGCGGGCCAGATCAAGACGGGCTCGCTGGCCCGCGGCGAGCGCACCGCGAAGTACAACCAGCTCCTGCGCATCGAGGAGGAGCTGGGCCAGGCCGCGGTGTGGCCGGGCCGCGCCGTGTTCGGGAGCCGCATCCGGTGAAGGGCCGCGCGCTGATCCTCGCCGCGTTCGGCGCGGTCGCATTGCTGACGCTCACCTACGGGGGCCAGAGCCTGGCCCGCGTGTGGCAGATGAAGCACGAGGTCGAGAGCCTCGAGCGCGAGATCGTCACGCTGCGCGCCGAGACCGGCCGTCTCACCGCGGTGGTCAACCGCCTCCGCACCGATCCCGACTTCATCGAGCAGGTCGCCCGCGAGGACCTGGGCCTGGTGAAGCCGGGCGAGCGGGTGCTCAAGCTGCCGCCGTCCCCCGGGCAGAGAGGGCGGTAGCCCGCGTGGACATCATCCCGTTCCTGTTCTTCATCGCCCTCTTCTTCAATATCCGCGCCTCGATCAAGCTGGCGCTGGACTGGCGCGGCATGCTGGTGACCACGCGCTTCGTGCGCGACGCCTACGCGCGGATCGACGAGCTGCCCACCGAGGACCAGCTCGAGCGCGAGCCGGCCGCGCCGGTGTTCCTCCACCTGGTGCCCGCGTACCACGAGCCCGACATCGCGGTGACGCTCCACGCGCTGACCGCCTCGCGCTATCCCCACGGCCGCCTGCACGTGGTGGTGGTCACCCAGGAGGAGGAGGAGCGCGCCCCGCACCCCGCGATGGGGGTGAGCACCGGCGAGCTGGTCCGCCGCCTGCGCGAGACGCTGCCGCCCTACCAGCAGAAGCGGCTCTCGCACGTGGTGATGCCGGGGCCCGGGCGCAAGGCGCACCAGCTCAACTGGGGCCTGCGGCCGGAGGTGCTGCGGGAGATCCTCACCGAGGAGACGGACCCGCGCCGCGTCTTCGTGGGCGTGAGCGACGCCGACTCGATCCCGGATCCGGATACCTATCGCTGGATCGCCCGGCGCGAGCTGGGCGGGCAGGGGAGCCTCGCCTACCAGGGCATACCGCTGTCGCTCGCCAACTACGACCGGCTGTCGATCCGCGGGAAGATCTGCGCCATCCAGCAGTCGTCCATCTTCATCCGCGTGTCCATCGCGCGCCTGCTCAACGAGGTCAAGCGCGTGCGCCTCCTGGCCCGGCTGACCGCGCGCCTGCCGCGCCTGGCCTGGCTGATCCGCCCCGCCTTCGAGCTGTGCTTCCGCCGCTCCCAGATCTGCCTGGGCCACAACCAGTTCGTGCGCCTGGACCTGATGCAGGCGGTCGGCGGCTTCCCGACCTCGGGGGCCACCGAGGACTCCACGCTCGGCTACGAGCTGGGCCGCCGCGGCGTGCTGATGCAGGCGCTGCCCATGGTGGAGGTGACCGACCTCCCCGAGACCTCCGAGGGCGTGATCCGCCAGAACGCGCGCTGGTACCGGGGCGTGCTCGACGACATCCCGTATCTCTGGCGCGTGTGGCGGACGGAGCCCACCGCCTTCAACCTGGCCCAGCTCGTGCGCCACATCGGCAACAAGATGGTGGAGTGGCCGATCGCCGCGCTGGTCTACCCGGTCACGGGCTGGCTCGGCTGGTACCTGGCCTACCACCACGAGGGCCACCGCTTCTGGTTCTACATGGCCACCGGCGCGCCCACCGTCTCGCTGCTGCTGACGGTGTGGGTGGGCGGCATCATGACGCAGGCGCTGATCGAGGACCTGCACCCGTACCTGCCGCGCCCGGTGGACCTGCGCCGCAAGAGCATGAAGGAGAAGTTCCTCGGCACCTTCCGCTGCCAGACCTACTGGCTGCTCGCCACCCGCGGCGCCTGGCGCGTGATCTGGGCCCTGGCCCGCACCGGCCGCTTCGAGCCCGCCAAGACCGACCGCGTCACCGGCCGCCGCCTCCACACCCTCTACCCTCTGGGGAGAGGGCAGGGTGAGGGGTCCTAGCTTCTCCCCTTCTCTCCTCCGGGGAGAGGGCAGGGTGAGGGGGCCCCGGTTGACTCCCCGTATTGCGTCAGGTACATTACGTCAGTCACCGCGGGGTGGAGCAGCCCGGTAGCTCGTTGGGCTCATAACCCAAAGGTCGCTGGTTCAAATCCAGCCCCCGCAACCA
>DATHSW010000257.1:0-13647 GCA_035463855.1 Candidatus Deferrimicrobiaceae bacterium | reverse complement strand
CCCCGAGCCGCGCGCGTCGCGCCGGCCGCCGCCGCCACCACCCGGACGCCCAGCGCCGCCGCCGCGCCCGCCCCCGCGCGCGGCCATGCGCTGGCGCTTCTCCTCGGCGTAGCGGCGCCGCTCCTCGCTGGTCGGCTTGATCTCGGGCAGGTACAGCTCGTCCTCGGCCCAGTCCACCTGGATCTTCTGGTTGATGAACTTCTCGATGGGCTCGAGCGCGAGCGCCCCCGCCTCGTCCACCAGGCTGATCGCCTTGCCGGCGGCGCCCGCGCGCGCGGTGCGCCCGATGCGGTGGACGTAGTCCTCCGCGTCCTGGGGCATGTCCCAGTTGACCACGTGGCTCACGCCCTCGATGTGGAGCCCCCGCGAGGCCACGTCAGTGGCGACGAGGATCGGCAGCTGCCCATCCTTGAAGTCGTTGAGGATCTTGAGCCGCTTCTTCTGGTCCACGTCGCCGGTCAGCGCGCGGGCCTGCCAGCCGTTCCGGCCGAGCCGGTCCTCGAGCCGCCGCGCCTCCTCGCGCGTGTTCGAGAAGATCAGGATCCGGCTGCCGCCCTCGCGGCGCAACAGCCCGAGCAGGAGATTGAACTTCTCCTCGCGGCCGACGTGGTAGAGCACCTGCTCGGCCTTCTCCGCGGTCTTCTGCTCGGGGGTGATCGTGATCTGGGAGGGGTTGTTCATGAACTCCCAGGTCAGCTCCATCACCCGGAACGAGAGCGTGGCGGAGAACAGGAACGACTGCCGCTTCTCCGGCTTGGGCAGCCGCCGCAGGATGAAGCGGAGGTCGGCGATGAAGCCCATGTCGAACATCCGGTCGGCCTCGTCGATGACCAGCACCTCGACGCGCCCCGGCGACCACACGTGCTGCTTGAGATAGTCGATGAGCCGGCCCGGCGTGCCGACCAGCACGTCGCAGCCCTCCCGGAGCTCCTCGCGCTGCTTGTTGTAGTCGATGCCCCCGTAGACCGAGAGGATGCGCAGCCCGGTGTGCGCGCCGAGCAGCCGCGCGTCCGCCTCGATCTGCACCACCAGCTCGCGGGTGGGGGCGATGATGAGCACGCGGGGCGCGGTCGGCCCGCTGCGGGCGGGCGCGGGGTAGGTCAGGCAGCGCGTGAAGGCCGCGATCAGGAAGGCCGCGGTCTTGCCGGTGCCGGTCTGGGACTGCCCGGCCACGTCCTTGCCCCGCAGGGCGAGCGGCAGGGCCGCCTCCTGGATCGCGGTGGTGGTGACGAAGCCCGCGTCCTCGATGCCGCGGCGCACCGGCCCGGGCAGCTCCAGCGAGGTGAACGAGAGCGGGCTCACTTCACGGCCTCCTCGGCCACCGCCGGCTTGGCCTTCTTCCGCGCGACCACGCGGGAGCAGATGATGCCGACCTCGTAGAGGACGATGAGCGGCCCCGCCATCAGGGACTGGTTCACGATGTCCGGCGTCGGGGTCAGGATGGCCGCGATGACGAAGTTGATCAGGATCGCGTACTTCCGGTTCTTGGAGAGGAACTGCGGCGTCACGACCCCGAGCATGGACAGGAGCGTGATCACCACCGGCATCTCGAACACCACCCCGAAGGCCAGCGTGAACTTCAGGATGAAGTCGATGTAGCTCGAGATCGTGATCATGGGCTTGAGGCCCTGGTCCTGCCCGAAGCTCACCAGGAAGGTGATCGCGAAGGGCACCACCACCAGCATCGCGAAGGCCCCGCCGCCGATGAAGAGCAGCGAGCCGATGATGACGAAGGGCGCCGCGTACCTGCGCTCGTGCTTGTGGAGTCCCGGCGCCACGAAGGCCCAGACGTTCCAGAGGATGATCGGCATCGCGATGAAGAGGCCCATGATCATGGCCACCTTCATGTAGGTCCAGAACGCCTCGGTGGGCGTGGTGAAGACCAGCTCGGTCTTGAGATGGCTCGAGAGGAACCGCATCACCGGGTTGGTGAAGTACAGCGCGATGAGGAGACCGACGCCGGCGGGGACGAGGCTCCAGACGATGCGGGTGCGCAGCTCCGTGAGATGGTCGAAGAACGACATCTTGCCCTGCTCGTCGACCCCCACCGCGTCAGGGCTCACGCTCGGCTCGGGCTCGCTCATCACCAGTCCGGGATGAAGTGACGCAGCTGGCCCACCCCCCGGCCCGCCTGGAAGCCCTCGCGGATCGCCCGCGTCACGTAGGCCTTGGCCGAGCGGATCGCGTCGCCGAGCGCCTGGCCGCGGGCGAGCCCGGCCGCGATGGCGGCCGAGAAGGTGCACCCGGTGCCGTGGGTGTTCTGCGAATCCACTCGAGCGGTCGAGAATCGCGTGAACTCGCGCCCGTTCCAGAGCAGGTCCGTCGCGTCGCCCTTGAGGTGGCCTCCCTTCACCAGCACGTACCGCGGGCCCATCCCGTGGATGCGCCGGGCCGCCTCCTCCATGTCCTCGGGCTCGACCACCCGCATGCCGGCCAGCACCTCCGCCTCCGGCAGGTTGGGGGTGACCACCAGGGCCAGCGGCAGGATGCGGTCGGCGAGGGCCACGCGGGCCTCGGGCTCCAGCAGCCGGTCGCCTGATTTGGCGACCATGACCGGGTCCACCACCAGCTTCTCGATCCGGTGGCTCGCGAGCTCGGCCGCCACCGCTTCGATGATGGGCGCCGTCGAGAGCATGCCGCACTTGGCCGCGTCGGCGCCGAAGTCCTCCAGGACGGAGCGGAGCTGCTGCGCGACGAAGGCGGGCGGCAGGTTCTCCACACCCTGGACCCCGAGCGAGTTCTGCGCCGTCACCGCGGTGATCACCGACATGCCGAACACCCGGAACGCCGAGAACGTCTTGAGATCCGCCTGGATGCCCGCCCCGCCGCCGGAATCGGAGCCGGCGATGGTCAGGGCCTTGGGGATCAACATGGCCCCCTAGTATACGGGATACGTCCGCGGCGGGCGGGAAGAACCTACCCGGCCACTACCAGCGCGCGGAGATGCCGAAGAGCGCGGAGTGGGTGTCGAGCTCGGTCCGCAGCGTGGTCTTGCGGTTGGAGGCGTCCCGCAGCTCCACCTCGGGCGAGACGTGGGTGAAGCGGTACTCGCCGAAGAGGGCCAGGTTCTTGTAGACCTGGATCGCGACGCCGCCCGCGAGCTTGTAGCCGACCGAGAAGTCGGTGCCGGAGTCGTGGTTGCGGAAGTTGCGCGTATGCCGCGGCGTGATGGTGGTCATGAAGACGGGCGGCCCCGCCGCCACGTAGGGCTGCACCCGACCCTGGGGGGCGTCGTCGCTCGTGAGGAGCGGCAGGCGCAGGATCAGATCCACCGAGACCGCGGTGGTCTCCACGTCGAAGGAGCCGGTGCCGCCGCGCCCGCTGCCGCAGCCTCCCGGGTAGAAGCAGCCGCGGAGCTGGACGGACTGCGGGCCGACGTACGGGTAGTACCGGAAGAAATCGAGCCCGAGCCCCAGGAAGGGCACCGAGTCGAAGAAGCGGCCGGCGCGCCCGCCCCAGGCCAGGGAGGTGTCGAACTCCGCGTCCTCGAAGGTGCCGCGGCCGATGCCGCGATCGTTCAGCTTGAGATCGCTGTTCTGCGTGAAGCTCAGGCCCGCGTAGAGGTCGGCGAACCACTCGGCCGCGGCGGGCCGGCTGCCGAAGCCGAGACCTGCCACCACCGCGGCCACCAGCGTCCACCGGAGCAAGCCGCGCGCGGTCATGACCGTCACTCTACCACCGCCCCGCGCCGGGGCTACTCGAAACGGGGGGACGGAATGATCACCGTGAACTCGCCCCGCGCCGTTCCCGCCGCGAAGCGCTCGCGGAGGGCCGCCGCGGGACCCCGGACGATCTCCTCGAACTGCTTGGTCATCTCCCGCGCCACCACGATCTCCCGCTCCCCGAACACCTGCGCGATCGCCTCCAGCGTGGCCAGGATGCGGTGCGGCGACTCGTAGCAGACCACCGTCATCTCGAGGTCGCGCAGGGCCTCCAGGCGGTGGACGCGCCGGCCCGGCTTCACCGGCAGGAACCCCTCGAAAAGGAAGCGGTCGGCGGGCACCCCGGCCGCGGAGAGGGCCGCCGCCACCGCCGACGGGCCAGGCACCGGCACCACCGGGATGCCGGCCTCCCGCGCCTGCTTGACGAGCAGGAAGCCGGGATCGGAGATGCCGGGGGTGCCCGCGTCGGTGACGAGGGCCACCGACTGCCCGGCCTGGAGCGTCTCGAGCAGGCGGGTGCCCTTCCGGAGCTTGTTGTGCTCGAAGTAGCTCGTGACCGGGGCGTGGATGCCGAAGTGGGTGAGCAGGATGCGGGTCCGGCGGGTGTCCTCGCAGGCGATGAGCGCGACTTCCTTCAGGACGCGGAGCGCGCGCAGCGTGATGTCCTCGAGGTTGCCGAGCGGGGTCGCGACCACGTAGAGGGTGCCGGCCATGGGCTCAGGGGGCCGGGCGCAGGGGCACCGAGAGGCAGAACTCAAGCAGCGCGCCCGCGAGCGCGGCGAGCCGCTCGTACCGCGGGCCGTCGAGCGCCTGCATCTCCCGCTCGCCCTCCCCGATCGCGAGACGCACCACGATCGCCCGGCGCGGCCCGGGCGCGTTCGGGTCGAAGCGCAGCGGAGGCCAGTCGCCGGCGAAGGCCGGGTCGCGCAGCAGCCGGTCCAGGACCGCCAGGTAGGCGGCCGTCCCCACCACGCCCGCACGCTCCCAGTCGGGCGACTGCGGCCGCGGGCCCGCCAGCGCCTGCAGGGTGACGCGGCCGTCGCGGGCCACGAGCCGGGCGGTCTGCAGCGAGGGCGCGGTGTCGTAGCCGCGCCGTTGCTCGATCATGATCACCAGCCGCGAGTCCCGGCGGGCGGCGGCCAGCAGCGTGTCGAGGGCGAGGCCCGCCTGCCGCTCGAGCGCGGTGCGCGCGGCGCCGTCGCGGGCGGCGTCCAGGGAGCGGCGCATCCGCACGTAGTCGTCGAGCGCGACGGGCTGGGCGGCGACGGCGACCGGCAACAGGAGGAGGACACCGAGGGCGACTCCGGACCGCGTCATCGGGAACCCCCTCACCCTGCCCTCTCCCCTCGGGGGAGAGGGAGAAAGGGGGACGTCGCTAGGCGGACTGCTCCTTCTGCTCGGAGATGAGGATGGGGCGGTCCTTGTTGAGGATGACTTCCCGCGTGATGATGCACTCCTTCAGCCCGGGCAGCGAGGGCAGCTCGTACATCACCTCGAGCATCACCTCTTCCAGCACCGCCCGCAGCCCGCGCGCCCCGGTGCCGCGCTTCATCGCCTCGCGGGCGATCGCGGCCACCGCGTCGTCGGTGAACTTGAGGCGCACCTTCTCGAGCTCGAAGTACTTCTGGTACTGCTTGACGATCGCGTTCTTAGGCTCGCGCAGGATGCGCACCAGCGCCGGCTCGTCCAGGTCGTGGAGCGTGGCGACGACCGGCAGGCGGCCCACGAACTCGGGGATGAGCCCGTACTTGAGCAGGTCCTCGGGCTGGATCAGGGCGAGCAGGTCGCCCACCCGGCGGTCCTCGCGGCTCTTGATCTCGGCCCCGAAGCCGATGCCGGTCTTGCCCACCCGCCCTTCCACCAGCTTCTCGACGCCCACGAAGGCGCCGCCGCAGATGAACAGGACGTTGGTGGTGTCCACCTGGATGAACTCCTGGTGGGGATGCTTGCGCCCGCCCTGCGGCGGGACGTTGGCCACCGTGCCCTCCAGGATCTTGAGCAGGGCCTGCTGCACGCCCTCGCCCGAGACGTCCCGGGTGATGGACGGGTTCTCGGACTTGCGCGCGATCTTGTCGATCTCGTCGATGTAGACGATGCCGCGCTGCGCCCGCTCGACGTCATAGTCGGCCGCTTGCAGCAATCGAAGGATGATGTTCTCGACGTCCTCGCCGACGTAGCCGGCCTCGGTGAGCGTCGTCGCGTCCGCGATGGTGAAGGGCACGTGGAGCATCTTGGCGAGGGTCTGGGCCAGGAGGGTCTTGCCGGAGCCGGTGGGGCCGATCAGGAGGATATTGGCCTTCTGCAGCTCCACGTCACCGGCCTCGGTGCCGGCCTCGATGCGCTTGTAGTGGTTGTGGACCGCCACCGCGAGGATCTTCTTGGCCCGCTCCTGCCCGACCACGTACTGGTCCAGCACGTTCTTGATCTCGGCGGGCTTGGGGAGGCTGCGCAGCTCCCGGCTCTTCTCCTCCTCCCACTCCTCCGCGATGATGTCGTTGCAGAGCTCGATGCACTCGTCGCAGATGTAGACGGTCGGTCCCGCGATGAGCTTGCGCACGTCGTTCTGGCTCTTGCCGCAGAACGAGCACTTGAGCGCGCCGCCGCCTTCACGCGTGCGGGCCATGGCGGTCCTCTACTTGGTGGTGACGACCACTTCGGAGACGGGCCGCGTGGTCGGCTTGGAGGAGATGACCTCGTCCACGAGCCGGTACTCCTTGGCCTGCTCGGCGGTCATGAAGAAGTCGCGGTCGGTGTCCCGCTGGATCTTGTCCATGGACTGTCCGGTGTGGTGCACCAGGATGCGATTCAGCTCCTCCCGCATCCGGAGGATCTCCCGGGCCTGGATATCGATGTCGGTGGCCTGGCCCTGCACGCCGCCGAGCGGCTGGTGGATCATGATGCGCGCGTGCGGCAGCGCGAAGCGCTTGCCCTTGGTGCCGGCGCACAGCAGCAGGGCGCCCATCGACGCCGCCTGCCCCATACAGATGGTGGAGATGGCCGGCTTCACGTACTGCATCGTGTCGTAGATGGCCATGCCGGCGGTCACCGAGCCCCCCGGAGAGTTGATATAGAGGTGGATGTCCTTGTCCGGGTCCTCGGCCTCCAGGAACAGCATCTGGGCGATGACCAGGTTGGCGATCTCGTCCTCTATGTAGGTCGGGAGGAAGATGATCCGCTCCTTGAGGAGCCGGGAGAAGATGTCGAACGCGCGCTCGCCGCGCGGGGTCTGTTCCACCACCATCGGGACCAATCCCATCGGGCGCCTCCTTGCCATGCTGGTAGTGTACCTCAGGCGGTCTTTGCCTGATTCTTTTCGATGAGAAAATCGATGGTCCGGCGCTCGTCCAGGGAGTGGCGGATCCCCTCCAGGTCCCCGCTCTGCTCGAGCATCCGCCGCACCGCGGGCGCCGGCCGCTGGCTGGCCTGGGCCATGCGCTCCACCTCGGCGTCCACGTCCGCGTCGGTGGCGGCGAGGCCCTCCTTCAGGGCGATCGCCTCGATCAGGAGGGCGCGCTTGACCGCCTTCTCGGCTCCCGGGCGCAGGTCTTCCAGCAGCTTCTTGTAGTCCCACGGCACCCGGTCCGGGTCCACCCCCTGCCGGCGCATGTGCTCCCGGGCGTGCTCGATCTGATGCCCCACCTGGCGCAGGATCAGCGCCTCCGGCACCTCGAAGGTATGGCCGGCCATGACCGCGTCGAGCACCGCGGTCTCGAGCGCGCGGCGGTTGTCCGCCTCGCGCCGCGCCTCGAGCCCGGTGCGGATCTCGGCCCGGAGCGCCTCCAGGGTCTCGAAGTTGCCGCCGACGCTCTTGGCGAACTCGTCGTCGAGCGCGGGCAGGACCTTCTCCTTCACCTCGGACAGCGTCACGGTGGCCTCGGCCGGCTTGCCCCGCAACCCCTCGTTGCGGTGGTCGTCGGGGAAGCGCACCCGGGTCTGGCGCGAGCCGCCCGCGGCCAGGCCGATCACCGCCTCCTCCATCTCGGGCAGCACGTTGCCGCCGCCGACCACGAAGCCGTAGCCGGTCTCGGAGCGCGGCTCCTGGCCCTCCGGGGTCAGCGTGTAGTCCACGATCACCAGGTCGCCCGGATCGGCGGGCCGCTCGACCGAGCGGTACTCGGCGTGCTGCTCCTGCAGCGCGGTGAGCGCTTCGTCCACCTCGCTCTCCGCGAAGGGCTTGGGCGCGTGCTCGACCGCGAGGCCGGTGTAGGCCCCGAGGGTGATGGCGGGCTTGACCTCGACCACCGCGGCGAACTTCAGCGCCGCGTTCTCCTCGAGCGTCACCTCCTGCAGATCGGGCTCCTCCACCGGCTCGATGCGCGTCTCGGCGAGGGCCTGGCGGTAGACGTCGGGAATCAGGCGGCGGGCCACTTCCTGCCGCACGTCGTCGGCGAAGTGGAGCTTGATCATGCTGCGCGGGACCTTGCCCTTGCGGAAGCCGGGCAGCTTCGCCTCGCGCTGCACCCGGTCGAAGGCCTGCTCCCAGGCTTTCGTGACGACCTCGGGGGTTTCCTCGACCTGCAGCCGTCGCTTGCAGGCCCCCATCTCCTCGATGTCCACCTTCATGGCCGTTCCGCTTTCATGACGACTCCAAGGTTCTGGTGCGAGAGGGGGGAGTTGAACCCCCACGGGTTGCCCCTCTGGATCCTAAGTCCAGCGCGTCTGCCAGTTCCGCCACTCTCGCACGACCGGTCGCGGGTAGCTCGGTGCGGGGAGGATCAGGCCAAGTAAGGATAACACAAGGCCCAAAGCGCCCCGCCAGTCCCCGGCCCGGCCCTACCCGAGCTGGCGGCCGGGGCCGGGCGGGATCGTGGCACAAGGCCGCCCGCTTCCGCAAGGGCGGCAGGTGCCGGCCACCGCTCAGGCCGAGCCGTCCCGCAGCCGGCGGTAGCGGCGGATCAGGGCGTTGGTGGAGCTGTCGTGCCGGAGGGCCGGCTCGTCCCGGCTCTCGAGCTCGGGCGTGATCCGGCCGGCCAGCGCCTTGCCCAGCTCCACGCCCCACTGGTCGAAGGAGTTGATGCGCCAGATCGAGCCCTGCACGAACACCTTGTGCTCGTAGAGGGCGACCAGGCGCCCCAGCGCGGCCGGGGTCAGCGCGGGGGCCAGGATGGTGTTGCTGGGCCGGTTGCCCTCGAAGCTGCGATGCGGCACCTGCGCGGCGGGCACGCCTTCCGCGGCCACCTCGGCCGCGGTCTTGCCGAAGGCGAGCGCCTCGGTCTGGGCGATGAGGTTCGCGGTGAGCAGGTCGTGGTGCCGGCCCAGCGGATCGAGCGCCCGGCCGAAGCCGATGAAATCGCAGGGGATGAGGCGCGTGCCCTGGTGAAGGAGCTGGTAGTAGGCGTGCTGGCCGTTGGTGCCGGGCGTGCCCCAGATCACCGGGCCGGTCTGGTAGTCGACGCGGCGGCCGTCCCGGTCCACCGACTTGCCGTTCGACTCCATGTCGAGCTGCTGGAGATAGAACGGCAGCCGGGCGAGATAGTGGCTGTACGGCAGCACCGCGTGGCTCTCCGCGAAGAAGAAATTCACGTACCAGACACCGAGCAGGGCCAGCAGCACCGGCATGTTCCGCTCGAAGGGCGTGGTGCGGAAGTGCTCGTCCATCTCGTGCAAGCCGGCGAGCATGGCCCGGAAGTGCTCGGGGCCGATCGCGATCATGAGCGAGAGCCCGATGGCCGAGTCGTAGGAGTAGCGGCCGCCCACCCAGTCCCAGAACTCGAACATGTTGGCGGGGTCGATGCCGAACTTCGCGACCTCTGCCGCGTTGGTGGACACCGCCACGAAGTGCCGCGCGACCGCCCGCTCGTCGCCGAGCGCGCGCAGGCAGAACGCGCGCGCGGCGTGGGCGTTGGCCAGCGTCTCCTCGGTGGTGAACGTCTTGGAGGAGACCACGAAGAGGGTCTCCGCCGGATCCAGGTCGCGGGTGGCCTCCACGAAGTCAGTCCCGTCCACGTTGGACACGAAGCGGAGCGTGAGCCGCCGGTCGCTGTAGTGGCGGAGCGCCTCGTAGGCCATCACCGGCCCCAGGTCGGAGCCCCCGATGCCGATATTGACGACGCGGCGGATGGGCCGGCCGGTGAAGCCGGTCCAGGCGCCGGCGCGCACCCGGGTGGAGAAGTCGGCCATCCGGTCGAGCACCGCGTGCACGCCCGGCACCACGTCCCGGCCGTCGACCAGGAGGCGCCGGTCGCGCGGGGCGCGCAGCGCCACGTGGAGGACCGCGCGCTGCTCGGTCACGTTGATCCGCTCACCGGCGAACATGGCGTCGATGCGGCGCCTCAGCCCGGCCGCCTCCGCCAGCGCCAGCAACAAGCGGAGCGTCTCGTCGGTGACGCGGTTCTTCGAGTAGTCGAGGTAGAGCGAGGCCGCCTCGAGGGCCAGGCGCTCGCCGCGGCCGGGATCCTCCGCGAACAGCGCGCGCAGATGCACGTCGCGAACCCTGGCGTGATGCGCCGCGAGCGCCGCCCAGGCCGCCTGCATCACGCGCCGCGGGCTCCCGGGCCGGCCTGGTCGCCCGCGGGCTTCTCCTGGTGCCCACCGAACTCGAAGCGCAGCGCGGAGAGCACCTTGCCCGCGAACTCGCCGTTGCCCCGCGAGCTGAACCGCTCGTAGAGCGCCGCGCTCAGCACCGGCACCGGCACGCCTTCGTCGATGGCGGCCGCGACGGTCCACCGGCCCTCTCCCGAATCGGACACGCGGCCCGAGAAGCCGCCGAGATCGAGGCTCCGGGTGAGCGCGCTCGCGGTGAGATCGAGCAGCCACGAGGCGACCACGCTGCCCCGGCGCCAGACCTCGGTGATGTCGCGCAGGTTCAGGTCGTAGCGGTAGTGCTCCGGGTTCCGGAGCGGCGACGTCTCGGCGTCCGCGGGCCGGGGCGCCGTCGCTCCTGCGTTGGCGTGGCGGAGGACGTTGAGCCCCTCCGCGTAGGCCGCCATCAGCCCGTACTCGATGCCGTTGTGGACCATCTTCACGAAGTGCCCGGCCCCGTTCGGCCCGCAGTGCAGATACCCCTGCTCGGCGGTCCCGCCGATCGTCTCGCGGCCCGGCGTGCGGGGGATGGTGCCGAGGCCGGGCGCCAGCGACGCGAAGATCGGGTCGAGGCGCGCCACCACCGGCGCCTCCCCGCCGATCATGAGACAGAAGCCGCGCTCGAGCCCCCACACCCCGCCGCTCGTCCCCACGTCCACGTAGTGCAGGCCGCGGGCCGCGAGCTCGCCGGCCCGCCGGATGTCGTCGTGGTAGTGCGAGTTGCCGCCGTCGACGATCACGTCGTCGCGCTCGAGCCGCGGCGCCAGCGCCTGCAGCGTCTGGTCCACCGCCGCCGCCGGCACCATGATCCAGACCGTCCGGGGCCGGGCCAGCGCCCGCACGAAGTCGGACAGCGAGCCGGCGCCGGTGGCGCCCTCGCGCGCGAGCGCCTGCACCGCGTCGGCGTGGACGTCGTAGACCACGCAGTCGTGGCCCGCCCGGCGCAGCCGCCGCACCATGTTGGCGCCCATGCGCCCCAGTCCGATCATGCCGAGCTGCATCACGCGCTCCTTTGCCCCGCCGCCACGGCCGCGATGACCGCCGCGCCGGCGCTGGTGGAATCCTTCACGTACGCGATCTCGATCCGGCCCGCCCGCTCCCCGCCAAGCAGCTCAACGATGGTCTCGCGCACGAGACGCTCGAAGCCCGGGTAGCCGCCCCAGAGACCGCCGTCCACCGCGATGGTACGCCGGTCCTCGAGGCGCGCGTCGAGGAAGCGCAGGGTGCCGACCAGGGCCGCCGCCACCAGGCGGGCCGCGCGGCGGGCGATCGCGCCGCCGAGCGCGCGGACACCGCGCCGCTCCTCCGCGGTGCTCGAGACACCGAGCCCGCGAAGCAGCGCGTCCACGTCGTCGAGCGCGCGCGTCCCATCCCGGGCGATCCGCGAGACGTGCGCGCCGTCGAGGGCGAACGGGGTGGCGAGGGCGGGCGCCGCCGCCCACTGGAATCCCGAGGTCTGCCGCGCCAGGTCCTGGAGCGCGCGACGCAGGATCTCGCCCAGGTAGTGCCCGGAGACCATCTTCTCGAAGCGCTGCGCGCCCGGCCGCGGCTCGTCGAGCTCGCGATCGAGCGCGGCGTCGTAGAGCGTCTCGACCGGGGCCACCCCGTCGAAGTTGCCCGACTCGAGGTTCCGGATGCCCGCGGGGCCCAGATCCGCGGCCTGATTGGTCCCGGTGCCCAGGATGAGCCCGATGTCGGCGGGACGCGCGTCCGGGTCGCGGCCCCGCGCCCGGTAGCTCTGCAGCATCAGCGCCGCCACCGTATCGTTGGCCACCGCCGCCACCTTCACGCGCGCGAGGCCGGCCCGCCGCAGCGCGGCGCCGAGGAGCGCCGCCACGTCCTGGCCCTCGAGGCCCTCGAGCCGCCATCCCTTCGTCGAGGCCAGCGCCACCGCCCGGTCGATGCGCTCGAGCCGGGCCGGATAGGAGTAGACGAACGCGAGGGGGGCGGCCGCGACGCCCTGGGCCCGCATCACGCGCCCCACCGCCGCCGCGATCAGGTCGAACACCGGCTCGGGCGCGCTGCGCTTCTCGGCGTCGGTGAAGGTGTGGGTCTCCTCGGTGACGAGATGGACCGACCCGCTGCCGCCCAGCTCGACCAGGCCGGCCCGCGCCTTGGTGCCCCCCCAGTCCACCACCACGATGCGCCCCCGCTCGCGGCCGGAGGGCTGGCGCGCGAAGGTCCGCAGCATCTTGAGCGAGCTGGGCTCGCCGACCAGACCCCTCGCCATCTGCCGGGTGAGCTCCCGAGCGATCGGCTCGAGCGCCGCCGCCGGCGCCTCGAAGAGGCCGGCCGTCCCGCTCACGATGGCCTCATCGGCGGCGGACATGGCCGACATCATACTCCGGGGGTGGCGATGCTATGATGAGGCCTCGGACATGAGCACCCCAGAGCGCCGGAAGACGGTGTCCGTGGACGTCGGCGGGGTCAAGGTGGGCGGCAAGCGGCCCATCGTGGTCCAGTCCATGACCAACACCGACACCGCCGACGTGGCCGGGACGGTGGCGCAGGTCAACGCGCTGCACGCGGCGGGCAGCGAGCTGGTGCGCGTCACCGTGAACACCGAGGCGGCGGCCCGCGCGGTCCCCGAGATCGTCAAGCAGGTGACCGTGCCGGTGATCGGCGACTTCCACTACAACGGCCACGTGCTGCTGACCAAGTATCCGGACTGCGCGCGCGCGCTCGCCAAGTACCGCATCAATCCCGGCAACGTCGGGGGCAAGCACCACGACGACAACTTCCGCGCGATCGTCCAGGTCGCGGTGGACAACGGCAAGCCGGTGCGCATCGGCGTCAACTGGGGGAGCCTCGATCAGAACCTCCTCACCCAGATGATGGACGCCAACGCCAAGAGCGCGGAGCCGCTCACCGCCCGCGACGTCACCATGAACGCGATGGTGGAGAGCGCGATCCAGTCCGCCGAGCTGGCCGAGCAGACCGGGCTCGGCCACGATCGCATCATCCTCTCCGCCAAGGTCTCGGGCGTGCAGGATCTGGTGGACGTCTATCGCAAGCTCGCCCCGCGCTCCGACTACCCGCTGCATCTCGGCCTCACCGAGGCGGGCATGGGCGCCAAGGGCATCGTGGCGAGCACCGCGGGGCTCGCGATCCTGCTGCAGGAGGGGATCGGCGACACCATCCGCGTCTCGCTGACCCCGAAGCCCAACGGCGACCGCACCGAGGAGGTGCAGGTCGCCCAGCTCATCCTCCAGTCCCTGGGGCTGCGCAGCTTCCTGCCCCTGGTGACCGCCTGCCCCGGCTGCGGGCGCACCACCTCGACCTTCTTCCAGGAGATGGCGGAGCAGATCCAGGCCTACCTGCGCGACCGGATGCCGGTCTGGAAGGGCCGCTACGCGGGCGTGGAGGAGCTGAAGGTCGCGGTGATGGGCTGCGTGGTCAACGGCCCCGGCGAGTCCAAGCACGCCGACATCGGCATCTCGCTGCCCGGCACCTTCGAGGAGCC
>DATHSW010000256.1:0-28725 GCA_035463855.1 Candidatus Deferrimicrobiaceae bacterium | reverse complement strand
GTCAGGATCAATTCCCCGGCGACCGAGCACACGATCGAGTGGTACAAGAAGATGTACCGCGACTGCATGGAGCCCGAGGTGCTCTCGTGGACGGATGCCAGCAACAACAACTCGATCGTGGCGGGCAAGGCCGGCTGGATCCACAACCCGCTCAGCGCCTACCTCACTGCCCGCAACCGCAAGATGGTGACGGCCGACGGCATCAACCACCACCGGAGCCTGGCCGGGCCCCAGGGCCGCCACGAGACCGACGTGCCGCGGCACATCGGCATCTGGAAGTTCAGCAAGAACGTCGACCTTGGGAAGGAGTGGATCCGCTACCTGCTCGGCAAGAAGGAAGTCTACGACGAGTACGTCATGTCGAGCGACGCCTTCAACCTGCCGGTCTACGAGAAGCTCCTGGACCACCCGGTGCTGAAGACCGATCCGAAGTTCGCCGCGCTCAAGCAGGAGGGGGTCCAGTTCCACTGCTACGGCTGGCCGGCCCCGGCGAGCGACCGGGTCCAGCGCATCACCAACGAGTTCATCCTGCCGAACATGATCGCGAAGGCGATCACGGGCACCTCGACCAAGGAGGCGGTGGCCTGGGCCGACGGCGAAATGAAGCGGATCATGGCTGGATGACCCGTGGCCGTCGGTAGCGTCCGCGTCGGTCCGGCCGCGTCGGGCTCGGGGCTCCGGTTCTGGGAACGGCTCGATCAGGAACGGTTCCTGGGCCCGGCCTTCGTGACTCCGGCCCTGCTCCTGATCGTGCTGCTGGTCGCCTACCCGTTCGTGATGGCGCTCTACTTCGCCATGTCCAACACCCAGATCGGCCGGCCCGGCGAGTTCGTGGGCCTCCGAAACTTCGTCTCGCTCTGGCAGAGCGACTCGTTCCGCCAGACGTTCCAGAACGCCTTCGTCTTCACCGGGATCGCGGTCGCCATCAAGGTCGTGCTCGGCATCACGCTGGCGCTGCTCCTGAACGAGCAGCTCTGGGTCAAGCGGCTCATCCGGGGCGCGGTGCTCCTGCCGTGGGTGATCCCGACCGCGCTGAGCACGCTCGGCTGGTGGTGGATGTTCAACTCGCTCTACAGCGTCGTGAACTGGTCGGGGATCGCCCTCGGGGTCATGGATCCGCCCGGTCCCAACTGGCTGGGCCAGAGGTACTACGCGATGGCGGCGGTGGTCACGGTCAACGTCTGGCGCGGCCTGCCGTTCTTCGCGATCACCATCCTGGCCGGCCTGGTGTCCATCCCCAAGGAGCTCTACGAGGCGTCCGAGGCCGACGGAGCCGGCGCCTCCGCGCGCTTCTGGAACATCACCCTGCCGCTGCTCAAGCCGGTGCTGGCGGTGGTCGTGCTGTTCTCGACGATCTTCACCTTCAGCGACTTCAACATCGTCTACGTGCTCACGAACGGCGGGCCGATCAACTCCACGCATCTCTTCGCCACCCTGACCCGGCAGATCGGGCTGGAGTCCGGTCAGATCGGTCAGGGCGCCGCGATCTCCCTCTACCTCTTCCCCGTGCTGGTGTTCGTGGTGCTCGTCCAGCTCCGGTTCGTGCGGCGGCAGGCGTACTGATGGCGGTCCGGCAGCGGCCCGTGCGCCACAAGATCCTGCTGCACGTCGGGCTGGTGCCGTTCCTGTTCTTCGCGGTATTCCCGTTCTACCACATGACGTTGACGTCGCTGAAGACGGACCGCGAGCTCTACGACCGCTACGCGGTGCCTCTGCTGATCCGCCAGGGCCCGACCCTCGACCACTACCGGACCCTGCTGTGGGACACCGAGTTCCTCACGTGGATCAAGAACAGCCTGATGGTGACCGGCATCGCCACCGCGATCTCGCTGGTGATCGGCACCATCGCCGCCTACGCGCTGGCCCGGCTGAAGTTTTTCGGGGTGGGAGCCTTCGGGACCGGGATCTTCGTGACCTACCTGGTGCCGACGTCGCTCCTCTTCTTGCCGCTGGCCCAGGTCGTCAACTGGCTCGGCCTCGGCGACTCCAAGTGGGCGCTGGTCGTCACCTACCCTACCTTCCTGGTGCCGTTCTGCACGTGGCTGCTGATGGGCTACTTCCGCACCGTTCCCAAGGAAGTCGAGGAGTGCGCGATGGTGGACGGGGCGACGCGGGTGCAGGCGCTCCTGCGCATCGTGCTCCCGATGGCCGTGCCCGGGCTGATCTGCGCCGCGCTCTTCGGCTTCACGCTGTCGTGGAACGAGTTCATCTACGCGCTCACGTTCACCTCGTCGTCCGAGGAGATCACCGCGAGCGTCGGGGTGACGCAGGAGCTCATCCGGGGCGACGTCTATTTCTGGGGCGGCCTGATGGCCGGCGCCGTCCTCGCCTCCGTCCCGCTGGTCGTCCTCTACGTCTTCTTCCTCGACTACTACGTCTCGGGCCTCACCGCCGGCGCCGTGAAGTAGCCGCGGCGCCGCCCCCCTGGGCGGACCACCGGCACCCGCCGGTGGCATCCATCTTGCGTGAGTCTCCATCCAAAAGGCGGGATCGATCCGCGAGATGGAGGCGCCGATGGACGGAGCGACGCAGAAAGCCGCACCGTACCCGCACGAGCTGGTGCGAACGGTCACGCTCAGGGACGGGTTCGCCGCCCGGATCCGGCCGATCCGGCCCGACGACGAGCCCCGGCTGGTGGACCTCTACGAGCGCTTGAGCCGGCACACCGCCTACCAGCGCTTCTTCACGGTGCTGCGGCGGCTGCCGCCCGACTGGTACCACTTCTTCGCCAACGTGGACTACGTGCGCCGCCTGGCCCTGGTCGCCGAGCGCGAGACGGTCGCCGGCGTGCAGCTCATCGGGGTCGGCCGCTACGAGCCCTCGGAGGAGCCGGACGCCGCGGAGGTGGCCTTCGTCGTCGAGGACGGCTGGCAGGGGCGGGGCCTCGGCGGCATCCTGCTCGAAGCGGTCCTCGAGGCGGCCGCGACGCGCGGGATTCGGCGCTTCCGGGCCTACGTGCTGGCCGACAACCACCGGATGCTGCGGCTGCTCCACACCCGCACCCGGGTCGAGGACCGGAAAACGGAGGAAGGGGTCACCGGGCTGCGCTTCCGGCGCGCTGCCGGTGACGCCACACCTCGATGACCCCGGGCAGGATCGACAGGATGATGATCGCGAAGACGACCAGTGAGAAGTTGCGCCGGACCACCGGGATATTGCCGAAGAGGTAGCCGCCCAGCACCAGGCTCAGGATCCACAGGAGCGCGCCCGCCACGTTGTAGAACAGGAAGTACCCATAGCGCATCCGGCCGATGCCGGCCACGAACGGGGCGAAGGTCCGCACGATCGGCACGAACCGCGCGATCACGATGGTCTTGGCCCCGTAGCGCTCGTAGAACTCGTGGGTGCGATCGAGATGCCGGCGGTTGAGGAACCGCACCCCCTCCCGTCGGAACACGCGCGGGCCGATCCTCGCCCCGATCGCGTAGTTGACGCTGTCCCCCAGGATCGCCGCGACGCTCAGCACCGCGATCCCCAGCGACAGGTCGAGCGCCCCGAGGGCGGCGAAGGTGCCGACCGCGAAGAGCAGCGAGTCGCCGGGCAGGAACGGGGTGACCACCAGGCCGGTCTCGCAGAAGACGATCAGAAACAGGAGCAGATAGGTCCAGACCCCGTACTGCTGGATGATCTCGCTGAGATGGCGATCCAGATGGAGGACGACGTCCACGAGGAGCCAGAGCAGATCCATGGCCCGACCATTGTAGCCTTGGCACCGGCCCGTGACCGAATTCAGGGCAGCGGCTGCCTCTCGGATGATCAGCGCGGCGCCTCTTGGTCCGCGCCTGGCGCGCTTCGACGCGGGTTGGGCCTGGCACGCGGGTTGCTGTCTGCCTTGGGACCAGCCACGTGAGCGAGCACCTCGATTCCTGCCTGGTGGTCGGCGGCGGGATCATCGCCGCCGGCGCCGTCGCCCCGCTCGTCGCGGCGGGCGCGCGCGTCACGGTGGTGAGCCCGAGACTGGCGCCCGCGCTCCTCGAGGTGGCGCGCGAGGGCCGGCTGTGCTGGTGGCCGCGCGAGTACGCGGCGGGCGACGTCTCGGGATTCGCGCGGGTGGTCGCGGCGACCGGCGACGCCGCCGTGAACGGGCGGGTGCTGGCGGAGGCTCGCGAGCGCGGCGTCCCGATCACACTCGCGCGGGCCGGCCCCATCGGGGTGGACCGCTGAGCGGGGCCCGCACCCCGCGGGATGGACCGGCTACGCGGGCGAGGCGTAGAGGTGGCAGGACACCAGCCGGCCCTCGTGCTCGCGCAGCACGGGCGCCTCGCTCGCGCAGCGGGGCATCGCGTGCGGGCAGCGCGGGTGGAAGCGGCAGGCCGCGGGCGGATTGAGCGGGCTCGGTACCTCGCCGGCCAGCGCAAGCTCCTCGCGCTGCTCGGAGGGATGCGAGGGCAGGGCCGCCGCGAAGAGGGCCTGCGTGTAGGGGTGCCGCGGGCGGCTCGCGACCGTCGCCGCCTCCCCGATCTCCACGATCTGGCCGAGGTACATCACCGCGATGGTGTGGCTCATGTGCGCCACCGCGGCCAGGTCGTGGGCGATGAACAGATAGGAGAGGCCGAGCTGGGCCTGCAGGTCGCGCAGCAGGTTCAGGATCTGGGCGCGGATGGACACGTCGAGCGCGGACACCGGCTCGTCGAGCACGACCAGCTTGGGCGAGAGCGTCAGGGATCGCGCGATCGCGATGCGCTGGCGCTGGCCGCCGGAGAACTCGTGGGGGAACAGACTCGCCGCCCGCTCGGGCAGCCCCACCAGGTCGATCACGCGGCGCACCCGCTTGGCCACCTCGGCGCGGTCCAGGCGCTCGTGGGTGATCAGGGGCTCCGCGATGATGGCGTCCACCCGCATGCGTGGATTGAGCGACGCGAACGGGTCCTGAAACACCGCCTGCACCGCGCGCCGGTACCGCTTCACGTCGTCGCCCCCCAGACCCCCGATCTCGCGTCCCTCGAAGCGCAGCGCCCCGCCGGTGGGGTCCTCCAGCCGCAGCACCAGCTTGGCGGTGGTGGTCTTGCCGCAGCCCGACTCCCCGACGAGACCCAGGGTCCGGCCCGGGCCGACCGAGAAGCTCACCCCGTCCACGGCCCGGACCACCCCCATCGTCTTGGCGAAGACCCCGCGCTTCACCGGAAAGTGCTTGGTGAGGTTGCGCGCCTCGAGGATCGGGGTCGGGGCGGTGGTGCTCATCTCGCCGGGACCGAGAGCCAACAGCGCGTGGTGTGACGCGGGTCCAGCGCCGTCTCGGGCGGCGCCTGCTCGCGGCACTGGGCCATCGCCTGCGGGCAGCGGGGGTGGAAGGCGCAGCCGGGCGGGGGCGCGGCCAGATCCGGCGGCTGGCCCTCGATCGCGGTCAGGCGCTCGCGGCCGTCGCCCATGCGCGGGATGGAGCCGAGCAGCGCCTGCGTGTAGGGGTGGGCGGGCGCGTCGAAGATCCGGGTCACCGGGCCCCACTCCACGAGCCGCCCCGCGTACATCACCGCCACCTGGTCGCACATCTTGGCCACGATGCCGAGGTTGTGGGTGATGAAGATCAGGGCCAGCTCGTGCTGCCGCTGCAGGTCCCGCAGGAGACTCAGGTACTGCGCCTGGATCGTGAGGTCGAGGCTCGTGGTGGGCTCGTCCGCGATGAGCAGGCGGGGCGCGCAGGAGATGGCGATGGCCCCCACGATGCGCTGGCGCATGCCGCCCGACATCTGGTGCGGGTACTCGCCGACCCGCGACTCCGGCGCGGAGATGCGCACCGCCTTGAGCAGATCCCGGGCCCGGCTCCAGGACCCGGCGCGTCCCGCGCCCTCGTGCACGCGGAGCGGCTCCGCGACCTGGTCGCCGATGGTGAAGAGCGGGTTCAGCGACGCCATCGGATCCTGCAGGATCATGGCGATACGCTTGCCGCGGATGCGCCGCATCTCTCCGTCGGACTTCGTACGCAGATCCTCGCCCTCGAAGAGGATCTGACCGCCGGTGATGCGGGCGGCGGGCGGCAGCAGGCGCAGGATGGTGAGCGCCAGCGTGCTCTTGCCGGAGCCGGACTCGCCCACGATGCCGAGCGTGCTGCCCGCCTCCAGGGTGAGCGAGACCTCGTCCACCGCGCGCACCACGCGCGTGCCCCGCGCGCTCACGTAGTGGGTCGAGAGGTCGCGCAGCGCGAGAAGGGGCGGAGCGCTCAAAGCTGGCGGAGCTGGGGGTCGAGCTTCACGCGGAGCCAGTCACCCAGGAGGTTGGCGGAGAGGACCATGAGCATGATGCAGCAACCGGGCAGCACCGTCAGCCACCAGTAGCCCGCCATCAGGCCCTTCTTGCCGTCGGCGAGCATCAGCCCCCACGCGGGCTTGGGGGGCGGCACCCCGACCCCGAGGAACGACAGCGCGGCTTCCGTCACCACCACCACCCCCAGCATGAGGGTGCCCAGCACGATCGCGGAGTTGAGCACGTTGGGCAGGATGTGCCGCTTCATGATGGTGCGCTTGGAGCAGCCGGCCACGATGGCGAGCCGGACGAAGTCGCGCTCCTTGAGCGAGAGCACCTCGCCGCGGATCACCCGCGCGTAGCGCGTCCAGTACACCGCGCCCAGGATGATCACGATGTTCATCTCGCTGGGCCCGACCACCGCGGCCAGGAAGATCGCGAAGGTCAGCGCGGGCAGGGCGAGCCAGGTGTCGGTGACCCGCATGATGACCTGGTCCACCCAGCCCCCCAGGTAGCCCGACAGGATGCCGAGGCCGGTGCCCAGGACGCCGGCGACCAGCACCGCGGTGAAGCCGACCACGATGGACACGCGGGCCCCGAAGATCAGCCGCGAGAGCACGTCGCGCCCCAGGTGGTCGCTGCCGAGCAGGAACTTCTCGCTCCCGCCCTGCTGCCAGACCGGCGGGCGGAACCGCTCGCCCAGGCTGCCCACCTCGGGATCGTGCGGGGCGAGCACGTTGGCGAAGACGGCCAGGAAGAGCAGCGTCCCCAGGATGGACATCGGGATCAGGGGAAAGCCCTCGGTCCGGAACGAGGCGAGGCGCCCGGCGAGGGTGAGCGTGGCGGAGCGGGCGCCGTTCATCGGGCGAGCCGGATGCGCGGGTCGATCACCGCGTAGAGGATGTCGACGAGGAGGCTCACGATCACGACCATGGCCCCGTTCAGGATGACGGTCGCCTGCACGACCGGGAAGTCGCGGAAGGCGATGCCCTCGTAGAGGAGCCGGCCGATGCCGGGCCACGCGAAGACCGTCTCCACCACCACCGCGACGTTGACCATGATCACCAGGTTGATCCCGGCCAGGGTGAGCACCGGGATCAGCGCGTTCTTGAAGGCGTGCTTGCCGATCACGAGCGCCTCCGGCAGCCCCTTCAGCCGGGCGAGCTTCACGTACTCGGAGCCCAGCACGTCCAGCATGGACGAGCGGGTGAGCCGCATGTGGGCGGCCGCGAAGTACCAGCCGAGCGCGAAGGCGGGCATCAGCAGGTGGGCCGCGGTGCCCGAGCCGGAGGACGGCAGCCAGCCGAGGTACACCGAGAAGAAGAGGATCAGGAGCAGGCCCACCCAGAACGACGGCAGCGAGAGCCCGAGGAGGGCGAACACCTTGCCCGCGCTGTCCCACCACCGGTTGACGCGCACCGCCGCGATGATCCCGGTGGGGATGCCGATCACGAGCGAGAAGGCCATCGCGGCGGCGGCGAGCAGGAGCGAGCTGGGCAGCCGGGAGAGATAGAGCTCGAGGACCGGGGTGCGGTAGTAGAAGGAGTGGCCGAGATCGCCGCGCACCAGGCTCGCCACGAAGTGGCCGTACTGCACCCAGAGGGGCCGGTCGAGGCCGAACTGCGTGCGGATGGCCTCGAGGTCGGCCTGGCTGGCCCCCGGCTCGACCAGGAGCACCGTCGGATCGCCGGTGAGCCGCACGAGCAGGAAGATCGTGACGGACAGGAGCACGAGCGAGATCGCCGCGAACCCGACGCGCTTGGCGATGTACCGCTTCACGGCCGCTCGGGCCTCCCGGTCACTTCTGCTTCAGGCGCAGGTCTTCGTAGGGCGCCGAGTAGGCATGGTTGGCGATGAGCCCGAGACCGTGGACCTCGAGCCGCGGGCCCACCCCGTTCAGGAAGGCGGGCTCGAGCACGGGCCCGAACATCACCTTCTCGTGGATGAGCTGCTGCATCTTGAAGAGGATCTGCTGGCGCGCCCGCGGGTTCATCTCGTTGGCCTGCGCGGTGTAGAGCCCGTCCACGTCGGGGTAGGCCCCGTACGCGTACCGGCCGCCCGTGACCGCGTACTGCTCGAGCCGGATCGGGGCGTTGCCCGGCGCGCCACTGCCGCTGAAGATCACCCCGCGCAGCTTCTTCTCGCCGTACTCCTTGAAGAAGGCGACCCGCTCCATCGGCCGGAGCCGGAGCCGGATGCCGACCTGCTGGAGATAGTTGACGACCGGCTCGCCGATGGCCACCCCGTAGATCGTGTCGCCCGACAGATCGCCCCCGTCGAACCCGTTGGGGTAGCCGGCTTCCGCGAGGAGCTGCTTGGCGCGCTTGGGATCGAAGGGGTAGGGCGGCGGCGCCCAGAAGTACTCCATGCCCTGCGGGATGAACGAATGGGCGAGCTTGGAGAGCCCGAGATACACGGCCTGATTGATCCCGCCGCGGTCGATCGCCAGGTTGGCGGCCAGCCGCACCCGCTTGTCGTGCCACGGCGACTTCGCGTCCCACTGCTCGGCAAAGACGAGCCACGTGGTGAACGTGAAGTGGGTGGGCGCGAGGGTCAGGCCCGGCGTGCGCTGCAGCTCCTCCGCGAGCGGGCCGGTGATCGAATAGGCCACGTCCACCTCGCCGCGCTTGAGCGCGGCCAGCCGGGTGGACTCGTCGGGGATGGTCCGGAGCGCCAGCGTCTTGACGCCCGGGGCCTTGCGCCAGTATTGCGGGTTGGCCTCGAGGGTCAGCTCCACCCCCGGCTTGAACGAGACGAACCTGTACGGCCCCGCGCCCACCGGCGCCTTCTTGAAGCCCTCGTCGCCCACCCGCTCGACGTATTTCTTGGGCACGATCCAGGCCGCCCCGGTGGCGGGCGTGGCGTAGAAGGCCATGAAGTCGGGCCACGGCTGCTTGAGCGTGAAGCGGACCCGGTGCGGGTCCACCACGTCGACCTTCGCCACCTTGGCCTTGAGCAGGCTCGCGCTCGCCCCGCGGTAGCGCTCGAAGGAGAACTTCACGTCCTCGGCGGTCATCACGTCGCCGTTGTGGAAGCGGACGTTCTTCCGGAGCAGGAACTCGTAGACGAGGCCGTCCTTGGACTGGGTCCACGACTCGGCGAGGGACGGCGCCATCGGCTTGCCCGGCATCGGCTTCACGAGGGCGTCGTGCATCGCGTACAGCACCATGAAGGGCGTGATGATCCCGGAGGTCTCGGCGGGATCGAACCAGGTCGGCGCCAGCGCGATGTGCACCGCCCAGGTCGCCTGGCCCTCGGGGCCTGCGGCGGCGGCCGGGCGGGTGGGGACGACCCCGGTGAGGGCGGGCAGGACGAGGGCCAGGGTCAGCGCACGCGCGATCGAGCGGACAGGTCTCATCGTCACGGTCTCCGGGAGCGGGTTGGCGTGGCGACGCGGACGCACGGCGGACCGCTGGGCAAGACGGCCGAGGAGGCCGCCGCGAGGGCCGTCAGGCGGATGCGCCGGAGTCCGATCAATACCGTCTCCTCCATGAGACGAAGGTCGGAGCGGTTGGGAGCTCTGCAACTATGCCTGAGTCGGGTGCGGAGTGCCGTGATTATCGTCGAAACGATGCCCTTGTCAATGGGGCGGGCGGTCCCCGGTGCGAGAGACTCAGCGCTCGGCGGCGGTGTAGGTCTCGATCAGCCCGATCAGAGCCCGCACGTTCCGGTCGAACACCACGGTGGCCCGGGCCGCGGTCGCTCCGGCCCCGGCGTCGAGGCGGAGGATGTGGGTCCAGCCCGCGATCACGTTCAAGGGCGCCCGCAGGTCGTGGCCGAGCTGGTGCCGCTCCTCGCGCTCCTCCTTCCGCTGCCGCTCGAGCGACCCGCGCAGCGCCGCGACACGCTCGGCCAGCTCGGCGCGCGCCTCGTCCCCCAGGTCGGAGCGCCGCTCGATCGCGGCTTCGAGCTCCACGAGCCGTCCCATCACCGCGTCCGAAGCTCCGATCACGAGCCGCTCCCGGTGACGGCCTTGCGGCCGAGCAGCCCCCAGCGCTGGAGCATGTTGTGCAGCGTCTTGGTGCTGATCCCGAGCCGGTCGGCCGCGCGGGTCTTGTTGTTGTTCTCCGAGCCGAGCGTCCGCAGCACGAACTGCTTCTCGACCTCGCGCAGGGGCAGCCCGAGGGGGACGGTGAGGGCGTCGGGATCACCGCTCCAGGCGGTGGAGATCGCCACCGGCGTGGTGCTCGGCAGGTACCGGGGGGTGAGCACCTCGCCCTCGCAGGCGATGAAGGCCCGCTCGACCACGTTGCGCAGCTCGCGGACGTTGCCCGGCCAGGCGTGCGCCATCAGGATCTTGAGCGTCGCGTCGTCGGCGCCGGTGATCCGCTTGTGGTACTTGCCGTTGAACTCCTCGATGAACCCGGTCACGATCAGCGGAATGTCCTCGACGCGCTGCCGCAATGGCGGCACCGACAGGGTGAAGACGTTCAGCCGGTAGTAGAGATCTTCCCGGAACGCCCCCTCCTTCACGGCCGCGATCGGGTTCTTGTTGGTGGCGGCCACCACCCGCACGTCCACCTTGATCTCGGACTTGCCGCCGAGCCGCCGGAACGAGCCCTCCTCGAGCACCCGCAGGAACTTGGCCTGGATCCCCGGCTGCATCTCGGCCACCTCGTCGAGCAGCAGGGTGCCGCCGTGGGCCAGCTCGAAGCAGCCCTCCCGCCGATCGCGCGCGTCCGTGAAGGCGCCCCGCTCGTGGCCGAAGATCTCGCTCTCGAGGAGCGTCTCCGGCATCGCCGCGCAGTTGACCGCCACGAAGGGGCCCCCCGCCCGGGCCGAGAGCTCGTGGAGCGTGCGGGCCACCAGCTCCTTGCCGGTGCCGGTCTCGCCGTGGATCAGCACCGGGGCGGAGGTGGCGGCGGCCTGCTCGATGAGCCGGTGGACCTCCTGCATGGGGGCGCTGCGGCCGATCAGCCGGCCCAGGCCCCAGACGTCCTTCACGCGCCGGCGGAGGATCGTGATCTCGTCCAGGGTCCGGGCCCGGTCGAGGGCCTTCTCGATCAGCAGCCGGAGCCGGTCGAGGTCGACCGGCTTGGTGAGGTAGTCGTACGCGCCCTGGCGCATGGCGGCCACCGCGGTGTCCACGGTGGCCCGGCCGGTCAGGATGATCACCGGCACGCGCGGCATCTCCTGCTGAAGGGCGCTCAGGAGACTCAGGCCGTCCAGGTCGGGCATCATCAGATCGGTGATGACGAGCGAGGGGCGGAGGGTCGGCGCCTTCTCGAGCGCTTCCCGTCCCTGGGAAGCGACGGCGGTCGCGTAGCCCCAGGTGCCGAGCAGCGTCTCGAGCGCGGCGCGCGAGTCTTCCTCGTCGTCGACGATGAGAATCTGAGGCTTCGGCGCCATGTCCATTCCACCGAGCAATCGCCGTGCCCGCCCCGGTCGTGGGCGCAATGCCCGCAAGTTCGGTGGCTCGCGGGACGACTCCGGGGCGGGGATCCAGCGATCGCGGCATTGTGCCACGGTAAGAACGGCCGGGCCACTGGCCCGCCGGAAGTTCCTACCCGGTAAGGGTGGGCCGGCCCGTCCCGCCCTTCCGCCAACCGAGCCGCAAACCGGCTCCGGTTCGGGGTTCCACGGGTGGCAGCCCGGTTGCTAAGAGTGGTCGGGTGTCGCGACTTCGTGAGAGGAGTCAAACGATGACGGATCGACGAGAGCTCGAACAGTCCCTCCTGACCGAGGTCACCCGGCGCCTGGCCGAGATCTCGGAGGCGCAGCACGACCTGGCGCGCCGGCAGCGGATCCTGGCCCGCGCCGCGACGCAGCTCCGGACGGGGAAGGGCGCCGAGTCGGTGCTGGCGGAGATCCGTGAGCAGAGCCCCGAGCTGCTCCGGGACTACTGCGATCTCCAGGTCACCCTGACGCCGCCCTCGCTGCGTCCCGTGCCTCGGGTGGCCGCCTCGGCCTGACGCCGATCAGGCCGAGGGAGCCAGCGTCCGCGCCCACTCCGGACGGACCCGCATCCGGGTGAGCGCTTCCATCACGCGGTGCGGGCTGCCCAGATCGGACCAGACGATGCGCGGCAGCCGGGACACCGCGAGGGCATCCGCGCAGACCTCGAGCACGTGCCGGGAGAAGTTCGCCCTGGGCATCAGCTCGTACGCCTGGCGGGCCGCGTCGGCTTCCTCCGCGGTGCCCGCGAACGGCTCGATGTGGGCCAGGCGATCGCTCAGCTCGGGCAGGGCCTGCCAGCCCGTCTGCACCAGCGTGGCGACCTTGCCGACGAGCACCGAGGTATTCCACAGGTGACCGGCGGCGAGAGCGGCGCGGGCGCGCGCGACCGACGGCTTCTCCCAGAACTGCCGGACCGCCCGGACCGCGCCGGTGGACAGCCTCCCGAGCGGCTCGTCCGGCTCGATCCAGCCATACTCGACCTCCGGTGAGGTCGGCTGGGCGCCCAGCAGCACGAGCCGCTCGGGGTGTTTCTCGACCCACACGGTCACTTCCGCGACGTGGGCCATGAAGCTGGTCTCGCCGAGCAGGAAGTGGTCGGACGGGAAGACCGCGATCGTCGCCTCGGGGTTGCGCCAGGCGATCCAGTGCGCCGGGTAGAGCACGCCGGCCGCGGTTCCTCGATCGAGCGGTTGGGCCAGCACCCGCGGGTGGGCGGTGCCGGCGAACTCCTCCGTGATGTAGCCGGCGTGCTGGCGCACGGTGACGACGAGCGTGCGCTCGTCCGGAATGGCCAGCGCCACCCGGTCGAGGGTCTGGCGCAGCAGGGTACGCGCGCCGAGCAGCCGCACGTACTGCTTCGGCCGATCGGCCCCCAGCACCTGGCGGATCAGCGGGCGGAGGCGCATGCCCTCCCCTCCGGCCAGGATCACCGCCCAGCAGTGCTGCGCTCCCTCGGGCGCGGGGCCCCGTCGTCCATGCTCCAGCCCCATCTCCTGCCTCATGCGGTCTCCTCCTACCCCCGCGGGCTCGAGTCCGGTAAGAGGGTGGCGGGGTCCGGAGTTCAAGCGACGTGCCAGCCGGCTGGCGCGTGCAACGCCAGAACTCGAAAGGGGTGTCCTCTCGAAGCGCCGCGAATGCCGGGGACGAGCAGGAATTTCTACCGGGTTGTTTCTTCCGCGCGGTCGAAAACGTTCGACCATGGCTCCGGGTGACTCGGCCGGGAAGACTTCGCTATAATGCGCCCCGTATCGGGGAAGGAGAGATCGCATGAAGCCGCTCGTCGTGCTCGGAGGGCCCATCCACCCGGATGGGATGAAGCAGCTCGAGGCGGAAGCACGCGTGGTCGTGACCGGCGCCGAGACCGAGGCCGGCATGGTCGCGGCCGCCCGGGAGGCGGAGGGCATCCTGTTCCGGTCCAAGCCGGACTGCACCCGCTCGCTGATGGCGGCCTGCCCGAAGCTCAAGGTGGTGGGGCGCCACGGCGTCGGGCTCGACATCGTGGACCTGCCCGCGGCCACCGATCTGGGCGTGGCAGTGGTGCACGCGCCCGGCTCCAACTCGAACTCGGTGGCCGAGCACGCGATCATGCTCATGCTGGCCTGCGCCAAGCAGGCGGTGGTGGTGGACCAGCGCACGCGCAAGGCCGACTGGGGCAAGGCCCGCTGGGAGGGTCTGCTCGAGATGAACGGCAAGACGCTGGGCATCATCGGCGTCGGCAACATCGGCCGGCGGGTGGCCAGGACCGCGGCGGCGCTCGGCATGCGGGTGATCGGCTACGACAAGTACGTGCCGGCCGACGAGGTCCGCAATCGCGGAGTCGAGCCGATGCCCGACATGGCCTCGGTGCTGCGCCAGGCCGACGTGGTGACCTGCCACACGCCGCATACCCGGGAGACGCATCACATGATCGACGCGGCCGCGGTGGCCCAGATGAAGGACGGCGTGATCTTCGTCAATACTTCCCGGGGAAAGACCCAGGACGAGAATGCACTGGTCGCCGGCCTCGAGAGCGGCAAGATCAGATCGGCGGGGATCGACGTCTTCGAGGAGGAGCCCGCGTCCTCCGACAACCGCCTCTTCCAGCTCGAGAACGTGATCGTCTCGCCCCACATCGCCGGGGTCACCCGGGAGACGATGCGGGGGATGGCGCTCCAGGTGACCGCCGAGATGCTCCGCGTGCTCCGCGGCGAGAAGCCGCACGTGCTCGCCAACCCCGATCTCTGGCCCAAGCTCGGGCACCTCAAGTAGACTGGCCCGGAGGAGGCCACCGATGCCAATCGACGCGCGTCATCCGAAGGAGATCCGGGCGGACATCCGGGCGGGGCGGCTCAGGACCGTGACCGCGGGGCTGGCGCCCGGCTTCGTGCAGGCCAACCTGGCGGTGCTGCCGAGGGAGCAGGCCTACGATTTCCTGCTCTTTTGCCAGCGCAACCCGCGCCCCTGCCCGCTCATCGAGGTGACCGACGTGGGCTCGCCCGAGCCGGTCGGGGTGGCCCCCGGGGCCGACCTGCGCACCGACATCCCCCGGTACCGCATCTACAAGGACGGCACGCTCGCCGACGAGGTCACCGACGTGACCCCGTTCTGGCGCGACGATCTGGTCGCCTTCCTGCTCGGCTGCTCGTTCACCTTCGAGTGGGCCCTGCTCGACGCGGGCATCCCGATGCGCCACATCGACGAGGGCAAGAACGTGGCGATGTGGAAGACGTCGGTGGCGTGCCGGCCCGCCGGCCAGTTCCACGGCCCCATGGTGGTCTCGATGCGCCCGATCCCGACCGGGCTCGTCTCGAAGGCGGTGACGACCTCCGCCCGGTTTCCGGGCGCCCACGGCGCTCCCGTGCACGTGGGCGACCCGGCGGCCCTCGGCATCGCCGACATCAACAAGCCCGACTGGGGCGACTCGGTCGGGGTGCGGGCGGGCGAGGTCCCGGTGTTCTGGGCCTGCGGGGTGACGCCGCAGGCGGTGGCGCTGGCCTCGAAGCCCGCCTTCATGATCACCCACAGCCCGGGGCACATGTTCATCACCGACCTGCCGAACCACATGCTGGCGGCAATCTGATCGCTCCCGCCCGGTGACGATCTGGTCCGAGCCGCGGTTCCTCCCCTGCGGGGATCGCGCTCTCTCGGTGGAGCTCGGCGACGAGATCACCCGGGACATCAACGCCCGCGTCCTGGCTCTCGAGTACCTGATCCATCAGAAGCGCGTGCCCGGGGTCGGCGAGACCGTACCCAGCTACCGCGCCCTGCTCGTCTACTACGATCCGCTCGTGATCGGCTACGAGGAGCTGATCGCCACGCTCCGGGAGCTCCTCGCCGCGGCGCGCCCGGAGGTCCTGCCGCCCGTCCGCACCGTGGAGCTGCCGTGCTGCTACGGCGGCGAGCTCGGGTTCGAGCTGGAAGCCGCGGCCGCCAAGCTGGGGCTCCCGGCCGACGAGGTGGCGCGCCTGCACGCGGAGGCCGACTACTACGTGTACTTCGTCGGCTTCACCCCCGGGCTGCCCTACATGACCGGCATGCCCGAGCGGCTGACGATCCCGCGTCTCACGAATCCGCGCCTGAAGACCCCGCCCGGCAGTGTGAGCATCGGGGGCGTGCAGTGCTGCATCTACTCCGTCGAGAGCCCGGGCGGCTTCTGGGTGCTCGGCCGCACGCCGGTGCGCCTCTACGACCCGACCGCGCCCGACCCGATCCTGCTCCGCGCCGGCGATCACGTGCGCTTCCGCCCGATCGACCGCGCCGAGTACGACGCCATCGCGGCCGAGGTGGACGCGGGGCGGTACACGCCCCGCATCGACGGCTCCGTCTCCCCGACGTCATGAGCCTCCTGCTCGTCGAGGACGCGGGTCCGCTCACCACGGTCCAGGACCTGGGCCGGCCCGGCTACCTCCGCGTGGGGATCCCGGCCTCGGGCCCCATGGACCGCGAGGCTTTCCTGCTCGCCAACCGCCTCATCGGCAATCCCGACACCGCGGCGGGGCTCGAGTGCACCCTGATCGGCCCGCGCCTCGCGTTCACCGACGAGCGGCTGGTCGCGATCACCGGCGCCGACATGGCGCCCACCGTGAACGGCGCCCCGGTGCCCGCCTGGCAGGGCCTGCGCGTGCGTGCGGGCGACGTGCTGCGCCTCGGACCCGCCCGCAGCGGGGTGCGCGCGTACCTGGCCATCGCGGGCGGCGTCGACACGCCGCCGGTGCTGGGCTCGCGCGCGACCTACGTGCGCGGCCGGCTGGGCGGCCTCGACGGTCGCGCGCTGCGCAAGGGCGACCGGCTGCCCCTGGGCCGGGTCGGGGCGGCCCGGCCGCGCCGGGTACAACCCGAGCGCGTGCCGACCTACGGGGGCGAACCCGAGCTGGCGGTGGTGCTGGGACCACAGGACGAGCGCTTCACCGGCGCGGGGATCGCGGCCCTGTTCGAGGGGCCGTACCAGATGCTGCCGCAGAACGACCGCATGGGCGCGCGCCTGCAGGGCCCGTTCATCGAGCACACCCGCGGCCACGACATCATCTCCGACGGGGTGGCCCTGGGTGGCATCCAGGTCATCGGCGAGGGCCAGCCCATCGTGCTGCTGGCGGACCGGCAATCCACGGGCGGCTACACCAAGATCGGCACGGTCTGCTCCTTCGACATCGGCCGGATCGCTCAGGTGAAGCCGGGCGGACGGCTCCACTTCCGCCGCGTGACAGTGGCCGAAGCTCATGCGATGCTGCGGCAGAGCCTCCGGGCGCTGGACGCAGCGATCGAATAGGGACACCGGACCCAGGGAGGGACCCCATGACTCTCGAGCGCGCCATCACCGACTACCAGGCCAAGACCCCCCGCTCCCGCCAGCTCTTCGAGGAGGCGCTCCGGGTGATGCCGGGCGGCAACAGCCGCACCACCACCTTCTTCGACCCGTACCCGTTCTACATCACGCGCGGGGAAGGGGCGCGCATCTGGGACGCCGACGGCATCGAGCGGCTCGACTTCAACTGCAACTACACGAGCCTGATCCTGGGGCACGCCAATCCTCGCGTGGTCAAGGCCATCCAGGACGCGGCCGTCCACGGCATGTCGTTCCCGGGGCCGAGCGAGCTCGAGATCCGGCTGGCCGAGATCCTGACCAAGCGGATTCCCGCGATGGAGGTGATGCGCTTCGCCAACTCGGGGACCGAGGCCACCATGCACGCGGTGCGGGTGGCCCGCGCCTTCACCGGCCGGAGCAAGATCGCCAAGTTCGAGGGTGCCTACCACGGCACCCACGACTGGGTGCTGGTGAGCGTGGCGCCGGATCCGGCCAGCGCGGGCTCGCGCAAGCGGCCGAAGTCGGTGGCGTGGTCCGCGGGCGTGCCGCCCGCGGTGGTGAAGCACGTGGTGACGCTGCCGTGGAACGATGCGGCGGCCTGCGAGAGGATCCTCGACAAGCAGGGGAGCGACGTCGCGGCGCTGATCATCGATCCCTTGCTTGCCAACGCGGGCATGATCCCGGCGCGGGAGGGGTTCCTCGAGACGCTGCGCGCGGTCACCGAGCGCCTGGGCATCCTCCTGATCTTCGACGAGGTCATCTCGTTCCGGGTGGGGCGGGGCGGCGCCCAGGAGCGCTTCAACATCCGGCCGGACCTGACCACCCTCGGCAAGATCATCGGCGGCGGCCTCGCGGTCGGCGCCTTCGGCGGCCGTGCCGACGTGATGAACTTCTACGATCCGCGCGAGGGCAAGAGCCGCATCAACCACGGCGGCACCTTCAACGCCAACCCCCTCACGATGGCGGGCGGCATCGCCACCATGGAGCAGCTCACCCCGGAGGCCTACGCGCGGCTCGAGGCCCTCGGCGAGCGGGTCCGCGACGGCGTGCGGCGGCTGCTGCGCAAGAAAGGCTACCCGGGGCAGATCACGGGGGTGGGATCGCTCTTCTGGCTCCACCACACGAAGAAGAAGCTCAGCGACTATCGCTCCGCGCGGCCGGAGGACCCGAAGGCGCCCGCGCGCACCTTCCTGGGCCTCGTCAACGAGGGCGTGCTCGTCTCCCAGCGCGGGCTCGGGGCCTGCTCGCTGGCCATGACCGACGGCGACGTGGACCGCTTCGTGGAGGCCCTGGGCCGCGTCTTGTAGGGCGAGCCGCGGCCGAAGCCGAGGCGAACGAATCGGAAAGCGAGGTAAGGGGCGTGACCAAGACGATCGATCTCAACTGCGACATGGGTGAGTCCTACGGGCGCTGGACGCTGGGAGCCGACGAGGCCATCATGCCCTTCATCAGCTCCGCCAACGTGGCCTGCGGCTTCCACGGCGGCGACCCGCACGTGATGCGCAAGACGGTGGAGCTGGCGCTGGCACACGGGGTGGCGCTCGGCGCGCACCCCTCGCTGCCCGATCTCATGGGCTTCGGCCGCCGCAAGATGGACGTGAGCCCGCGCGAGCTGCAGGACTACTTCTGCTACCAGACCGGCGCGCTGCGGGAGATGGTGCGCGCGGCGGGGGCGGAGCTGCAGCACATGAAGCCGCACGGCATCCTCTACACCATGATGGAGGCCGACGAGGCGCTGGCATCCGCGGCCGGCCGGTCCGCGATGGACTCCGGCCTGATCCTGATGACGCTCGCCTCCGGCCGCTACGACGCCACGTGCCGGAAGATGGGCGCCCGGGTGGCCTCGGAGGGCTTCGCCGACCGCGCGTACAACGTGGACGGCACGCTGGTCTCCCGCAAGATCGCGGGCTCGCTCATCACCGACCCGGCCCGGGCGGCCGCCCAGGCGGTGGAGATGGCGATGCGCGGCAAGGTCCGCACCATGGACGGCGTGGACATCGACATCTCGGTGCAGACCATCTGCTGCCACGGCGACACGCCCGGCGCCGAGCGCATCGTGCGCGCGGTGCGGGAGGCGCTGGAGAAGGCGGGCTGCCGGGTCACGCCGCTGCGGGACTGGCTGCCCGCCCGGTGATGGCGCGCCCCGCCGCCGGGCTCGCGCTGGCCGCCGCCCTGCTGGCCCCGGGCTGCGCGGTGGCGCGGCTGCCGGAAGCCGCGGCCCTTCGCGAGCAGACCCCGGTCCAGCAACGCCTCGACGTCGCCGACTGCAAGGCCGAAGTGGGCTACCGGACCAACTACAACGGCGACGACTCCCCTCTGGCGAACGCCCTCCGCAACGTCTTCGTGCTCGGCACGAGCGGGGCCGCGGTCGGCGGGCTCCTGACGGGCCTTCCCGTCTCCACCGCGTCGACCGCGAGCGAGGGACTCATCGCGGGGGCGGGCGCCGGCGGCATCGCGGGGGGCGCCATCAGCGGGAGCGGCCGCTCCCGCTTCGAGCGCGCGTGGATCGCCTGCATGGAGAGTCGCGGCTACCGTATCGTTGCCACGCCGCGCGCCATCCATTAAGATGAGGGCGCCCGGCGCGACCCCCGGCCGATCCGCCCAGGCATCCAAATGACGGACACTACCGCGTCGACCCCGCTCAAGCGCACCCCGCTCCGTGACGTCCACGTCAAGGCGGGGGCAAAGATGGTCCCCTTCGGCGGCTGGGACATGCCGGTGCAGTACACCGGGATCATCGAGGAGCACCGCACGGTGCGCCGCGCGGTCGGTCTCTTCGACATCAGCCACATGGGCGAGTTCGAGGTGCGCGGCCCCGACGCCCTCGCCGCGGTCCAGCGCCTCACCACCAATGACGCGCGGTCGCTCGACGTCGGCCAGGTGCAGTACGCGGCCCTCTGCTACCCGGAGGGGGGCATCGTGGACGACCTCACGGTCTACCGGCTCGCCGCCGATCACTACATGCTCGTGGTCAACGCCTCCAATATCGACAAGGACTGGGCGTGGGTGACCTCGCAGAGCACGGGCCGCGCCGAGTGGAGGAACGTCAGCGCCGAGACCGCGCTGCTCGCGGTGCAGGGGCCGAAGGCGGAAGGCCTGGTGGGCCGGCTGGCCGATCGCGACGTGACCGGTCTCCACTACTACCACTTCGCCCGCGGGGCGGTCGCGGGAGTGCCCGCCATCATCTCGCGCACCGGCTACACCGGCGAGGACGGCTTCGAGCTGTACGTGCCCGCCGGGCAGGCCGAGCGCCTCTGGGCCGCGCTGATCGAGGCCGGCCGGCCCGAGGGCATCCAGCCGATCGGGCTGGGGGCGCGGGACACGCTGCGGCTCGAGATGAAGTACGCGCTCTACGGCAACGACATCGACCAGACCACGAACCCGCTCGAGGCCGGACTCGGCTGGGTGGTCAAGCCGGCCAAGGGGGATTTCATCGGCCGGGAGGCCATCGAGGCGCTCCGCGCGCGGGGTGTCGCCCGCAAGCTGGTCGGATTCGAGATGGCGGAGCGGGCGGTGCCCCGTCACGGCTACCGGCTGATGGCGGCCGGCGGGCCGGTCGGCGTGGTCACCTCCGGCTCCTTCGGCCCATCGGTGGAGCGGTCGATCGGGATGGGCTACGTCCCCTCCGCCCTGTCCGCGGTGGGCAGCGAGCTCGGGGTGGAGATCCGCGGGGCCACGCACGCCGCGCGCGTCGTGAAAACCCCCTTCTATCCCTCGCACACCAAGAAGGCCTAGGAGAGGAGTCGATGGCGAACGTTCCGGCGGAGCTCAAGTACACCCCCGAGCACGAGTGGGCCAAGGTGGAGGGCGACCGCGCCCGCATCGGTATCACCGCCTTCGCCCAGGAGCAGCTCGGCGACGTGGTCTTCGTCGAGCTGCCCAAGGTGGGCGCCAAGGTCACCGCCATGAAGACCTTCGGGGTGGTCGAGTCGGTGAAGGCGGTCTCCGATCTCTTCGCGCCGGTCACCGGCGAGGTGGTCGAGGTCAACGCGGAGCTGCCGAAGAAGCCCGAGCTGGTGAACTCCGACCCGTATGGCACGGGCTGGATGCTCGTCGTCCGGATGAGCAATCCCAAGGACGTGGACGGGCTCATGTCCGCCGCCGACTACGAGAAGCTCACCGCCGGCGGCGGGCACTGATCATGCGGTACATCTCCAACACTCCCGCTCAGCAGAAGGAGATGCTGGCGACCATCGGCGCCTCCTCCATCGAGGACCTGCTGGTGCGCATTCCGCCCAAGGCGCGGCTGTCGCGGCCGCTCAACCTGCCGCGCGCCATGGCCGAGACCGAGCTGATCCGGCATCTCCAGCGCCTGTCCGGGCTCAACGCGGGCGCCGACGACTACGCCTGTTTCCTCGGGGCCGGCTCCTACGATCACGCGATCCCGAGCCCGATCAACCATCTGATCTCCCGCGGCGAGTTCTTCACCGCCTACACGCCGTACCAGCCGGAAGCGAGCCAGGGCACCCTCCGCTCGATCTTCGAGTACCAGACCATGATGGCGGAGCTGACCGGCATGGACGTGGCCAACGCCTCGCTCTACGACGGCGCTTCCTCGCTGGCCGAGGCCGCCTTGATGGCGCACTCGGTGACCGGGCGTGACACCCTGGTGATCTCGCGCGGGGTGAACCCGCTCTACCGCCAGGTGGTCGAGAGCTACGGGGAGGGGCCGGGGCTCAAGATCAAGGCCGGGCCGCTCGGCGACGGGGTGACCGACCCGGACGCGCTCCGAAAGGCGGTGTCGAAGCACACCGCGGCGGTGATGGTCCAGTACCCGAACTTCTTCGGCTCGCTCGAGGACGTCCGGGCCATCGCGGACATCGCGCACGAGGCCGGCGCGCTGCTGGTCGTCGTCGCGGATCCGGTCAACCTGGGCCTGCTGACCCCGCCGGGCGCCTCCGGCGCCGACATCGTGGTGGGAGAGGGGCACGGGCTCGGCGTGCCGATGAGCTTCGGCGGGCCGAACCTGGGCGTGTTCGCGGCCAAGCAGGAGCTGGTGCGGCGGATGCCGGGGCGCCTGGTGGGCGCGACGGTGGACGTGGACGGGCAGCGCGGCTTCGTGCTCACGCTGCAGACGCGCGAGCAGCACATCCGCCGCGAGAAGGCCACGTCGAACATCTGCACGAACGTGGCGCTCTGCGCGCTGATGGCCACCATCTACGTCGCGATCCTGGGCAAGCGCGGGCTCCGCAAGGTCGGCGAGCTGTCGACCGCCAAGGCCCACTACGCGGCGCGCGAGCTCACCCGGATCCCGGGCGTGCGGCTGCGCTTCAGCGCGCCGTTCTTCAAGGAGTTCACGCTCCAGCTCCCGAAGTCGCCGGAGCGGGTGATCAAGCGGCTCATGAAGGACCGGCTCCTGGCCGGCGTGCCGCTCCGGGGCTTCGACCGCGCCTACAAGGACTGCCTGCTGGTCGCGGTGACCGAGAAGCGCACGAAGGACGAGATCGACGCCTACGCGGCCGCCCTCGCGGCGGCGGTGGCCTGAGGCCGCCATGCACGCCGCCAAGCCCACCTACGACAAGCTGATCTTCGAGCTCTCCTCGCCCGGCCGCTTCGCCTACTCGCTGCCCGAGAGCGACGTGCCCGACAGCGATCCCGCCGCGCTCCTGCCCAGGGAGCACCTGCGGGAGACGCCCGCCGAGCTGCCCGAGGTCTCGGAAGTCGACGTGGTCCGCCACTATTCGCGGCTGTCGCAGATGAACTACGGGGTGGACACGCACTTCTACCCGCTCGGCTCGTGCACCATGAAGTACAACCCGAAGATCAACGAGGACATGGCCCGCCTCGGGGGCTTCGCGCGCCTGCACCCGCTGGCCCCGGAGGCGGGGAGCCAGGGCGCGCTCCAGCTCATGTGGGAGCTGGCCCGGGACCTCGCCGAGATCTCGGGCATGGACGAGGTGTCGCTGCAGCCCGCGGCGGGAGCGCAGGGCGAACTGGCCGGCGTGCTGATGATCCGGGCCTACCACCTGGCGCGCGGAGAGCGCCGCCACAAGGTGCTGATCCCGGACTCGGCGCACGGCACCAATCCCGCGTCCACCGCGCTGGCCGGCTTCTCGGTGGTCGAGCTCAAGTCCGAGGCCAACGGCGACGTGGACCTCGTGGACCTCGAGCGGCATCTGGACCAGGACGTGGCCGCGTTCATGATCACCCAGCCCAACACGCTGGGACTCTTCGAGTCACGGATCCACCAGATCACCGAGATGTGCCACGCCAAGGGAGTGCAGGTCTACATGGACGGGGCCAACTTCAACGCGATCCTCGGCATCACGCGCCCCGGCGACCTCGGCTTCGACGTCTGCCACTTCAACCTGCACAAGACCTTCACCACGCCGCACGGCGGCGGCGGTCCCGGCTCGGGGCCGGTGGGCATCAAGGCGCATCTGGCGCCGTTCCTGCCGACGCCGGTGGTGGTGAAGTCCGAAGCCGGCTACGCGCTCGACTGGAACCGCCCGCAGTCCATCGGCAAGCTGCAGGCCTTCTGGGGCAACTTCGGCATGCTGGTGCGCGCCTACAGCTACATCCGCACCATGGGGCCGGACGGCCTCCGCGCGGTCGCCGAGAATGCGGTGCTCAACGCCAACTACGTCCTGAAGCGCCTGGAAGGCGACTACGATCGCTCGGCGCCGGGACCCTGCATGCACGAGTGCGTGGTCTCGGCGAGGCGGCAGAAGCGGCTCGGCGTCAGCGCGATGGACATCGCCAAGCGTCTGCTCGACCTGGGTTTCTACGCCCCGACCACCTACTTCCCGCTGATCGTGGAAGAGGCGCTGATGATCGAGCCCACCGAGACCGAGTCCAAGGAGACGCTCGACCAGTTCTGCGACGCCATGATCCAGATCGCGCGGGAAGCGGAGACGGATCCGCACCTGATTCACGAGGCGCCGGTCACGACGCCGGTGCGCCGGCTGGATCAGACGCTGGCCGCCCGCCAGCCCGTCCTGAGGTGGCGCCCGTCCAAGTAGGATGACCGCGTTCCGCCTGCTGGTCACCGAGCCGCTCGACGGCGCCCTCAACATGGCCCTCGACGAGGCGCTCTTGCTGGGCCGGCTGGCGGGCGCGGCGCCCCCGACGCTCCGCTTCTTCGCCTGGCAGCCCGCCACCATCTCCCTCGGCTACGGCCAGCCGCTCGACCACCGCATCGACCTGGCCGCCGCCGCCGCGCTCGGGATCGGGCTCGTCCGCCGGCCGACCGGGGGCAGCGCCATCCTTCACGAGGGGCCCGAGCTCGAGCTGACCTACAGCGTGGCCGCGCGGGAGGGGGACTTCGACGGCGCGAGCGACCTGCTCGAGACCTATCGCTGGATCGGCGCCGCCCTGGCCGCCGGGATCAATCGCCTGGGCGTGCCGGTCGAGATGGTGCCGGTGCAGCCCTCCGATCCCGCCGCGATGCCCACCTTCTGCTTCGCGCGGACGGGCTCGTACGAGCTGGAGGTCGCCGGCCTCAAGGTGGTGGGCAGCGCCCAGCGGCGCCAGGGGGCGGGCTTTCTCCAGCACGGGGCGGTGATGCTGGGCGCCGCGCCGGATCGCCTGCGCCGCGTGTTCCCCACCGAGCGCGATCCGCTGGCCGGCATGACCACGCTCGAGGCGGCGCTGGGCCGGCGGCCCTCGTTCGAGGAGACCATGACCGCGCTGGCCGAGGGCTTCCGGACGGTGCACGGGCTCGAGATGACGCCGGGCGGGCTCGCGGCGGAAGAGCTGGAGCTGGCCGACTCCCTCGTGCGCGACAAGTACGGCGCCGACCGCTGGACCCGATCCGGCCGCGCGATGACCGTGGCCACCCCTCACCATTCGATCCCTCGATGACGTTCGCGCGCGAGTACCCGGACGCGCCCCGCGTGGGAGTCGGCGCGGTGATCCTGGACGGCGACCGCGTGCTGCTGGTCAAGCGCGGGCAGCCGCCGTCCCAGGGCAAGTGGAGCATCCCCGGCGGCCTCATCCACCTGGGTGAGCGGATCGAGGACGCGGTCCGCCGCGAGGTGCAGGAGGAGTGCGGGGTGCGCGTGCGCCTGCTCGGCCTCTGCGGCGTGATCGACCGGGTGCGGCTCGCGCCGGGGGACGGATCGGAGCCCCCGCGCGTGCACTATCACTACGTGATCATGGACTACGTGGCCGCCATCGAGGCCGGGGTGCCGCGCGCGGGCAGCGACGCCGCCGAGGTGCGGTGGGTGCCGATCGCCGAGCTGGGCGGCTACGACACGACCGACGGGCTCGCGGACATGGTGCGCCGAGCCGTGAGCCTCTGCCAGACACGGACGCTCGTCCAGGGAGGATGACGGCAATGGAGCTGGCCCTCGAGACCAGGAGCCCGTCGGAAGCGCGCGCGGACGTGCTGGTGGTGGGACAGTACGGTGACGGCGCGCGTCCCGCGCCCGAGATCACCCGGCTGGACCGGGCGCTCGGCGGCCTGCTCTCCCGGGTGCTCAAGAGCGAGAAGTTCGAAGGCAAGCCCGGACAGATCTCGTACTTCCACACCGGCGGCGCGGTGCCCGCCGAGCGCGTCCTGGTGGTGGGGCTCGGCCCCCTCACGCGGGGGGCCCGCGCGCGCGACGCCGAGCCCGTCCGCCGCGCCACCGCCGCCGCGGTCCGGCGCGCGCGCGATCTGGGGGCCGCCACCGTCGCGGTCTTCATGCCGGCCGCCGCGCTGTCCGCCCGCGACCGGGCCCAGGCCGTCGCGGAAGGCGCGCTGCTCGGCACCTATCGCTTCGACAAGTACTTGAAGGAGAAGAACGGCAAGTCGGTGCGCGCGCTGACCGTGCTCGAGCCCGACCGCCGCAGCGCGGCGGCCGCCCGCGACGGCCTGCGGATCGGCCGGGTCGCCGCCGAGGCCACGGCCCTCGCGCGTGACCTGGTCAACGAGCCGGCCAACGTGGTGACGCCCACGTTCCTGGCGCGACGCGCCGCCGAGATCGCCAAGGAGGGCGGGCTCGGGCTGCGCGTGCTGGAGCGCGACGAGTGCGCCAAGATGGGCATGGGGGCCTTCGTGGGTGTCGCGCAGGGCAGCGAGGAGCCGCCCAAGTTCATCCATCTCACCTACGCGCCGAAGCGTCCGCGCCGACGAGTCGCCGTGATCGGCAAGGGCATCACCTTCGACTCGGGCGGGCTCGACCTCAAGACCGCCGACGGCATGCTGCGGATGAAGGACGACATGTCGGGCGCCGCCGCGGTCCTCGGGGTCTTCCAGGCCCTGCCCCGGCTGAGGCCCCCCGTGGAGGTGCACGGCCTGATCGCGGCCACCGAGAACATGCCGTCCGGCACCGCCCAGCGCCCAGGCGACATCGTGCGGGCCATGAACGACCTCACCATCGAGATCGGCAATACCGATGCGGAGGGCCGGCTCACCCTGGCCGACGCGCTCGCCTACGCGGTCCGGGAGATCAAGCCCGACGAGATGGTCGACATGGCCACTCTGACCGGCGCGGTGGTCATCGCGCTCGGCCAGGGCCTGTCCGGGGTGATGGCGAGCGACGACGGGCTGGCCGCGCGGGTGCTGGGCGCCGCCGACAGAGCCGGGGAGCGGATGTGGCGCCTGCCGCTGCACGAGGAGTACAAGGACGGGCTCAAGAGCGACGTGGCCGACCTCAACAACATCTCGAGCCAGCGCGGCGCCGGCGCGATCGTGGCGGGCCTCTTCATGCGCGAGTTCACCGCAGGCGTGCCGTGGGCGCATCTCGACATCGCGGGCACCGCCTTCACCGAGCGCGAGCTGCCGCTCGGGCCCAAGGGCGCCACCGGGGTCGGCGTGCGAACCCTGCTCGGCTACCTCCTGGACGGGCGCCCCTAGGGAGCCCGATGGCCGGCGGCGTCGATCTCCACACGCACACGATCGCCTCCGACGGCACGCTGAGGCCGCGCGAGCTGGTGGCCGAGGCGGCCCGGCGTGGGGTGCGCGTGCTGGCCATCACCGACCACGACTCCACCGACGGCCTCGCCGAGGCGATCGAGGAAGCGCGGCGCCACCCGCCGCTCACCATCGTGCCCGGTATCGAGATCAACTGCGACGTCGAGGGCGCCGAGATCCACATCCTCGGCTACTACATGGACTACGAGGCCCCGTGGTTCCAGGACTTCTGCCGCGCCCAGCGCGAGGAGCGCCGCGCCCGCGTGCATCGCATGGCCGACCGGCTCGCCGAGCTGGGCATGCCGATCGACGTGGAGCGGGTGTTCGCGCTGGTGCAGGAGGGCTCGGCGGGGCGCCCGCACGTGGCCCGTGTGATGGTCGAGCGCGGCCACGTGAAGACGGTGCGCGAGGCCTTCGACCGATACCTGGCCGCGGGCAAGCCCGCCCACGTCCCGCGCACGAAGCTCACCCCCGAGGACGCGGTGCGCCTGCTCCGCCGCGCGGGCGGCGTGCCCGTCTTCGCCCATCCCGGGCTGTCGGACCGAGACGAGCTGATCCCGGCCCTGGTCGCGGCGGGGCTCATGGGCATCGAGTGCTTCTACAACGAGCACTCCGCCGCGCAGCGCGGGGCCTACGTCGAGCTGTGCCGGCGGCACGGCCTGGTCGCGACCGGCGGCTCCGACTTTCACGGCCCGCCGGTGCGCGCGGCGGTGCTGGGCCATCCCCCCGTGCCCCTGGCGGTGTGGGAGGCGCTGCAGGCGAAGGCGGCCGAGGCCCGCGCGACCCGCCCAGCCTGACCCGCTGTCGATTCCGGGAGGTCGTCGGCGTCGTATAGGTGAAGGCCGATTCGACGGCCCGACCATCACGATAGGGAGGCTGACCGATGCGCTACCTGCTGCTCATCTGCTCCGACAAGAACCAGGCTCCTCCGTCCCGGTCCCAGATGGAGGCCATCGTGCAGGGACACGGCCGCTTCGCCCAGGAGCTGCACGCCTCCGGCAAGATGGTCCACGGCGAGCGCCTGCGCCCCGACGCCGACGGCAGCCGCGTCCGCTTCAAGGCCGGGCAGCGCCAGGTCATGGACGGGCCCTTCACCGAGACGAAGGAGGCCCTGGGCGGCTTCTACCTGATCGAGTGCGACACCAAGCAAGAAGCGCTGGAGTGGGCGAAGAAGGTTCCGCTCGGCGAGGGGGGCTTCATCGAGGTGCGACCGATCTGGCCGATGTGAGGGCGGGAGAGCCCGCCGCCGCGCCGCGGGCCCGGCGGGCGCGCCACCAGCATGAGCGCCGGATGGCGTACCATCTCGCTTCGTGGGACCGCGGACCCCGGACGAGAGCGTGCGCGCGCGCCTGGCGGAGGTGTTCCGGCTCGAGCACGCGCGGGTGGTCGCCTCGGTGCTCCGGATCGTGCGCGACATCGACGCGGCGCAGGAGGTCGTCCAGGACGCCTTCGAGCAGGCGCTCGATCACTGGCCGGCGGACGGCATCCCCGATCGTCCGGGCGCCTGGCTCCTCACCACGGCCCGCCGCCGGGCGCTGGATCATCTGCGCCGCACCCGTCGCGCCGGCGCGCGCGTCGATGCCCTCGCGCACGAGGCGCTCGGCGCGACGCACCCGGCGCCTGAGGTGTCCGACCCCGACGAGATCCCCGACGATCGACTCCGACTGATCTTCACGTGCTGCCATCCCGCCCTGCCCGCCGACAGCCGCGTCGCGCTCACGCTGAGGCTGGTGGGGGGCCTCTCGACCACGGAGATCGCGCGGGCCTTCCTGGTGCCCGAGCCGACGATCGCCCAGCGACTCGTGCGCGCCAAGCGGACGCTTCGCGACGGCGGCTTCCCGTACGAGGTCCCCGAGGGCGCCGAGCTGGCGGCGCGGCTGTCGGCCGTGCTCGCGGTGCTGTACCTGATCTTCAACGAGGGCTACGCGGCGCACAGCGGCCCCGCGCTCCTGCGCCACGATCTCTGCGAGGAGGCGATCCGCCTCGGCCGCGTGCTCGCCGAGCTGATGCCCCGCGAGCGCGAGGTCGC
>DATHSW010000255.1:0-16623 GCA_035463855.1 Candidatus Deferrimicrobiaceae bacterium | reverse complement strand
GTTGATGGCCTTGATGGTGTTGCCCGCGCCCACCGGCCCCACGTGGAAGATGTTCGGGCCCATGGCGCGCAGCACCGGCCGCGCCTTCTCGAGCGCCGCCGCGTCGCCGCCCACCATGATGGCCAGGGTGGCCGCGCGCGCGCCGGTGACGCCGCCGCTCACCGGCGCCTCCAGGACGTGCACGCCGCGCGCGCGGGCCACGGGCTCGATCTTCCGCGGCGTCACCGGCAGCACGCTGCTCAGGTCGATCAGGATGGTCCCCGGCTTGGCGCGCTCCACCAGGCCTCCCTTGTCGAGGTACATGGCCTCGACGTCGGGGGAGGCGGGCAGCGAGGTCAGCACGACCTCGGAGGCGCCCACCACCTCCTGGGCGGAGGCCGCCCGCTTGGCCCCGGCCTGGATCAGGTTCTCCATGGCCTTGGGGTTCGTGTCGAAGACCGTCATCGAGAAGCCGGCCTTCAGCACGTTGCCGGCCATCGGGTTGCCCATGTTCCCCACACCGATGAAGCCTACCGAGAGAGCCATTGCGCGCCTCCTTTGGCGGGACTGCGGTCACACCAGGCCGACGGGGACTCGCCGAGCATAAACCTGAGCGCGGGACGGATCAACGTGCGTTAGACTTCGCCCTAGTGCTACGCGAGTTCGCGCTCGAGCCGATCGGGCCCGTCTCCATCGAGGAGACGTCGGCGCGGACCCTGCTCAAGCTCTCCACGCACACCTACTGGCGGCGGGTCTGGCCGGCCGGCCTGGGGCTGGCCGGCTACATCATCGACCGCTTCGGAGCGGAGGGCCTCCGGGGCCGCCAGGTCCTGGACCTCGGCTGCGGAGTCGGCCTCATCGGCATCGTCTGCGGGCGCCTGGGCGCGCGCGTCACCTTCCTGGACCGGGAGGCGGGGGCCCTGGCGGCCGTCCGGCGCAACTGCCGGCGCAACGGCCTGGGCCCTGCCCAGACCATAGGCGGCGACTGGAACCACGGGGGCGAGCGGCTCGAGCCCGCCGCCTACGACCTGGTGGTCGGCGGCGACGTGGTCTACGACGACGCGGAGTGGCCGGCGCTCGGCACCGGGCTGATGCGGACGCTCAAGACCGACGGCGTGGCGCTGCTGGCCGACCCCGGCTGGGTGGCCGACGGCAAGCTACGCGCGGCCTTCCGACGAAGTGGGTTCGCGGTCCACCGGGACCGCCGGGCGGTGAGCTGGCCCCCCTGGCGGCCCACCCACCGGCAGGAGAAGGTGATCAACATCTACACGCTGCGCCGCGCTCCTCACGCCTCGTAGCCCGTTCCGCCCGCGGTAGTTCTTCCCCCCAGCGCGCCCTCACGGCGCGCGCTCGAAGGTGGCCAGCGTGCGGCGGAGGTCGTCGCCGCGCACGGTCCCGCCGTACTTCGCGAGCGCCTCCTGCGCGATCTCCCTCGCGCGCTCGCGCTCGCCCTTCTCCCAGTACGCCCACGCGATCCGGTCCCAGGTTTCGGCCAGCTTGTAGGGGCTCACCTCCGCCCCGCGCTCCTCGATCAGCCGGCGGCAGACCGCGATCGCCTCGTCGTGGCGGCCGGCCGTCATCAGGAGCCGGCTCAGGTTCAGGGTGAGCCCCTGCGTCCGGTCCCCCGGCATGCAGTTGGCGCAGTTGTCGGTACGCTGCCGGTGCTGGAAGTAGCGCTCGTAGCCGAACTGGGCCAGCGGCAGGCGGTGCGGGTAGTCGTCCACGACCCAGTAGAGCAGGTCGATGGCGGTCGCCACGATGTGCTCGTCGTCCGGATGATCCACGATGCCCCGGTAGGCGGCCTTGAAGAACTGCCGCTCGCCAAGTCCGTCGTCTCCGCGCGGGAATCCCTGCCAGGCCGCGAGCAGGTCGCCCACGTTGTCCACGTGGTACGGGGTCTGCACGGAGGTCCACCACGCCGGCCGCGGCGCCGCCGAGACGAACGCGGCGATGAGCTCGCGCTGCCGGGCCTGCCGCTCGGCCTCGCTCTGCGCCCGCTCCTCCTCGGCGCGGCGCCGCTCGCGCTCCTCGAGCCGATCGCGGACGATGTAGAAGGCGCCGCCCGTGAGCGCGCCGATGACCACCACCGCGAGCGCCCGGCGCGCGAGCCGCCGGCGGCGCGCGGGCTCGGCGGCGGGGAGGAACCGGACCGCGCCGAGGATGAGGAGCAGCAGGAGGCCGGCGGCGACCGCGTAGGCCCAGCGCGGCAGGCTCGCGTCGCGGACCTGGAAGCGGTAGTTCCACGAGTGCGTCCCCGCGTCGTGCGTGTAGAGATCGCCGACGAGGCGGCCGTCGTGCCAGGCCGCGATCCAGAAGTAGTACTGCTCGTCACCCGCGCTCGGCGGCAGGCTCAGGGTCACCGCGGTGTCGGCCGTCGTCGTGCGCAGGACCTCCCGCTGGCGGTCCGGGTGGGAGCAGGAGACCGCGGTCACGCTCACCCGGTACTCCGCGCCCGCCACGATCGGCTCCCACGCGAACTCGATCCGGGCCGTCGGCCCCCAGGAGTGGCGCGGCGTCTCGAAGACGGGCTGGGTCGCGCAGCTCGTGAGCATGCCTTCGAGCGCGCGGGCATTGTCGCCCGGGCGGGTCAGGTGGATGAGCCGGACCATATCCACGTCGAGGCCCTCCTGCTCCCGCTCGGTGACCTCGAACCGGTGCTGCGCCTCGTAGTCGCCCGGGAAGCGGCGCGGGTTCGCCGGGTTCTCGTCGATGCTCACGTGCAGGCGGTACCGGCCGGGCTCGAGGCCCTCGAGCACCCAGGCCCCGGGCTCCTCCCCCCGCTTCACCCCGCAGCTCACCCACCCGCTGGCCTTCGCGCTGTAGCACGTGAAGTCGGGGGGCGCGGTGGGCTCGAGCGGCTTCCCGTCGAAGCGCAGGTCGAGCGGGATGCTGCCGGCCACGGCCGCGGGGGCAAGCCCGAGGACGAGCAGGGCGGGCAGCAGGAGGCCGGGCAGCCGGTGGGTCCGCCCGCTTCGAGCGCGGGCTCCGCCCGCGCAGCCTGTTTCTGGGGGGAGGCTCGGAAGGGGGGCGCAGCCCCCCTCCGAGCTCCTCAGTCGGCCGCGGGCCAGTAGACGAAACCGCACCCGGTCTGGGTGCAGTGGGCCGGCACGTAGTCCACCACCTTCGCGGGCCGCTTCATCGCGGCGGCCACGCTGATCCACGCCCGCACCTCACCCGTCCCCGAGCGCATGGCGTCGGAGTCGAACGTGAAGAGATGCTCGAGGGCGGCCAGGTCGTTGCGCTCCAGCCGCTCGAGGATCCACCGGTCGAGCGGCTGGTCGATCCAGCCCGCGTTGTACATGCCCGGGAAGTGCGAGAGCCCGCCCGAGGCGTAGATCGCCACGCGCTCCGGCCGGTCGCGGAGGACGTCGGCGATGGCCTCACCCAGCCGGGCGCAGCGGGCGGCGCTGGGCAGCGGCGGGTAGTACTCGTTCATGAACACGCAGACCAGCGGGATCTCGAGAGCGGGATCCACCTCGGGCACGAGGTTGGAGACCATGTGCGAGACCCCGCGCGTGGGATTGCCGCGCGGGTCGAACCGCCCGATGTTGGCCACGTCGAAGCCCCGCTTGATCAGCCCGCGCAGCAGGTGCCGGGACAGGTCGGGATGCGGCTGGAAGACGACCTTCGTGCGCTCCTTGGGCGGGATGTCGTAGGCGTCCCGGGCGCTCCGGCCCCACAGGGGCTCCTCGCCCGTGTAGACCGAGAAGGTGGGGTTGTTGGTCTCGTCGAAGAGATCGCCCTGGTCGTCGCCGATCATCAGCAGGGCGTCCGGGCGGTAGGCCCGGAGCTGCTCGCGCAGGGTGGCCAGGCCGCCCTCGATCCGCTGGACGTGGCCGTCGATGATGGCCGGGGTCGCGATCTCCTCCCGGGCGCTGCGCGGCAGCTGCTCGCGGGCCTCCGCCGGGATCCGCCCGACCACCCGCGGCCAGTACTGCGCCTTCTGGAACATCATCGGGGCGTGTGACGACGCCATTCCCAGACCAAGCATGGCCAGCCTCCTGGTGGGCTCCGGAATGGAAGCGGCGGGCCGGAGCGCCCCGAAGGCGAATCTAGCCCCGCGGGGGCCCCGGGGTCAACGAGACGCTGGCCCCCGCTCTCCTAGCGGGCGGCCAGGCCCCGCAGGATCTCGACCGTCTGCGCCGGCTCGGGCCGCCGGGTGTAGTCGGGGTCGGCGTCGACCGCGCGGATGATCCCTTCCCGGTCGATCACGAAGCGGGCCGGGATGGGCAGGCGCCAGGTGCCGTCCCCGTTGCCGGCCGGCAGGTCGATGCCGAACTTCGTGTAGATGGCCTGCAGCGCCTCGGGCAGCGTGAACACCAGCCCGTACCGCTCGGCCACGCGGTTGCCGAGGTCGCGCAGCACCTCGTAGGTCATCGGCTTGGGCTCCTCGGTCTCGCGTCGCGTGCGCGCGACCTGAGGCGACACCACCACGAGCGAGGCGCCGGCGGCGGTGATCTCGGGCAGGGCCCGCTGCAGAGCGTCCAGCTCTGCGTTGCAGTAGGGTCACCAGCGGCCGCGGTAGAAGGAGAGCACGACCGGGCCGCGCGCCCGCAGGGCGGCCAGGCTCACCGGCTGGCCGGCGACGTTGGGCAGCGTGAAGTCGGGCGCGGGCGCCGCGATCTTGACGACGCGGTCCATGATCCCGGAGGCGCGCAGGTCCTCGGTCGCCTGATGCATGACCGCGCGCACCTCGGGCGGCTGGCGCGTCCTGGCCATCTCCCGGATCGCGGCGAGCTTTTCCTCGAGTGACATGGCGTCTCCCCTTGTGACCAATCTTGACCGGTCCGTCAAGGGCAAACTCGGCTAGGATGCCTGCCGGGAGGGCTCTCCATGATCCTCGAGCGCTTCAAGGTGCCGCCGCAGGACCAGGTGCTGGTCACGGAAGCGGCGCTGCGCCGGACCACCACCCAGATCTTCGAGAAGCTCGGCGTGAGCCCGGACGACGCCGCCGAGGCCGCGGACGTGCTGGTCATGACCGACCTGCGCGGAGTCGAGACGCACGGCGTGTCGAACATGTTGCGCGCTTACGTCCGCGACTACCGGGCCGGCAAGCTCGACCCGCGCCCGGGCTTCACGGTCGAGCGCGAGGCGCCCGGCACCGCGGTGATCGACGCGGGCAAGCGCCTCGGCATCATCGTGGGGCCGAAGGCGATGCGGCTGGCCATGGACAAGGCGCGCAAGGTCGGCGTGGGCATCGTGACCGTGCACAACGCGGGGCACTTCGGCGCGATCGGCCACTTCGCGATGCAGGCCGCGGCCGCCGACATGGTGGGCGCCTGCTTCACCGCCGCGGGGCTCCACGTGGTCCCCACCTTCGGGGCCAAGCCCCTGCTCGGCACCAACCCGATCGCGCTCGCCGCCCCCGCGCGCCGCGAGGCCCCGCTCCTGTTCGACGCCGCGACCTCCGCGATCGCGGGCAACAAGATCCGGCTGGCCATGCGCATCGGCTCGCCGCTGCTCGCGGGCTGGGTCACCGACAAGGAAGGCACCCCGATCATGGAGGAGAAGCCGATCTTCGACCGCGACGACGTCTACCAGGCGCCGCTCGGCGGCACGCGCGAGCAGGGCTCGCACAAGGGCTACGGCTTCGCGCTGATGGCCGAGGTCCTGTCCACGATGCTGGCGGGCGCGCTGCCCACCATGCTCGCGCCCGGCAGCGGGTCGAAGAACCAGTTCGCGGCGTACAACATCGAGGCCTTCACCGACCTCGAGCGGTTCAAGGACACGATGGACGACATGCTCCGCACCCTGCGCACCGCGGCGCCCGCGCCGGGCCAGGAGCGGGTGCTCTACCCGGGGCTGTCCGAGGCCGAGGAGCTGGCGCATCGCCGCGCCCACGGGATCCCGCTGCACAAGGAAGTGATCGCGTGGTTCGGCGAGTGCACGCGCGAGATGGGGCTGCCGGCGCTGGCCGTCTAGGTCCGTCTCTCCCCTGGAGACCACCCCTCACCCTGCCCTCTCCCCTGAGGGGAGAGGGGGAATAGGGAGGAAGGACTCTTACAACCGCCGGGCGATGTCGGGGTAGTCGCGCACGAGCCCGTCGCGATCCACGTCGAGCTCCGCGGTGAAGTCGGAGTCGAGGGCGCGGAAGCGCCAGCGGGCGCCGGCGGCGCCGCGCGCGAGCAGCGTGTACTCCTGCCGCGCCGCCTGCACGGTCAGCTCGGGCAGCACGACCCAGGCCGCCTCGATCACCTGCGGCCGGCCGACGACCGCGCCGGCGAGCCGCTGCATCGGTAGCGTATTGGTGAAGGGCGACGGGTAGATGTCCACGTCCACGCAGCCATCCAGCGGCAGGGGCGCGCCGGTGACGCCGTCGGTCCAGCGGCCGCGGCCGTCGGCGCGCAGGTCGAGGCCGCGCGCGGGCTCCTCCAGCAGCTCGATGCGGGCGCGGCGCAGCGTCCAGCCGCCGTCGCAGTCGATCCGGTAGCGCGCGCGGTACGGACGGCCGTCGGCGGCCACCGCGAGGATCACGCTGTCCGCCCGCACCGACCCCGGCCCCACGTGCAGGCGCAGGTGCTCGAGCCCGCGGCCGTCCCAGGCGGCCCACCGCGCGTCGGTCGTCGCCATCGCTCACATGATGGCATATGATCTCCGGGGAGAACCTCGTGACGATCGACCTCCTCTATGGCCGCGCCACCCTGCCTGTCTCGCCGCCCCCCGGGTGCGAGCCGACGGTGATCGCGAAACGCGCGATGCCCAGGCTCGCGGAGCCCGCGGCCGCCGTCGAGCGGGCCCTCGCCGAGCCGGTGGACAGCCCGCCGCTGCGCGAGCTCGCGCGCGGCAAGCGCTCGGCCTGCATCCTCATCTGCGACATCACCCGGCCGGTGCCGAACGGCCTCTTCCTGGCGCCGCTGATCCGGACGCTCCTGGACGCGGGCGTGCCGCGCGCGGGGATCACGGTCCTGGTCGCGACCGGGCTCCACCGGCCGAACGAGGGTCCGGAGCTGGCCGAGCTGGTCGGCGACCCGTGGGTGCTCGACACCGTGATCGTCGCGAACCACGACGCCCGGGCCGACGAGGATCACGTGCTGCTCGGCCGGACTCCGGCGCGCGGCACCGTGGTGCGGCTCGATCGCCGCCTCGTCGAGGCCGAGCTGAAGATCGCCACCGGCCTGGTGGAGCCGCACTTCATGGCCGGCTGGTCGGGCGGCCGCAAGGTCATCGCGCCCGGCGTGGCCCACGCCGAGACCATCACGACGTTCCACAACGCCGCGTTCATGGCGCACCCGCGCGCGGCCAGCTGCGTGCTGGACGGCAACCCGCTGCACGAGGAACAGCTCGCGATCGTCGGCATGCTGGGCGGCGCGCTCGCGCTCAACACCGTGATCGACGAGCGGCGGCGGCTCGCCTTCGTCAACTTCGGCGAGGTCGTCGGGAGCCATCTCCAGGCGGTGGCCTTCGCCCGGCGATACGCGCGGGTGGCGGTGGGCCGGCGCTTCCGCACCGTGGTCACCAGCGCGGCCGGCTACCCGCTCGACAAGACGTACTACCAGACCGTGAAGGGCATGGTGGGCCCGCTCGACATCCTGGAGCCCGGCGGCGACCTCATCGTCGCCTCCGCGTGCTCGGAGGGCATGGGCTCGAAGCACTACGTCGAGGCGCAGCGCCGGCTCGTCGAGCTGGGTGGAGACGGATTCGCGGCGAGCATCGCGGGCAAGCCGCACGCCGACATCGACGAGTGGCAGACCCAGATGCAGCTCCGGCCCATGCGCGTCGGCCGCGTGCGGCTCTACACCGACGGCCTGGAGGCGGGCGACGTCGCGCTGACCGGCGTGGAGCGCGTGACGGATGTCGGCGCCGCGATCGCGGACAGCATGGCGCGCCACCGGGACCCGCGGGTCGCCTTCGTCCCCGAGGGGCCGTACGTGGTGCCGGTGCACGAGGAGGCGTGATGTTCGACGCGGTGATCGTGGGGGCGGGGTTCGCCGGGCTCTACATGCTCCACCGGCTGCGCGGCCTCGGCCTGACCGCTCGGGTCTACGAAGCCGGCGCGGGGGTCGGCGGCACCTGGTACTGGAACCGCTACCCGGGCGCGCGCTGCGACGTCGAGAGCATGGACTACTCCTACTCGTTCTCGGACGAGCTGCAGCAGGAGTGGCGCTGGACCGAGCGCTACGCGGCCCAGCCCGAGATCTTGAAGTACGCCAACCACGTGGCGGATCGCTTCGACCTGCGGCGGGACATCCAGTTCGAGACCCGCGTGACGTCGGCCGTCTTCGACGAGGCGGCCGGCCGGTGGACGATCGAGACGGATCGCGGCGACCGGGTGGCCGCGCGCTTCTGCATCATGGCCACCGGCTGCCTCTCGGACGCGCAGGTGCCCGACTTCAAGGGGCTCGAGACCTTCGAGGGCCAGTGGTACCACACCGGCAAGTGGCCGCACGCGGGCGTGGACTTCACCGGCCGGCGGGTCGGGATCATCGGCACCGGCTCCTCCGCGATCCAGTCCATCCCGATCATCGCGCGGCAGGCCGCGCACCTCTTCGTCTTCCAGCGGACGCCCAACTACAGCATGCCGGCCCAGAACGCGCCGCTCGACCCGGAGTACGAGCGCCGGGTGAAGGAGCACTACGCGGACTTCCGGCGCCAGGCCCGGGAATCGCGGGTGGGCTTCGTGGTCGACCGCAGCGGGGACTCCGCGCTGGCGGTGCCCGAGGAGGAGCGGGAGCGCGAGTACGAGAAGCGCTGGCGCCGGGGCGGGCTCGGCTTCTCGGCCGCCTACAGCGACCTGCTCGTCAGCCAGGAGGCCAACGACACCGCGGCCGAGTTCTTCCGGGCGAAGATCCGCGCGATCGTCCGGGATCCGGCGGTGGCCGAGCTCCTGTGTCCGAAGAGCTATCCGCTCGGCACCAAGCGCCTCTGCGTGGACACCGGCTACTACGCGACCTTCAACCGGGACAACGTCACCCTGGTGGACGTCAGCCGGGTGCCGATCGAGGCGATCACCCCGACCGGCGTGCGGACGGGCGACGCCGAGTACGCGGTGGACGCCCTCGTCTTCGCCACCGGCTTCGACGCGATGACCGGCGCCCTGCTCAACATCGACATCCGCGGGCGGGCCGGCCGGCCCCTTCGAGAGATGTGGGCGGAGGGCCCGCGCACCTATCTCGGGATCGCGGTCGCGGGCTTCCCGAACTTGTTCATGATCACCGGCCCCGGCAGCCCGTCGGTGCTGAGCAACATGATCGTGTCGATCGAGCAGCACGTGGACTGGATCGCCGACTGCCTCACGTACCTCGACCGCCACGGGCACGCGACCATCGAGCCGACCGCGGACGCGCAGGAGGCGTGGGTCCGGCACGTCGACGAGGTCGGACACATGACGCTCTACCCCCTCGCCCCCTCCTGGTACATGGGCGCGAACATCCCCGGCAAGCCGCGCATCTTCATGCCCTACATCGGCGGCGTCGGCGTGTACCGCCAGAAGTGCGACGAGGTCGCGGCGAAGGGGTACGAGGGCTTCGCCCTGGGCCGCCGCTGACCCGAAGGCGTGGCTGGTCCGGGCCGGACACGACGGTCAACGCCGCGGCGAAGCCGGCTCGCAGCGCGTGGGGCCGCCCGGCATTCTCACGGGCCAGCCGCCGGCGTCGAGCGGTGCTGTGAACTCGACACCCGCGAGGTCCGCCAGCGCGAATCGCGGGCCCGCGCTCTGCGTGGCGTTGCTGCGGACAGCGCCGGTCCTCGTGTCGATGTGCAGGTAGAGGAACTCGCCCGACGCCAGACACGACTCGGGGCGCGCGAAGAAGTTCGGCCCGATGAGGAGCACATGCCGGCCGTCGCGCGACCACAGAAACCGCTCGCCGCCGGGAGCACCTTCATCCGGCGAGAACCAGATGTGACGCCACCATCCGGACGGGCCCCGCAGCCGGATGCTGAAGTTCCGGTCCAGGAATGGGCGGCCGGAGTCGACGAGCTGGACGACCATCCGACCGTCGGGCGACGCCGCCGATGCGGTCAGAGTCGAAAGACCCAGGAGCAGCCTTGCGAGCAGCACGAGGCCGCCGAAAGGAATGACCAGCGCGGAGAGCGCCACCAGCACCGCTCGGACGGCGCGCCGACGCGGCGCCGCGATCGCGATGCCGATGAGCAGACCCGCGAGCCCTGCGACCACGGCGAGGGCAACCGCATCCCACGCGGTGAAGCCGATGCCCATTCTGTCCGCGAGCAGGTGGAGCTCGGTTCCCGCCACGATCAGCCCTGCGATCCAGCCGACCGCGCCAATCCCGCGCTTTCGCGCACCCCGCGCTCGGAGAGCGTGCGCCCGGACACGAGCTGTTCTGGCCTTTCCGATATACCCACCCAGCCCGGCGGCCGGAACCATGAGCAGGACCGCCGTCGTCGTGTACCACGCCGGATCCTGCGGGTCGAAGGCGGCGAGCAGGAAGCACACGAGGAGGACGATGCCGAGCACGACGGAGTGCCCGACCCTGGCGGTCTCGGCGCGGAGCGAGGTCACGAAGCCACCTGCCGCGGCAGAGGCGAGGAGCGCCACGAGATCGCAGAGAAGGTACTTCGGTCCGTACTTGCCCCACGCGACGTCCGATTCGGGCGCTCCCAGAAACGACAGGCTGAGCGACAGGCTGAGGAGTACCAGGAGCGCCCCCGCGAAGCTGACGAGCGCACCGACCAGGATCGCGGTGACGCTCGTCGTCCTCGGACTCATCGCGTGCCCGCGTTCACCGGGGTGGCCGCGAGGCGTCGGCAGGTAGCCGACGTGGCGCCCTCAAAAGCTCGGCTTGGTCGCAAAGGGCGTCAGCTGGAGCTCGTGCGTCCAGCACGATCTGTCCTGGGTGTGGAGGTAGTAGAACGCCTCCGCGATCTTCACGGGATTCATCACCGCGTCCGGGTGCTGCTGGGCTCTCGGCAGGGCCCTGGTCCCCGGCGAGTCGATGAGGCCGTCGATCACGACGTTGGCCACGTGCACGCCGTGCTCGGAGTACTCCTCCGTCAGCACCTGCGCCAGCGTGCGCATCATCACGCGCGGATAGTACAGCGACTGCCCGGTGAGCCGCTTGCGTCCCCTCAAGGAGGCCGCGTTGTTCGAGATGAGGAACGAGCCGGCTCCGCGCTTGCGCATGGCGGGCAGCACCTCCCTGGCGACCAGGAACGGCCCGCGGCTGGCGATGTGCTGCGCGGTCTCGAAGATCTCGACCGGGACGTGCTCCAGCAGCTCCTTGTCGGGCGGCAGGTCACGCCCCTCCAGGTAGCCCGCGTTGTAGACCAGGACGTCCGGGTCGCCGACCCGCTCCCGGATCGTGGCGAACGCCCTGGAGATGGATTCTTGCGACACCAGGTCCAGCTCGACGATCATGCTGGTGCCGCCTTGCGCGCGGATGGCCTGCTCCAGGCCGGCCGCATTGGCGGTCCGGCGGGTCGTCAGCACGACGACGAAGCCTTCCTGGGCGAACTTCTGGGCGATGGCGCCGCCGACGCCCCAGCGCACGCCGATGGGCAGGGCACTGTCGTCGAGCACCTTCCCGTGGGCCAGTCGGGTATTGCGGCCATCTGCCTGCCACTTGGAGGTCGCCCCCACCACGACGGCGACCGGTTGACGGGTCGAGTTCATTGTGGACTCCTTTCAGGATTTGCTCCTGCGCCCCTCGAGAAGAACTCCAGCAGCAGCCGGTTGACCTCGGGCGCGTTCTCGTAGGCCGACCAGTGGCCGGCCCTCGGCACCCGGTGCACGTCGAGCCCGGGAACCGATTCCTGGATCTCCCCGATCAACAGGCCGGCGGGGCGGAACGCGGAATCGTCGCGCTCGCCCCAGAGCAGCCGGATCCGGCAGCCGCGTAGCGCCAGCTCCCGCAGGTCCCCCAGCAGCGTACCGCCGCCGCTGACCTTTCTGCTATCGAAGCGGGTTCTTCGCACGCACTCGACCTGGATGTCCACCGTGTCCTCGGAAACGCTCGCCTCGTCGCTCAGCATGTTCACGAGCAGATTGTGGCGGCAGACCTCGCGGAAGAGCCGCTCGTCGCCGGCCGCTTCCTTGTAGCTGCGGATCGGTCGCTCGCCGAAGCGGCGCATCGGAAAGCCGCCGGGCGACACCAGGCAGAGGTGCGTGACGCGCGGGCCGAGCCGCCGGGCGAGGTTGGCCGCGATGGCCCCGCCGAACGAGAAGCCGGCGAACCGCAGCGGGGCCTCGCCCGGGAGCAGCTCGACGATCAGCTCGTGGACCAGGTCGAGGTACTGCGGGCCGGTGGTCTCGCGCGGGACTGCTGCCGAGTCACCGTACGACGGGTGATCGAGCGCGTGCACGGTGAAGCGCTCGGCCAGCGGCCCCACGTTGCGGATCCAGTGCTTCCACGACCCCATGCCGCCGTGGAAGAGCACGAGGTCCGGGCCCTGGCCGGACCGGTGGACCGCCATCCGGGGCGGGGTCAAGCGAGCTTGGGCCGGATGCGCTCGGCGAAGAGCGCCATCTGCTCGTCGAGCTCGGGCCCATCGGCGGCGAGGAACTCGATCACGAGGTGCTCGACGCCCACCTCGTGCAGCTCGGCGATCCGCTCGACCAGGGCGGCCGGCTCGCCCACCAGCACGGTCCCGCCGCGCACCGAGGTTCCGGCGGGCCGGCCGGGCCGCAGCACGCAGAGGTCGTTGCGCAGTGCGATCGCCGGCGGCACCGCGCGGCCCCGGGCCTCGCAGAGCCGCGCCAGCTCCGCCCGCCCGGCGCGCAGCTCCGAGGGCGAGCGGTTGATCGGATGCCACGCGGCCCCGATCTCGGCGGCGCGGCGCAGCGAGGCGCGCTCGTGGCCGCCGACCCAGATCGGCGGGTGCGGCTTCTGCACCGGCTTGGGCTCGAAGTGCAGCCCGCTGAACCGCGTGTACCTGCCCGCGAAGGACGGCGTCGGGCTGGTCCAGAGCTCGCGCATCGCGGCCAGGTACTCGTCGGTCATCGGGCCGCGCTCCGCGAAGGGCACGCCCAGCATGGCGCTCTCCTCCGCCATCCACCCCGCGCCGATGCCGAGCACGACCCGGCCACCGCTCAGCGCGTCGAGCGTCGAGACCATCTTGGCGGTGACCACCGCGTTGCGATACGGGACGATGAGCACGGTCGTGCCGAGGCGCACCCGGCCGGTCGCGCCCGCCACCACCCCCAGCGTCATCAGCGGGTCATAGATCGCCGCGCCGATGCGATCCACGTTGGCGTTCGGCACCACCACGTGGTCGCTCACCCAGACCGAGTCGTAGCCGAGCTGCTCCGCCCGCACCGCGGTGCCGCGGATGATCTCCGGCGTGGCGAGGTGCCGGCAGTTGGGGAGCCAGACCCCGACCTGCATCAGCGGTTCAGGTACCGCAGCGGCAGCCCCGCGCGCGGCCACTCGAAGGAGACGAGGGTGCCGCCCATGGAGAGCGTCGCGTACGCGGTGCGGAGGTCCTTGCCGCCGAAGCAGACGTTGGTGACCATCATGTCGGGCAGCAGGTACTGATCCACCCGGCTCCCGTCGGGCCAGATGTCGCTCACCGCGCCGGTGATCAGCGTGGCCACGCAGATATGGCCCTCGCCGTCGACGGCCAGCGAATCGAACATCTGGTAGCCACCGAGCCCGGTGACGACCGTCCCCTTCTCGCCCCGGTACGGACCGTTCGCCGACTCGATCTGGCCGGGCCCGGAGAGCCGGAAGGCCCAGCAGCGCGCGGTCGGCGTCTCGACCACGTAGAGCGTCCGCTCGTCCGGGGAGAGCCCGATGCCGTTCGGGCGCTCGAGGGGGAAGATGGCCTCGCGGATCATGGAGCCGTCGGCCTTGGCGTAGTACACCACGCCGCGGTCGCCGTCGCGCTCGCGCGTCTTGCCGAGGTCGGTGAACCAGAACCCGCCCGCGCCGTCGAACACCAGATCGTTGGGCCCGCGCAGGCGCTGGCCGTCGCAGCGGTCGTAGAGGGTCTCGAACTTGCCGGTCTCGGGATCCACGATCTGGATGCTGCCCGTCACGTAGTCGTCGGCCTGGAGCACCGGGAAGAGCTTGCCCGGCCGCTCCACGAACTTGAGCCCGCCGTTGTTGGTAACGTAGATCTTGCCGCCGGGGCCCATCGCCGCGCCGTTCGGGCCACCGCCGAGCGTGGCGACGACGTGCACCTTCCCGTCGCGGGTCACGCGCGAGAGGGTGCGGCGCTCGATCTCGACGAGGACGACGGAGCCGTCCGGCATGGCCACCGGTCCCTCGGGAAACCGCAGGCCGGAGGTGATCTGCCCGAATGCGGGCTTGAGGGTGGCCATCACGCCTGGGCCTGCCGCATGAGCTGGGCGCAGCGATCGAGCACGGGGAGCACCTCGTCGGCCTTCGCGGGGGCCAGGCTGAAGATGAGCCGCGCCACCCCCGCGTCGCGGTAGCGCTTGATGAGGTCGGCGTCCTCGGCCACCCCGAAGACGGTGATCGGCACCGTCGCCGGATCGCGCCCGGCCTCGAGCGCCATCGCGCGGAACTCGGGCAGCTTGCCGAGCACGTCGCCGTAGGCGGGCCGGCGCGCGTGCGGCACCCAGCCGTCGCCGTAGGCGATGGCCCGGCGCGCGCCGTAGGGGAAGGCGCCGCCCACCAGCACCGGCGGGTGCGGCTTCTGCACCGGCTTGGGCCAGGTCATCATCGGGGGGAACTTCACGAACCCGCCGGTGTACTCGGGCTTCGACTTCGTCCAGATGGCCTTCATCGCCTCGACGCGCTCGCGCATCACCTCGAAGCGCGACTTGAACTCGGTCCCGTGGTCGGCCATCTCCTCCGCGTTCCAGCCCGCGCCGATGCCGAAGAGGAAGCGCCCGCCCGAGACCTGATCGAGGCTCGCCACCGCCTTGGCGGTCTGGATCGGATCGCGCTGGACGACGAGGCACACCCCGGTGGCCACCTGGAGCTTCGTGGTGACCGCGGCGGCCGCGGCGAGGGTGACGAAGGGGTCCATCACGTCGTAGTACTTCTTGGGCAGGTCGCCGCCCTGCGGGAACGCGGACGCGCGCGAGAGCGGGATGTGGGAGTGCTCCGGCGCCCAGAGCGAGCCGAACCCGCGCTCCTCCAGCGCCCGGCCGAGCGCGGCCGGGCCGATCGAGTAGTCGGTGAAGAAGATCGCCGCGCCGGCGTCCATGGGGCCTCTCCTCTCGTACCCGCGCGACTCTACCGCCGCCGGCGGGGTCGGTCAACCGTGCTAGGATGCCGGCGCATGCCGCAGCGGGTGCTCACGACCACGGTGGTAGGCAGCTATCCCCAGCCCGACTGGCTCGTCGATCGGGCCCTGCTGTCGAAGGGCGTCCCGCGGGTGCGCCTGCGCAGCATCTGGCGAGTGCCCGATGAATTCCTCGAGCAGGCGCAGGACGACGCCACCCGGCTCGCCATCCGCGACATGGAGCGGGCCGGCATCGACGTCATCACCGACGGCGAGATGCGGCGCGAGAGCTACTCGAACCGGTTCGCCACCGCGCTGGACGGGGTGGACGCCGACCATCCGGGCGTCATCACGAACCGGGCCGGCCAGGAGACCCTCGTCCCGCGCGTGGTCGGCCCCATCCGGCGCGCGCGCCCCATCGAGCTGCGCGACATGCAGTTCCTCCGCCGGAACACCGACCGGCCCGCCAAGATCACCCTGCCCGGCCCCTTCACGATGGCCCAGCAGGTCAAGAACGAGTACTACCGCGACGCGGAAGAGCTGGCGATGGCCTACGCGGAGGCGGTCAACGCCGAGGCCCACGAGCTACAGGCCGCGGGCGCCGACGTCATCCAGCTCGACGAGCCGTGGCTGCGCAACGACCCCGAGGGCGCCAAGCGCTACGCGGTGCCCGCGATCAACCGCGCCCTGGCCGGGCTCACCGTGCCGACCGCGCTCCACCTCTGCTTCGGCTACGCGGCGGTGGTGAAGCAGCAGAAGCCGACCGGCTACTCGTTCCTGCCCCAGCTCGCGGACACGATCGCCCGGCAGATCTCGATCGAGGCGGCCCAGCCCAGGCTCGACCTGGCCGTGCTCGCCGAGCTGTCGGGCAAGACCATCATCCTGGGCGTGATCGATCTCGCGGACCCCGCGGTCGAGACGGTGGACCAGGTGACCGCGCGCATCCGCGCCGGGCTCGCCCGGGTCCCCGCGGACCGGCTGATCCTGGCGCCCGACTGCGGCATGAAGTACCTGCCGCGCGAGACCGCGTTCGGCAAGCTCTGCGCGCTGAGCGCGGGCGCGCAGGCCGCCCGCGCCCAGCTCGCCTAGCCCGCCCTATTCATGAACGGGCAGCGCGCGAGGCGGACGGGTCCTGGCGCCGTGGGCCGCTCCCGCGCGGCCGGCTCCGTCACCCACTCGCCGGACTCGCCGCTCTTCGCGCGGCGTACCGGGCTCGGGGGGCCCACTGCGCTCGGCTGCGCGGGAGCCGCCCGCGGTGCCACCCGTCCGGTCTCGCTCGAGCCCGTTCGTGAATAGGGCGGACGGAGGACGGGGCAGGCCCGGTGCTATCATGTCGCGTGGCCTGGGATCCCGCGCAGTACCTGAAGTTCGCCGACCACCGGCTGCGCCCGGCGATCGACCTGCTCAACCGCGTCGGCCTCGACCACCCCGGCGAGGTCTACGACCTGGGCGCCGGCGCCGGCAATGTCACCCGCCTCATCAAGGAGCGCTGGCCCGAGGCGCGCGTGACCGGCGTGGACGACTCGCCGGCCATGCTCGCCAAGGCCGCCGCCA
>DATHSW010000254.1:0-8860 GCA_035463855.1 Candidatus Deferrimicrobiaceae bacterium | reverse complement strand
AGACGATCACCTCGCCCCAGAGACGGGCCGGCCCGGGGCCCGCCAGGTCGAAGGCGAGCACGTCGGTGGCCCGCCGTGCGCCGAGATAGCGCCTGTTGAGGGCTCGGATGCGCCGATCGTCCACCACCGTCACGTGCACCTCACGGTCGGCCCGGCCGAGCGCGGCGAGGGCACGCCGGGCCACCGCCCGCAGGCGCTCCGGCGAGACCCGGGTCCTCCGCTGCAGATTGGAGACCAGGACCGGCATCAGAGGGTGGGGTCAGGTCTTGAATTGCGACATTCTTGGCGCGACGCGACTCGCCGACCCGCCAGAAATGTCGTAATTCAAGACCTGACCCCTTGCGAGGGCGGCTTCTGGACCCGGTCGTAGGCGCGCACGATGGAGGAGACGAGATCGTGGCGCACGACGTCCCGATCGTCGAAATAGATGAAGCGGATGCCGTCGATCCCCTGCAGCACGGTCTGCACCTCGATCAGGCCGGAAGGGCGGCTGGCCGGCAGATCCACCTGGGTGATGTCCCCGGTGACCACCATCTTGGAGTTGAAGCCCAGGCGGGTGAGGAACATCTTCATCTGCTCCGAGGTGGTGTTCTGCGCCTCGTCGAGAATGATGAAGGCGTCGTTGAGCGTCCGCCCTCGCATGTAGGCGAGCGGGGCGATCTCGATGGCGCCCTTCTCGGAGAGCGCGCTCACCTTCTCGGGCTCCAGCATGTCGTAGAGCGCGTCGTAGAGCGGGCGGAGATAGGGATGCACCTTCTCCACGAGGTCCCCGGGCAGGAAGCCGAGGCGCTCGCCCGCCTCCACCGCGGGCCGCGTCAGCACGATGCGGGCGACCTCGCGCTTCAGCAAGGCCGACACCGCCATCGCCACCGCCAGGTACGACTTGCCGGTGCCGGCGGGCCCGATCGCGATGACCAGGTCGTGCCCCCGCACCGCCTCCAGGTAGCGCTTCTGGTTGGCGGTCTTCGGGGTGATGAACCGGCGCCGCGAGGGCACCGCGATCGCGTCGGCCAGCACCGACTTGACGTCGGCGCCCGGCTCCTGGCCCGCGATGCGCAGCGCCGAGCGGATGTCGGCGGCGCCCAGGGACGGCCGCTCCCGCAGCATCGCCACCAGCTCCCGCAGCACTCTCTCCGCCTCCACGACCTGGGGCTCTTCACCCCGCAGCGTGATGTCGTGGCCGCGGGCGGTGATCCGGACGTCGTACTGGGCTTCGAGGCGGCGCAGGTGCTCGTCGTGACGGCCGAGGAGGGCGAGGTGATTGAGGTCCGGGGGCAGGACGACCCGCCGGGTGACGCTGGTGGCTTCAGTCAACGAAGGCTCATTCCTCTGAATGTGAGCATATCATGCGGGTCCGAGGCCTTCCACGAGGCGGATGCCCAGCTCCCGGAGCTGCTTGGCGTCCACCGGCGCGGGGGCGTCCGTGAGCGGGCACGTGCCCTTCTGGGTCTTGGGGAAGGCGATCACCTCCCGGATGGACTCCTGCCCGGCCATGTTGGCGGCCAGCCGGTCCAGACCGAAGGCGATGCCGCCCATCGGCGGCGCTCCGAACTCGAGCGCGTCCAGCAGGAAGCCGAAGCGCGCGCGGGCGTCCTCCTTCGAGATGCCGATCAGGCCGAACACGCGCTCCTGCACGGCCGGCTGATGGATGCGGATGGAGCCCCCCGCCGCCTCCTGGCCGTTCAGCACGAGATCGTAGGCCTTGGCACGGGCGCGACCCGGATCGGACTCGAGCAGGGGCAGATCCTCGTCGCGCGGCGCGGTGAACGGGTGATGGACCGCGTCCCACCGCTTCTCGTCGGCGTTCCACTCCACCAGGGGGAAATCGATGATCCAAGCAAAGACGTCGTGATCGGTCGGGATCAGGTTGAACCGGCGCGCCAGGTCCACCCGCAGGCGCCCCAGCACGGTGGCCGCGACGCTCGGCGTGTCGGCTACCAGCAGGAGCAGATCGCCCGGGGCGCCGCCCAGCTCCTCGAGGAGCCGCGACTGGATGGCCTGGAGGAACTTCGCCACCGGGGACTGCAGCCCGTCCGGGTTCACCTTGATCCACACCAGCCCCTTGGCGCCGGCCTGCTTCGCCTCGGTGGTGAGGTCGTCGAGCTCCTTGCGGCTCATGCCTCCCGCGCCGGGGACGCGCAGCCCCTTCACCGCGCCGCCCGCCGCCACCGTCTGGGCAAAAGCCTGGAACTCGCCGCCCGCGAACAGGGCCGAGCAGTCGCGGAGCGGGAGCCCGAAGCGCAGGTCGGGCTTGTCGGAGCCGTAGCGGGCCATCGCCTCGTCGTAGGGAACGCGCGGGAACGGCCGCGCGAGCTCCACCCCTTTCACCCTCCGCCACATCTCGGCCACCAGGCCCTCGATGATGGGCAGGAAGTCGTCCCGGTCGAGGAAGGACGTCTCGATGTCGATCTGGGTGAACTCGGGCTGGCGGTCCTTTCTGAGGTCCTCGTCGCGGAAGCAGCGCACGATCTGGAAGTACCGCTCGAAGCCCGCCACCATCAGCAGCTGCTTGAAGAGCTGCGGTGACTGCGGCAGCGCGTAGAAGCTGCCGGCCTGCAGGCGGCTCGGCACCAGGAAGTCGCGCGCGCCCTCCGGGGTCGAGCGCGTGAGGAACGGCGTCTCCACCTCGAGGAACCCCTGGCCGTGGAGGTAGTCCCGCGCCGCCCGGCAGATCTGGTCGCGGATCTGGAAGGCCCGCAGGACGTGGGGCCGTCGCATGTCGAGATAGCGATACTTCAGACGCAGGGTCTCGTCGACCTCGGCGTCGTCGTCGAGCTGGAACGGCAGCGGCCGCGACTCGTTGAGGATCCGCACCTCGGAGACCTGGACCTCGACGGCGCCGGTGGCGAGCTTGGCGTTCTCGGTCCCGGGCGGCCGCGCGCTCACCGTGCCGCGCACCGCCAGCACGAACTCGCTCCGCACCGTCTCCGCCTTGGCGTGCGCGCCGCCGGCGGGCCCGGGGTTGAACACGCACTGGGTGAGGCCTTCCCGGTCGCGCAGGTCGATGAAGAGGAGGCCGCCGTGGTCCCGGCGGCGATAGGCCCAGCCCATGAGCGTCACCACCTGCCCGACGTGCTCGGCGCGCAGCGCCCCGCAGCTGTGGGTCCGCCGCCAGCCGCCCAGACTCTCGGTCATGTCCTCGCCTCCCCCGCCCGGGGCGCGCGCCACTCGACCGCGCCGTCCACGCCCACCACGCCGATCTTGCGGAATCCGCGGGTCTCGAGGTCCTGCAGCTGCTTGCCGAGCCGCTTGGTCCTGGTCTCCAGCAGCACCGCCTTGCCCTGCTCCCGCAGATCACGGGCCAGCGCGAGCACGGGCCCGAGGCCTTCCGCCTCGTCGAACACCAGCGCCACCCGCTCGCCGTCGGCTTCGGTGGCCGGGCCGCGCTCGAGCAGGATCGAGATCACGCGCTCGAAGCCGATCGAGAAGCCGGTGGCGGGGACATCTCTCCCCATGAACTTGCTGATCATGCGATCGTAGCGCCCCCCGCCCGCGATCGACGAGGTGCCCCCGCCGTGCTGCACCTCGAAGATGGGCCCCGTGTAGTAGCCCATGCCCCGGACCAGGGTCGCGTCGAACACGAGGCGGAAGCGGCCGGCCGCCTGCGTCTCGACGGTGTCGAGGATGCGCTGCAGGCCGCGCCAGACGCCCTCGTCCACCCGCGCGCCCAGCCGCGCTCGCAGCGCGGCCGGGGTGGCGCTCGAGGCCAGGACGTCGAGCATGCGATCCGCCGCGTCCACCGGGTGCCCCGCCTCCCGCAGCTCGGTCGCAACGCCGTCCCGGCCCACCTTGTCGAGCTTGTCGAGGGCGATGAACACCGAGCCCGCCCGGGCCGGATCGAACCCGCAGTGGCCGACCAGCGCGGTGAGCACGCGCCGGTCGTTGAGCCGCACCGTGAGGTCCTTCAGGCCCAGCGCGGCGAGGGCCTCGGTGGTGGCCAGGATCAGCTCGATCTCCGCGACCTCGGAGGCCACGCCCAGGATGTCGATGTCGCACTGGGTGAACTGCCGGTAGCGGCCCTGTTGCGGCCGCTCCGCCCGCCACACCGGGCCGATCTGGATCGCCTTGAGCGGCTGGGGCAGCCGCGCGTGATTGTGCGCGTAGTAGCGGACGAGCGGCACCGTGAGGTCGAACCGCAGCCCCAGGTCCGCCAGCTCCTCCGCGCCGCCCGCCGCGGCCAGCTTCTCGCCGCGCTTCAGGATCTTGTAGATCAGCTTCTCGTTCTCGCCGCCGTCGCTCCGGAGCAGCAGGCGGAGGCTCTCCACCGCGGGGGTCTCGATATGGACGAAGCCGTGGCGCCGGTAGACGGCCAGGATCTGGGCCAGGGCCCAGTCGCGCAGCGCGACTTCCTCGGGCAGCACGTCCCGCATGCCGCGGGGCGGCGAGGCGTCGAGCCGGGGCTCGCGCCGCTGGCTCTCTTCCGGGTTCGCCAGGGGAGCCCTAGTCCTGCGGCACGGTCATGATGATCTGCGTCTCGCCACCGACCTTCAGCAGGTAATTGCTGAAGCGCACCACCGAGGCGATGATCGTCGGCTGGCTCGCGTCCTCGGTCTTGTAGGCGCCAAGACAGGTGATGCCGCCCTCGAAGCCCGAGTTGATGGACTGAAGCCGGAAGCCCGCCGGCCCCTTGAACACGACCGCCAGCAGGCCCTCCCGGACCACGTTCTGCGGCACGATCAGCTCGTCCACCCCGTCGCCGTCGAGATCCACCGCCAGCGGCGTGGGCTCGATCTTGAAGAACTTGCTGCGCTCGGTCCGAGAGGAAAAGATGGCGCCGACCAGCTCCACCGTCTGGTATCCGCCACCCACCGAGGTGGAGGACCGCCAGAGCTCCTCGCCCTCGTTGACGATCTGGAGCCGGTTGGACTCGTCGATCAGGGCCAGGGCCCGGGTGTCCTTGCCCATCACGTTGGAGAAGGCGGCGCCCATCGGCCGGAAGCTCGAGGGCACGCGCGCCGCCTTGTCGCTCACCAGCTTGCCGTTCTTCAGGATCATCTGATCGGCCTGCCCCGGCGTGAAGAAGTTCTCCGAGTGGTAGCGCTGCGTCCACAGGGTTTGCTTGACGCCCTCGCCCTTGACGTCCACCGCGAACAGGAAGTCGGATACGTACTCGAGCACGATGGACGGCTTGCCGTCCTTCGCGGCCACGATGAACGAGTTGAGCCCGGACCGGGGCGCGTACCGGTTCCCGATGACCTCGAGGATGCCGTCGCCGTCCAGGTCCGCGAGCTGGAGCGAGAACACGCGCCCCAGCGTCCGCACCGACTGGCTCCACTCGGGCTCCACCTTCTGATTCACGATCCGGTACATGTAGATCTGGTCGCCATCGCTCACCACCATCCGGGCCACCTTGTCGCTGGGGGCGACCGCGATGTCCATGGCGAGCACCGGGAACCGGAACTTCGCCACCTCCCGGAGCGGCAGCGAGTTCTCCCCGGTGGAGTAGCTGCCGGCCTCGAGGTCTCCGCCCAGGAGCCGCTGCAGGAGCGAGCGGGGCCGGGCCTGCGGCGGGTTGTTCGGGCCTCCCTGCGAGAACCGCGGGCCCGGATTGGCCGCCCGCAGGGTCGAGGGCGGCACGAAGAACGAGGTGGTCACCGCCGGGTCCGGGCGCGGCGCCGAGAAGAAGCGCACGTCCATGAACGGCCGGCCCTGGGCCCGGGTGAAGTGGACGGCCAGGATATTGTCGGCCTTGAACCGCTCGGAGGCCTCGCGGACGCCCTTGCCGGCCAGGAAGTCGGCCGCGGTCAGGCGCTGCTGGGCGAGGAACACGTTGATCGTGTCGCCCATGGTCACCTTGAACCGGCCCGTGCTGGCCAGTCGCTCCACCAGCTCCTGCGTCGCGGTCTCGACGAGGGTATCCTTCACGCTCCCGAGCAGGGGCAGGAGGACGATGTTGACCTTGCCCGAGGAGACCCGGAAACGATCGCCAGGCCGGATCTGAGCGCCGTCCGGCACCGAGGCCATCGAGAACTCCTCCTGGGCCTGGGTGATCCGGGCCAGCCCGAGCGCGTCCTCGGTGCGCCCGAGGATCTCGCCGGTCCGGGGATGCTTGATCTCGCGCCCCTGGCGGAAGATCTCGACCTCCAGCCCTTGCCGGGCCCCCGCCTTCGCCCCTGCACCGAGCGTGAGGACCCCGGCGCGGACTTCCAGCACCTCACCCTCGAACTTCGGGAAGAGGTCGAGGAGCTGTTCCACCAGCGCGGTCATCGGCGCGGAGCTCGCCGGCCCGGGCGGCGGTGCCGGCGCCGGCGACTGGGCCGCCGCGCTGCCGGCCACCACGACAGCCAAGAGCGCCAGTGCGATCTCGCGAAGGCGGCGAGCCATCATTCCCTGATCGTGGCCCCTTCGAGGTTGGAGCGGTCGGCGCCCCGACGGCGCTCCCAGCCCACCACGGCCTTGAAGGTGGCCGGCCGCGGCGGATGCTGGACGACGATGTAGACCCAGTCGGCGAACGTCGGGTTCGAGTTCTCCCCGACCACCACCGCGATCCCCTGGCCGAGCCCGACGGACCGCGACAGATACCGGTCCCAGAGCACAGGACCCCGATCCTCGTAGAACCGCAGGAAGCCGAGCGAGTAGGTCACCACGGTCTGCGGGCTGGGCGAGCCGGTGACCCGGTAGGGCACGTAGTAGCGCAGGGCCGCCGCCGATCCGCCATTGAGTGGAAGACCCTGGAGCGCGACGTGGATCACCTCCTGGGTCCGCGTGGTGGTCGGCGCGATCACCCAGACGCTCCGGTCTCCGGGATTGCCGGTCCAGACCACCTCGTCCCACCGCCGCGATCCCTCGGCCGCCTTGACCTCGGCGATCACCTTGACCGCGCCGAACGAGGTGGCGACGGCTTCCCAGCCGTACCGGAGGGGCCGGTCCCCGAGGAGGGCGCCGCTCGGGACCTTCCCGTCATCCAGGTCCCGGCCCAGCCGGTCCATCACGAGCTCACCCGAGCCGGTGCCCAGCGGGCCGTCGAGGTAGTGCATGAAGGCGTCCCGATAGAGATTGGCCACCTGCAGCCGGTATTCCTCGGCCGCAGCGGGAGCCACCAGCCCCAGCAGCAGCACCAGGCTCAAGAGCAGACCGTACATGGGGGTGACTATACGTCGGCGCCCTGGCCGCGGCAAGAAACCACGGGAAAGACAACGGGCCCGGGGGAGGTCCCCCGGGCCCGAAGCTGCTGCGCTCTCGCGAGCTAGAACGTGAAGCGGATGCGAGAGGTGAGGATCATCGGCTCGTTGGTATTGCGACCACCGGCCGAGGGATCGGTGACCCCGTCCAGCGCCGGCCCCATCTTCATGTAGCCGAACGCATTGTCCCAGCTGAGGCCGGGGGCGAACCGCCAGCCCACAAGGGCGAAGAACTCGGTCCCGACGTACCGCTCGTTGTCACGCGGCGTCGCCCCGGCAAACACCGGCGTGATGCCGGCGCCCGCCGTGGCCGTGCCGTTGCGATCAACCGGCGTGGCCGTCCAGTGACCGTTCACACCACCCGTGATGCTCAGCGCCGGGGTGATGGCGTAGGTGGCCTTGAGACCCAGCTGCGCGCGGCCGTACTTGTCCCAGCCGATGCTCACGCCGGGGTACGCGATCCGGCCCTGACCCTCGTTCCAGGCGTTGAGGTAGTCGAGACCCAGGCCCGTGAGCTGGTTGCCCCAGTCGGCCTGGTAACCCGTGTCCGTGCTCAGCGGCTGGAAGTACCGAACCTTATCGAGCGTGTTGTTGCGAGCGCTGTTACCCGTGGAGTAGACCGCGATACCCTGCAAGAGCAACGGGCCAAGCTGGAACCCGGCGCGCAGGTCGATGAACCAGGCGTCGAGGTCCGCCCGGTACCGCCGGCCAGGGATCGCCCCGCTGGCTGCGAAGTTGGCGGGAGCGATCACGGTGCGGTGACCGTACTGGTAAAACACGGTCGGATCGAGGGAGAACGGCCCCATCCGGAACCGGGCGTCCATGCCCACCGTGTAGCGGGCCTCATCCATGTCGCCCCGGAAGTCGCCGGTCGGGCTGTAGGCCGTGGTGGTGTTGATACCGCCGCGGCCCTGACGGGCGGCCCCGTTCGTGGTGCCCTCGGCCACGAAGCCCGAGAACATCGGCTTGATGTCCAGGCCCTTGAACGGCGTGATCTCGGCGGAGAAGATGTACGCATGGTCATTGCCGCGGTTCTGCGTGCTGAGGATGCCCGCCGGCGACTGCGTGGCGGGATCGTTGGAGTTCGCGGTGTCGGTCCCGACGAGATTCTCCTCGACCTGGACGTAGGTGCCGAGGAGCTTGACGTTGGGGGCGACCTGGCTGACGACGTTCACGCCCGCGAAGTCACCGGTGGCGTAGGTCAGCTTGTAGGTGGCGGCCGCGCCGAAGGGCTGCGCGCCCAGCCGCACTGTGGTCGGGACGGGAATCAACGGCATCTCGAACTCGGTGTACAGCCACTTGATCTCGATGACCGCCTGGCTGTCCGTGTTCAGGTCCCAGGAAGACGTGGTGCCGAACGCGGTGCGCCCGGTCGCGGTGCCCGCCTGGTTGGTGTCGGTGGAGCCGGTCTGGCCCCACGCGGTGTCGATCTCGATGCCGAGGACAGCCTTGGCCTTGCCGATCTCACCGGTGACGTCGAACCGGCCGCGCGTGCGCGCGTACCACTGGCTGTCCGGGCGGTTGAAGACTCCGCCGTTGTAGTTCGCGATGTTCCGCGAGTACGACATGACTTGGTCGATCAAGCCGTTGATGGTCACCTTGGGGGCGGGCGCCTGGGCGTATGCCACGGGCGCCGCCATGGCCACCAGGGCCAAGGCGATCATCAGGACGGCAACTACACTCGTCCTTTTCATCAAGAATCTCCTCATCAGGTGGATGACGTGCATTGCTGCGACGTT
>DATHSW010000253.1:0-8936 GCA_035463855.1 Candidatus Deferrimicrobiaceae bacterium | reverse complement strand
AATGTCGTAATTCAAGACCTGACCCCGGCGGCGGCGAGGCGGGGGAAGACGACGTCGCGGAAGGCGGCGATCTCGCGGGCGGGCGGGGTGAAGGTCTCGAGCGGCATGAGGTAGAGATTCCGCACGCCGAGCTTCGTCAGTTCCGCGATGCGATTCGCGCACTCCTCCGCGGTGCCGATGAGCCCCATCGCCTCGCAGAGCTGGGCCACCACCTCGTCCGGCACGAAGGCGGTGGCGGCGATGGCCGCCTCCCAGTCGTGCGCGTGCGAGAGATCGGGATAGATCTTCCACACCGCGTCCGGGATCGTGAGCGGCGGCAGCTTCAGCCCGGCGGGCTCGAGCCAGTAGCCGCCCCAGCGCAGGATGCCCCAGTGCACCGAGGTGGGTCGGGCCTGGCGCAGGGCCTCCGCGGTGGTGGGCAGGGCCGCGGTGCGCACCGCCCAGATCACCTCGAGGTCCTCGACCTTCCGCCCCGCGCGCCGGGCGCCGCGCTCGAGGAGCTCGAGCGCGCGCTGCACGATGCCGCGATTGCTGCCCACCAGCAGCAGCACGCCGTCGGCCACCTCGCCCGCGACCTCGATGGCCCTGGGCCCGGAGGCGGCCATCAGCACCGGGATGCGCCGCCCGCCCGCGTAGCCCAGGCGGCCGGCGGTCTCGCCGAACCGCGCGCTCTCGCCGGCCAGCAGGGTCTTGATGGTGGCGATGGACTCCCGCATCTCGGCGAGCGTGGCCGCCTTCCGCCCGATGGTGGTGGCCGAGGTATAGCCGGTGCCCATCACGAACTTGACCCGTCCCGGCGCCAGCTCCTCCACGGTCTGGATCGCGCCGGCCAGCACCGAGGCGTGCCGGGTGAACGGGTTGGTGACCGCCGGGAAGAGCTGCAGGCGCGAGGTATGGGTCGCGGCCTGGCCGAGCGTGATGAAGGTGTCGCGGGAGATGAGCTGGCTGTCGAGGATGCCGGCCCCGTCGAAGCCCGCCGCTTCGATCGACTGGATCAGGCGCATCAGCTCGGGCATGGGCGCGGTGCCCGGCACCCGGATATGGACGCGAACCGGCGCGGTCATCGGGGTCTCCTCACAAGACGTTCGGTCACTCGTAGCGGGGCCGCCGCTTCTCGCGGAACGCGGCCACGCCCTCCGTGAAATGCGCGCTCGCCCGCACGCGGTCGCCCAGCTCCTGCTCGAGCGCCTCGCGCCCGCGCGCGTGATCGGCGATCGTCGCGCTGATCTGCCGCTTCACCGCCTGCACCGCGGACGGGCTGTTCGCCGCGATCGTCTCGGCGGTCTCGAGCGCCCAGGCCATCAGGCGGTCGGCGGGGACGACGCGGTTGATCAGGCCGAGCCGCGCCGCCTCGTCGGCGTCGATCAACCGGCCGGTGAGCAGCAGATCCATCGCGTGCACGTGGCCGATCTGCTGGGGGAGCTTGAGGGTGGCGCCGCCGAAGGGGTAGATCGACCACTTCACCTCGGGCAGGCCGAAGCGGGCGTGCGGCGCCGCCGCCCGGATGTCGGTGGAGAGCAGGAGCTCCACCCCGCCCCCCACGCAGTCGCCGTTGACCGCGGCCACGATCGGCTTCGTGTAGGCGTCCTGCTTGAGCAGCGCGTGGCCGACCACGCGCGCGGTCTCCGGGGAGGCGCTGAGATCGCCGCTGATGTCGGCCCCCGCGCAGAAGGCCCGCGGGCCCGCGCCGGTGAGCACGATCGCGCGGCAGCTCCCGCGCTCGAGCTCGTCCCAGATCCGCCCCAGGTCCGCCATCATCGCCCGCGACATCGCGTTGAGCCGCGGCGGGTTGTCGATGGTGACGACCACCACGTGCGGGCCGTGCGCCTCGACGCGGATCTCCACCGCCTCAGCTCCCGAGCGTGACGACGACCTTGCCGAGGGCTCGGCGATCGGTCAGCATGCGGATCGCCTCCACCGCGCGCTCGAGCGGCAGCCGGTGGCTGACGTGGGGCTTGAGCTTGCCCGCCGCGTACCAGCCGAGCAGGGCCTCCACCGAGCGCCGCAGCTTGGCGGGTTGATGGAAGCGGTAGTAGCGCAGCGAGCAGCCGAGCGCGGAGCGGTTCTTCACCAGCAACCGGTTCGCGGGGATCTGCTGCACGCCGCCCACGAAGCCGACCAGGAGCATGCGCCCGCCCCAGCCGAGGGAGGAGAGCGCCGCGTCGGCCAGCTCGCCGCCGATCGGATCGAAGCAGACGTCCGCGCCCCGGTCCCCGGTGAGCGCCATCACGCGCTCGGTGAGGTTCTCGGTGCGGTAGTTGATCCCCTCGTCGGCCCCGTGCTCCCGCGCCACCGCGAGCTTCTCCGCGGTGCTGGCGCCCGCGATCACGCGCGCGCCCATCGCCTTGCCGATCTCCACCGCGGTGAGCCCGACCCCGCCCGCCGCGCCCAGCACCAGCAGGGTCTCGCCCGCCTCGAGCCGGCCCTGCCAGCGGATCGCCACGTCGCTCGAGATGTAGGCGATCGGAAACGCCCCCGCCTCCTCGAAGGACATGCCGGCCGGGATCGCGAAGGTCTCGGACTCCTTGACCACCGCCTGCTCGGCGAGCCCGCCCCAGGCCAGCGTGGCCATCACGCGGTCGCCCGGCCGGAACCGCGTCGCGCCGGCGCCGCAGCGCGCCACCACGCCCGCGGTCTCGAGCCCGGGACTGAACGGGAACGGCGGGCGGGTCTGGTACTTGCCCGCCACCATGATGGAATCCGCGTAGTTCACCGAGGTGGCGCGCACGTCGATGAGCACTTCGTCGTCGGCGGGCGAGGGCGGGGCGGTCTCCTCGACGGTCAGATTCTCGATCGGTCCCCACGCACGGCAGACCAGGGCGCGCATCGCGCTGGAGTATAACTCAGCGTGCTATAGTAGGCCCCGCTCGTTCCGGGACTCTCACACGCACTCCAGCGCCGGAGGATCAGCCGATGAGCCGTCGTGCCCGCTCGCTCGCTCTCACCCTCGTTCTCTCGCTGCTCGCTCCCATGGTGGCGGTGCCGATCGCGGTCGCCGCGGACGACGTGAAGATCGCGCTGGTGGCGCCGCTCTCCGGCCGGTGGGCCCGCCAGGGCCAGCTCAAGAAGATGGGCGCGGAGATGGCCATCGAGGAGATCAACAGCCAGGGCGGCATCAAGGCGCTGGGCGGCGCCAAGATCGTCCTGCGCGAGGCCGACGCGGGCGACAGCGTGGAGAAGGCGGTGAGCGCGGCGCAGCGCGTGCTCACCCGCGAGAAGATCAGCGCGGGCATCGGCTCCTGGCTCAGCTCGTTCACGCTGGGCGTCACCGAGGTGGCGGAGCGCCTGCAGGTGCCGTGGCTGACGCTCTCCTACGCCGACAACATCACCGAGCGCGGGTTCAAGTACACCTTCCAGAGCTCGCCGGTGTCGTCGCTGCAGGCCGAGCAGGCCCTCGACCTGGTGGTGGACATCGCCAAGAAGAACAACCGGCCGCTCAAGAAGGCGGCGCTGGTGGGCGACAACACCGCGGCCACCGTCTTCTTCTTCAAGCCGTTGCGCGAGAAGCTGCTCGCGGCCAAGGGCATCGAGCTCGTGGCCGACGAGGTCTGGACGCCGCCGCTCGCCGACGCGACGTCCATCGTGCAGAAGCTCCGGGCCACCCAGCCCGACATCGTCTTCTACGGGGCCACCAACTTCCCCGATTCCATCCAGGTGCTCCAGAAGGTGAAGGAGTTCAATCTCAAGACCACCATCCAGGGCGTGGGCGCGTGGCTGGTGACGCCCGAGTACGTCAAGGCCGTCGGCAAGGAGAACCTCGAGGGCATCCAGACCGTGGTGGCCGCCCATCCCCTGAAGGGCCAGGAGGCCCTGGTGAAGAAGTTCGTGCAGCGCACCGGCGAGCCCTTCATGACCCAGGACCCGCTGTGCACCTACGCGCACGTCTGGCTGATCAAGGAGGCGGCCGAGCGGGCGAAGTCGGCCGATCCCAAGGCGATCCGCGACGCGCTGGCCAAGATCGACCTGACCGCGGGGCCGGCCGCCACCACGCTCCACCCCGGGCGCATCCGCTTCGACGACCGCGGGCGCCGGGTGGGCGCGATCCCGATCATCGTGCAGTGGCAGAACGGCGAGCCCCACACCGTGGTGCCCACCGCGGTGGCCACGCGCCCGCTGGCGACCGCCAAGTAGCGCGACGGCCGGCTCGCCGTGGTCGCGAGCGAGCTCGGGCAGTACGTCGCCACCGGTCTGCTCGTGGGGGGCGTCTACGCCCTCATGAGCATCGGGCTCGCCCTCATCTTCGGCATCATGCGCGTGGTCAATTTCGCGCAGGGCGATTTCATGATGCTGGGGATGTACCTCACGTTCTACTACGCGGTCGCGCTCGGCATCGATCCGCTGCTCGGCGCCCTGCTGAGCATCCCGCCCTTCTTCGTGCTGGGCCTCCTCGTGCACCGGGCCTTCCTGGCCCGCGTCACCGGCGGGGGCGATCCCAATCGCGAGATGGACGCCCAGCTCATCCTCACCCTCGGCCTCTCGCTCGTCATCACCAACGCGACGACCATGATCCTGTCCCCGATGCCCCGCGCCATCAACGCGCCCTACGCCACGCGGGCCTTCGAGGTCGGCCCCCTTCTCCTGAACCAGGCGCGCTCCTATTCCTTCGCCATCGCGCTCCTGCTCGCGGGCGCGGTGTACGTCTTCCTGACCCGCACCGATCTCGGGAAGGCGCTGCGCGCGGCCGCCGACGACCCGGAGGCGGCGGGCTACCAGGGCATCGACGTGCGGCGGATGCACGGGGTGGCCTTCGGGATCGGGATCGCGCTGGTGGCGGCCGCGGGCGGGCTGCTCGCCACCTATCACCCGATCGAGCCGAACGTGGCGGTCAACTTCATCGTGCTGATGTTCGTGGCGGTGGTCCTGGGCGGGCTCGGCAGCATCCCGGGGGCCTTCGTGGGCGGGATCGTGATCGGCCTCGTGCAGTCGCTGACCCTGCTGCTCCTGCCGCTGCAGCTCCAGAACGTGGGCGTGTTCGTGGCGTTCCTGATCGTCCTCTACGTCCGGCCGCAGGGCCTCTTCGGCCGGCGCGCCCGCAGCGTCTAGCGTGCCCCGCGACCGCGGCTGGCTCGGTATCGCGGCGGTGGTCGCGGTCGGGCTCGTGCTCTCCCTGGCCCTGACCGAGCGCTACCACCACCGCATCCTCACGCTCGTGCTCCTGTGGGCCACCATGGGGCTCGCCTGGAACGTCATCAGCGGCTACGCCGGCCAGATCTCGTTCGGCCACCAGGCCTTCTTCGGCATCGGGGCCTACGTCACCGTGCTGCTGGCCGCCAAGCTCCATCTCACCCCGTGGCTCGGCATGCTGGGCGGCGCCGGGGTGGCGGTGCTCGCCGCGGTGCTCATCGGCGCGCCCACCTTCCGGCTGGCCGGCATCTACTTCGGGCTCGCCACGCTGGCGTATCCCCTGATCTTCAGGATCCTGATGGACTTCCTCGGCTACCAGGAAGTCGCGATCCCGATGGTGCGCGACCATCCGGTGCTGTTCATGCAGTTCGAGGAGCCGCGGACCTTCGACCTGCTGGCCCTGGCGCTGCTGGCCGCCACCCTCGTGCTCTCGCGCCTGATCGAGACCTCGCGCCTCGGCTACTCGCTGCGCGCGATCAAGGAGAACGAGCAGGCCGCCGAGGCCATGGGGGTGGACGCCTTCCGCTGCAAGATGGCCGCCTACGTGCTGAGCGCGGCGCCCGCCGCCCTCGCGGGCGCGATCTACGCCCACGCCATCCTTTTCGTCGTCACCCCGGACGGCGTCTTCGGCGTGATCGCGATCGTGCAGACCCTCACGGTCTGCCTGGTGGGCGGGGTGGGCACGCTCTGGGGACCGGTCATCGGGGCCGCCATCATGATCCCGATCAGCGAGATCCTCGACACCACCGCGGGCGACCGCTTCCCCGGCATCCAGGGCGTGGTCTACGGCGCGACCCTGATGGCGATCATGATGTGGGCGCCCGAGGGCCTGTTCTGGCGCCTGCGCCGGCGGCCCGCGTCCGTCGCGCGCGCGACCCCGCTGGCCACCGCGCCCGGGACCGCGGAGGCCCCCGTGACCGCGCCCGCCCCGCCGGGGCCGGTCCTGCTCGAAGTCCGCGGGATCAGCAAGGCGTTCATCGGCCTGCAGGCGCTCTCCGAGGTGAGCTTCGACGTGCGCGAGGGCGAGATCCTCGGGATCATCGGCCCGAACGGCGCGGGGAAGACCACGCTCTTCAACGTGCTGAACGGCTTCCTGCTGCCCGACCGCGGCGAGGTCCGCTGGAGCGGCGCGCCCATCACCGGCCTGCAGCCCCACGTGGTGTGCCGGCGCGGCATCGGCCGCACCTTCCAGGTGGTGCGCTTCTTCCCGCACCTCACCGTGCTCGAGAACGTCCTGGTGGGCGCCTTCGCCCACGGCGCCGCGCCGGCCGCCGCGCGGGAGCGCGCGCGCGCCTCGCTGGGCCAGGTGGGCCTCGCCGGGCAGGCAGACACCCTGCCCGCCGGCCTCACCACGCTCGAGCTGCGGCTGATGGAGCTGGCGCGCGGCCTCGCCACGTCGCCCCGGCTCGTGCTGCTCGACGAGCCGCTCGCCGGCCTCTCCGCCGACGGCGTGGAGCTGATGGCGGTGATGATCCGGCGCACCCGGGCCGCCGGCGTGACCGTCGTCATCATCGAGCACACCATCCAGGCCCTCGTGAAGCTCGCCGACCGGCTGGTGGTGCTGGACCACGGCCGCCGGCTGGCCGAGGGCGCGCCGGGCGAGGTCACCCGCAACCCGGCCGTGATCGAGGCCTATCTGGGCAAGCGCTGGCTCGCCCGCCACGCTCCGAACCATGCTGCGACTCTCCGGCCTTAGCGTCTCCTACGGCGGTCTCCGCGCCCTCGAGGACGTCTCGCTCGAGGTCAACGAGGGCGAGTTCGTGGCCATCGTGGGCCCGAACGGCGCGGGCAAGACCACGCTGCTCAAGGCCATCTCGGGCTCGGCCCGGGTGGGCGGCGGGCGCCTCGAGTACCGCGGGCGTGACCTCACCCCGCTGCCGCCGCATCAGCGCGCCGCCCTCGGCATCGCGCACGTGCCCGAGGGCCGGCGGATCTTCCCGTCGCTCACCGTGATGGAGAACCTCGAGCTCGGGTCCTACCGCCGGGCCGCGCGCGGCCGGCGAGCGGAGGGGCTCGAGTCGGTGATGACCCTGTTCCCGGTGCTCCAGGAGCGGCGCCAGCAGGCCGCCGGCTCGCTGTCGGGCGGCGAGCAGCAGATGCTGGCCCTCGGGCGCGGGCTCATGGCCGCGCCCGAGCTGCTGCTGCTCGACGAGCCCTCGCAGGGCCTGGCCCCGCGCATCGTCGAGCAGATCTTCGAGACCATCGACCGCATCCGCCGCGCGAGCAACCTGACGATCCTTCTGGTGGAGCAGCGGGTGGTCGAGGCGCTCGAGCTCTGCGACCGCGGCTACGTGCTGGAGACGGGGCGGGTCGCCCTCGAGGGCACCCACGCCGCCCTGCTCGCCGACCCGCGCGTGCAGCGCGCCTATCTCGGGGCGTAGCGGCCCGTCGAGACCGTGTATACTGGAGGCCTCGGTCGCAACGACCGGGAGAAAAGGAACCCCGTGCCCCGGACCCCCACGAAATCGTTCAACTGCAGCGTCGTCTCGGAGACCGTTTCCATCTCGCTGCGCCGTCGCCAGTCGCTCGGCGGCCACGGCAAGCTCTTCGTCCGCTGCAGCGAGACGGAGTGCCAGCACATCGACACCAACGAGCCCCCCTGCCCGCTCACGCTCCAGCTCTTCGAGGCGGAGATCGCGGAGCGGATGGCCCAGCGGCCGGAGTAACGCTCGGCGTTATTTCTTCGCGCCCGCCGCCGGCCGCGTGTATGCTGTAACCACTGCACCATCGCAGACCGCGTTTCCCGTCCTCTTCCGCATCGTGGGGCGCGCCAAGACATCCGCGGAAGACTGTACGGGCCCGGCTGTGCCCGCAAGAGGTCACTCGCTCCATGTCGTTCTCCGAATTCCAGCTTCACCCCGATCTGCTCCGTGGCGTCGCGGCCCTGGGCTTCCAGGCCCCGACCCCCATCCAGCGTGACGCCATTCCCCCCGCCATGGCCGGGCGCGACGTGCTCGCCTGCGCCATGACCGGCAGCGGCAAGACCGCGGCGTTCCTGCTGCCCATTCTCCAGCGGCTGATCGGGCTGCCCCGCGGCACCACGCGCGCCTTGATCATCGCCCCCACCCGCGAGCTCGCGGCCCAGATCGACGAGCACCGCGGCCAGCTCGCCCGCCACACGCGGGTGAGCGGCGCGGCGATCTTCGGCGGCGTGGGCATGGGCCCGCAGGAGTCGGCGCTCCGGCGCGGCGTGGACATCCTCGTCGCCACGCCCGGCCGGCTGCTCGATCACATGCGCATGCCCTATACCAAGCTCGACGGCCTCCAGGTGCTGGTGCTGGACGAGGCCGACCGCATGCTGGACATGGGCTTCCTGCCGGACATCCAGCGCATCCTGAAGCAGCTCCCCGCGCGCCGGCAGACCCTGCTGCTCTCCGCGACCATGCCCGGCCCCATCGCGGCGCTCGCGAAGCAGATCCTCCACGATCCGGTCGCCATCCAGATCGAGCGGCCGTCCGCGCCCGCGGTGGGCATCACCCACACCGTGTACCCGGTGCCGCAGGAGCTGAAGTCGGCGCTGCTCATCGAGCTGCTCAAGCAGCCCGGCACGCGCAGCGTGCTCGCCTTCACGCGCACCAAGCACCGGGCGAACCGGCTGGCCGACTACCTGGCCCGGCACGGGGTCAAGGCCGACCGCATCCACGGCAACCGCAGCCAGGCGCAGCGGACGCAGGCGTTGGCCGGCTTCAAGGACGGGCGCTTCCAGGTGCTGGTGGCCACCGACATCGCGGCCCGCGGCATCGACATCGACGCGCTCAGCCACGTGGTGAACTTCGACGTGCCGGGCATGCCCGACGAGTACATCCACCGGG
>DATHSW010000252.1:0-35786 GCA_035463855.1 Candidatus Deferrimicrobiaceae bacterium | reverse complement strand
GAGGGCCATGAGCTTGGCGCCCGCCAGCAGACCCGCGCGCGCGGACGGCGCCGCCGCGGCGGCGGCGAACTCGCGGGTGTGGATCGCGGTGCCGAGCGGGGCGATGGCCACCCAGGCGTGGATGGTCGGCGTCACCTGGCTCACGTTGCCGATGTCCGAGGAGGCGATGCGGTCCGGCGCGGCCGGGCCCTCGACCAGCCCGACCGCGGCCAGGTTGCCCGCGAAGACGTCGTTCAGCGCCTGGTTGCGCTTGAGCGGCTCGTAGACATCCGGGTGCTGCGTGAGGGTGAGGCGGGTGGCGGTGGCGGCGGCCGCGCCCTCCGCTGCCGCCACCACGCGCCGATAGAGCGCCCACATCGCCTCGAGGCTCGGCCCGCGCACGTTGAAGTCGGCGACCGCGCGCTCCGGGATCACGTTGGCGGCGGCGCCGCCTTCCGCGAGGATGCCGTGGATGCGACAGTCGGGCCGCATCTGCTGGCGCAGCATGGCCACCGCGTTGAAGGTCCCGACGCAGGCGTCGAGCGCGTTCACGCCCTCCCACGGATCCACCGAGGCGTGCGCGGCCCGGCCCGCCCACTCGAACGTCACCCGCACGACCCCCAGCAGATCCTGGTGGAGCAGGGTGCGGTCGAAGCCGTGGATCATCATGGCCCCGTCCACGCCCTCGAAGACGCCCGCGTCCACCAGCACGCCCTTGCCCCCGCCCCGCTCCTCGGCAGGCGTGCCGATCACCTGGATACGGCCGGGAGGGAGGCGGTCGCGCGCCGCCATGAGCGCCGCGCCCGCGCCGGCGCCCGCGGCCGCGATGACGTTGTGGCCGCAGGCGTGGCCGATGCCGGGCAGCGCGTCGTACTCGCAGAGGATGGCCAGCGTCGGACCGGGGCCGGTCTCGAAGGTCGCCCGGAACGCGGTCTCGACGCCGCCCACGCCGGTCTCCACGCGGAAGCCGCACTTGGCGAGGAACTCGGCGATCCAGCCGCAGGCGCGCCGCTCCTCGAAGGCCAGCTCGGGGTGCGCGTGAATCCGTCCCGACAGCGCGGTCAGCTCGTCGCCCAGCCGGTCCACCGACTCCGCGATGCGCGCCTTGAGGCCGTCCATGGGGGCATCACGATACCATGGGCCATGCGTAGGCGACGGGGCTGGGCGGGCCGGCTGGCCGCGCTGGTGCTGCTGGCGGCGGCGATCTGGATCGGTGTCGAGATCTGGACCTGGCCGGATGTCGGACGGCTGGCCACCGAGCGGCCCGCCACCACCGCCTTCATCGAGCGCTACCGCGCCCAGCAGCGCGCGGCGGGCCGCCCCGACCGGGTCGCGTGGGCGTGGACGCCCTACCCCGCGATCTCGCCCGCGCTCAAGCGCGCGGTGCTGGTGGCCGAGGATATCGGCTTCTTCTCCCACCGTGGCTTCGCCCTCGCCGAGATCCAGGACGCGCTCGAGGACGCGGTGCGGGACCGCGAGCTGCCGCGCGGGGCGTCCACCATCACCCAGCAGCTCGCGAAGAATCTCTGGCTCTCCCCCTCGCGCAGCCCCCTGCGCAAGGCGCGGGAGGCCCTGCTGACCTGGCACCTCGAGCGCGCGCTCTCCAAGCGGCGGATCCTCGAGCTCTACCTCAACGTGGCCGAGTTCGGGCCCGGCGTCTACGGGGTCGGCGCAGCGAGCCGGCGCTACTTCGGCAAGGCGCCCGCCGATCTCGACGAGGGCGAGGCGGCCCAGCTTGCCGCCGCGCTACCCCACCCGGCCGCCTGGCATCCCGGCGCCGGCAGCGCGGCCTACCGCCGCCACCTCGCGGCCATCGAGCGGCGGATGGGTCGCGCCGCGTTCCTCTGGAAGCAGATCTAGCGCGCGATCGGCGCTCTCGCGAGAGGCGCGGCGCTGCGGGTCCTGTCGCCGGGGGGCGCGGCCGGCGCCGCCCGCAGCGCCGCGATCCCGCGCGAAGCGCCCTGGGCGGGTATCGCTAGAGCAGCGTGAGAAGGTCGGGGAGGGCGGCGAGGTGGTGGTCCGCCTCGCGGAAGTCCTGGTGGCGGGTGTGGGCGCAGGGCACGATCGCGCAGCGCATGCCCGCGGCCTTGGCCGCCAGGAGACCGTTGCGCGAGTCCTCGACGACCAGGCAGCCCTCCGGCGCGACGGCCAGGCGCTCGGCCGCGGCCACGAACACGTCGGGAGCGGGCTTGCCGCGCGCCACCTGGGTGCCGGAGACGACGGCCTCGAAGAGCGGGGCGAGGGCGAGCGCGGTGAGGTTGGCGTGGATCACGCGCAGCTCGGCGGACGAGGCCAGGGCCAGCGGGTACCCCGCGGCCCGCAGCCGCAGCAGTACCTCGGGCACCCCGGGCATCGGAATCGGGCCCTTCCCGATCTGCTCGAGCATCTCCTGGATGTAGAAGTCGGCCAGCGCTTCTGCCGCATCCGGCAGCGCGTGGCGGGCCCGGAGAGTGCGGCAGGACTCGAGCGTGGTGCGCCCCAGGAACTCCGCGTTCTCCTCCTCCGAGTAGCCGAGCCCGTAGCGGGCCATCACGCGGCGCAACGCCTCGAAGCCGAAGGGCTCCGAGTCCACGAGCACCCCGTCCATGTCGAAGATGACGGCCTGGATCCCCACCCCGCGAGCATAGCAGAGTAGCCTCGGCGCCGGCCCTGAGGTAGGCTCTACCGGAAGGAGGACCAGCCCATGTTCGGTTTGCGGAAGCGCGGCATGCCCGGAGCATCCGAGGCGCTCCCCGGCCGCCCCGAGCGCATGCCGGTGCCCGACGCCCACTTCGTGAGCGGCGCCCGTCTGGAGCCCCCCTTCCCGGAGGGCATGGAGCGCGCCGTCTTCGGCATGGGCTGCTTCTGGGGCGCGGAGCGCAAGTTCTGGGAGGTGCCCGGCGTCTACTCGACCTCGGTGGGCTACGCGGGCGGCTACACGCCCAACCCGACGTACGAAGAGGTCTGCAGTGGCGGGACCGGCCACGCCGAGGTGGTGCTGGTGGTCTTCGATCCGGCCAAGGTGTCCTACGAGAGCCTGCTGCGCGTGTTCTGGGAGAACCACGATCCGACCCAGGGCATGCGGCAGGGCAATGACGTGGGCACCCAGTACCGCTCGGCCGTCTATTGCGACGGCCCCGCCCAGCAGGAGGCGGCGGAGGCCTCGCGCAAGGCGTACCAGGCGGTGCTCGAGAAGGCGGGCTACGGGCCGATCACGACCGAGATCCGGCAGGCCCCCGAGTACTACTACGCGGAGGACTATCACCAGCAGTACCTGGCCAAGAACCCCTGGGGGTATTGCGGTATCGGCGGGACCGGGATCGCGTGCCCGGCGGGGCTCGCGCAATCGGCCTGAGGATCCGGCGCGCCTCGATGCCCCTCCTCGCCCGCACTGCGATCGCGGCGCTGCTCGCCGCGCTGCTGGGCGGCTGCGCCCTCGCCAGCTCCATCGGCACCACCGCGCCGACCGGAATCACCCAGCAGCTCCTGGTCCGCTCGCTCGAGCGCGCGCTCGGCGAACTCGATCTCGCCCGCCTCCGCGGCGTGCCGGTCGGCCTGGAGGTCACCGTCCACGCGGGCAACGACGCCTTCGTCAAGGACTTCATCACCACCTGGATGAAGGTTCACGGCGTGCGCGTCGTCGGCGATGCCCCTTCGATGAAGCTCAAGATGTTCGTGTCGGTGTACGGCACCGACCGCGACCAGACCCTGATCGGCGTGCCCGCTTTCCAGGCGCCGGTGGTGAACCTGCCCATCCCCGAGGTGGCCTTCTTCAAGTGGGTGCGCAATCGCGGGCAGGCCGAGCTGCGCCTGTGGGCCTTCGACAGCAAGGGCGACACGGTGCTGGATGCCCCCGCCCCGGGCGTCGGGCGCGCGAAGTACGACGACTTCACCGTGCTGCTGTTCATCGGGTTCACTCGCTCCGACGTCGATCAGCGGCCCGACTGACCCGTGTCCGACGACTCCCTTCCGCTCCACGGCCTGCTCGTGGTGGACCTCACCCGCGTCCTCGCCGGCCCCTACTGCACGCGCCTGCTCTCCGACCTGGGCGCGCGCGTCATCAAGATCGAGCGCCCGATCGAGGGCGACGAGATGCGCCGCAACCCCCACCAGATCGAGGCCGGGCGCGACGACCAGTCCACCTACTTCGCGCGCGTGAACGCGGGCAAGGAGAGCGTGGCGGTGGACCTGAGCCGCCCCGAGGGCCGCGAGGTGGTGCTGGGGCTCGCGCGTCACGCCGACGTGTTCATCGAGAACTTCGCGCCCGGCGTGGCGGGCAAGCTCGGGCTGGCCTACGACGCGGTACGCGCCGCGAAGCCCGATATCGTCTACTGCTCGATCTCCGGCTTCGGGCAGACCGGGCCCTGGCGGGAGCGCCCGGCCTTCGCCCACATCATCAATGCGGTCTCCGGGATGATGGCGCTGGAGCAGGGTGACGAGGCGGCCCCGCGGGCCTCCAACCTCCAGGCCGCGGACGTGCTCGCCGCCGCCCACGCGATGGGCGTCATCATGGCCGCGCTCTGGCGCCGCGCCCGTACCGGGCAGGGCGCCCATCTCGACGTCTCGATGCTCGAGGCCCTGGTGGGCGCCGACAGCGTGACCTACGCTTCCGTGCTCAACGGCGGCGAGGAGCACGGCAACCCGCGCCCAGGCATGATCGTGCACAAGATCCGCGACCGCTACATGGCCATGCAGATCGTCGGCGCGCCGCGCCTCTGGGAACGACTGCTCGGGATCATGAAGCGGCCGGAGCTGGCCCAGGATCCGCGCTTTGCCACCGCGCTGACACGCCGGCGGCACTGGCGGGAGCTGCGCGACGTGATCACCGGGTGGCTCGACACCTTCGCCAGCGCCGACGCGGCGCTCGCGGTGCTGAGCGAGGCCCGCATCCCCTGCGCTCCGGTGCTGCGACCGGCCGAGGTCATCGCCAGCGAGCACCTGGCCGCCCGCGGCTTCTTCCCGGTGCTGCCTCACCCGGCCCGAGCCGACCTGCGGGTGACCGCCAGCCCCTACCACCTCGACGGGCGGCCCACCCACCCGCGGGCTCCGGCCGCCTATCACGTCGGCCAGCACACCCGCCGCGTCCTCCGGGATCTGCTCGGCTACAAGGACGAGCGCATCGCGGAGCTGATCGCGGCGGGCGTCGTCGAGGGCCCTGTATGAATTCCAGGGAGGAAGCGCTCCAGCGGACCGAGAAGGAGATCCTCGCCGAGAAGGCGGCCACCCTGGGGCGGGCCGGCGAGCGGCTGGAGGCCGCCCTGCGGCTCGCCGCGGAGCTCCACGAAGCGGTGGGGCGCGCGCCGGAGGGGCCGGCGCGGGACCTCGCGCGCGAGCGCTACCGTGAGGCGCGGACGCGAGCGCTCGATTCCCGGCGGACGCTGATCATCCAGCGGGAGGCGATCGGGTTGCGGAACCACCGCTTGGTGGACCAGCAGTTCCCCGAGCCGCCCCGACTCGAGGGCTGACAGGCAGAAAGTTCGCGCCTGTTTTCCGGCTGACGCGACACCGCCGACACGCCATCGGCTTAAGTCGCTGATTCTCCGATCGTCGACTCTGGCGTGCCTCTTGCTCCTTCCGGCGTTCGGGGGGGGTGAGCCAGCCATGACCAGGGCCATCGTTCTGACCTGCACGGTTCTGCTATGCAGCGGTTTTGCGTGGCCGCCCGACTACGCGGAGCAGTCGCGGGAGGACGTCAGCACGTGCGTGAGCTACGCCCGCCGCACCTCGCCGACCTTCGAGGCACGGGTGCTCGACGTGGATCTCCGGACCGGGCGCGTGGACATCGAGCGCTCCCCCAACGACTCGCGCGGCGAGCGCGCGTTCACGCGCTGCCTGCTCGCGGTGCGACACTGGCGGCTGATCGAGCGCAACCTGCCGAAGCCCGCCCCACCCGCCCGGCCCGATCCGGCCACGATGGCGGGCCGGGCGCCCGATTCGCTGACCCGCTAGGGCGCCCCGGTCGTGGTAGGCTCCACGCGTGAAGCTCGGCATCTGCCTGCCACACTATGGACGGCCCATCGAGCCCTCGCGCCTCGTCCAGCTCGCGTCCCGCGCCGAGGAAGTCGGCCTCGACTCCATCTGGGTCACCGACCACGTCATCCTGCCCCGCGATATCGCACTCATCTACCGCAGCGACATGCTGGACCCGCTCGCGGTGCTCCCGTGGCTGGCCGGCGTCACCGAGCGTATCGCCCTCGGTACCAGCGTGATCGTGCTGCCGTACCGGTCTCCCCTGCCGGTGGCGAAGCTGCTGGCCAGCGTGGACGTGCTCTCCGGCGGCCGGCTCATCGTGGGCGTGGCGGTGGGCTGGGTCGAGGGCGAGTTCGAGGCCCTGGGCGTCCCCTTCCGCGAGCGCGGCCGCCGCACCGATGAGGCCATCGAGCTCTTTCGCGCGGTGTGGACCCAGGAGTACCCCGAGCTGAAGACCGCGAGCTACAATCTCGCGGGGCTCAAGGCCTCGCCCATGCCGCTGCAGAAACCGCGCCCGCCGATCCTCGTCGGCGGCGCGTCCGACGCGGCGATGCGTCGCGCCGCCCGCCTCGGCGACGGCTGGCACGCCTCCGGGATGCCGCCGTCGACCTTCCGGGCCGGCGCCCTCGCCGTCGCCAACCACTGGAAGGACGCCAAGCGCGAGGGCGAGCCGCAGCTCAGCCTCCGCATCCCCATCCTCATCGACGGCATCCACCGCCCCGCGGTCGACTCGGCCCTGCTCGGCGCCCGCCACGTCCTCCGCGGCCCGCTCACCAGCATCGTCCGCGAGCTCCGCCAGTACCAGTCCGCCGGCTGCGAGCACGTCGCGCTCGAAGTCAGCTACAGCACCTACCCCGCCATCCTCGACACGATCGACATCATCGCGGAAGAGGTCCGCCCCGCGCTCCAACAGCGCGAGCGCTGATCTGCTGACCGGCGGCCGCCAGCCGGGCGGGCGGGGGCAGGGGGTCGGTTAACCCGTTCCCCGCCGACGGAAGCCAGGAATCTCTCCTTCCCGGATTGGGAACTCCCCGGCGCCGGACGACGAGGCAGCGGGTCGTGGTTAGAGACCCCCTGCCCCCGCCCGCCCGGCTGGCGGCCGCCGGTCAGGCGCGCAGCTTGTCCAACCCGCTCCAGTCGAACTCGATGCCGTGGCCGGGGCGGTCGGGGGCGATGGCGCGGCCGTCCTCGAGGCGGAGGGGATGGGCGATGTAGCGGTCGAGGCCGAACCCGTGGGCTTCCAGATACGAGCGATTCGGGACGGCGGCGAGCAGGTGGACCGTGATGTCGTGGGCGCCGTGGGAGGTGACCGGCAGGTTGAAGGCCTCGGCGAGGTGGCAGATCTTCATGAAGGTGGTGACGCCGCCGCAGTTGGTGACGTCGGGTTCGGGGAACGTCACGCCGCCGGCCGCGATCAGGGCGCGGAACTCGTAGAGGGTGTGGAGGTTCTCGCCGGCCGCGATCGGGAGGCCGCCCTCTCGAACGATGCGGACGTGGCCGGGGACGTCGTCGGGGATCGTGGGCTCTTCGAGCCAGACCGGGTTGAGATCCCGGAGCGCGCGGGCGGCACGGATGGCCTCGTCGGCGCTCCAGCGCATGTTGGCGTCCACCATCAAGGGAAACTCGAGACCGAGGTGCGCACGCATGGCGCGTACCCGCTCGACGTCCTCGCGGAGCGAGGCGCGGCCGACCTTCATCTTGACCGCGCGGAAGCCGCGAGCCAGGTTGTCGTCGGTCTGGCGCAGCAGGGCGTCGAGCGGGAGCTCGAGGTCGATCCCACCCGCGTAGCAGGGCACGCGGGGGTCGAAGCCGCCCAGCACGCGCCAGAGCGGCGCGCCCTGCCGTCGCGCGCGCAGGTCCCAGAGCGCGATATCCACCGCCGAGATGGCGAACCCCTGCGCGCCGCCGCGCCCGCCGTAGTGGAGCGCCCACCACATCGCCTTCCACCGCTCCTCGATGCGCTCCGCCTCGCACCCGGCCAGCCGCGGGGCCAGGTCGCGCGCGAGCACCGCGTGCACCGCCGCCCCGCCCGTGCCCACCGTGTAGGTGTAGCCGACGCCCTCGGCGCCCTCCTCGTCACGGAGCCGCACCGTGATCAGCTCGAAGCCCTCGAGCACGCCGTGGGTGCTGTCGGAGAGCGCCACCGGAAGGGGGATGCGGTAGTGGTCGGCCCGCAGCTCGCGGATGCGCATCAGGCCCCGGCCGGCCCGACCCAGCCTGAGAGCCGCTCGAGCTCGCTCATCGCATGGGCCTGTTCGCGCCGCGTGGCTAGGCGGGCAGGCGCTCGTACATACCCTGCACGTCGGAGGCGTGGAAGCGCGCCACGTGATTGGTCGGGGGCAGCGCCTCCGCATAGAAGAACGCGGGCAGCTCGTCGTCCTTGGCGGTGAAGCCGGCGCGCTTGTTGAACTCGTGCTCGAGCTTCAGGGTCTGGCGGCCGAGCGCCTCGAAGAAGTCCTTGGTGAGGCCGGTGCCGTGGGCCGCGTTGATGGCGTTGGCCAGCCACTCGATGTTGGGGTTGGTCACGCTCATACCGAAGATGCAGAGGCCGAGCGAGTCGTTGGCGGCCACCCGCGCCTGGTGCGCCACGCTCTGCTCCACGATCGCGGGCGTCTCCATCTCGCGGGTCTTCAGCCGCGGCAGGTTGCCCGCGGTGTGATCGGCGCCCTGGGCGGTGGCCATCATGGTGATGCCGGTGGCCTCCACGACCCGCGGGTCGTAGGCGCTGATCGCCTGCTTCTTGATGACCGGCACGCGCTTGACCTGGTAGTGCTCGCCCACGCGTGCGGTGCCCTGGGCCCAGAGGCGGCCCTTCTCGGTGCCCTTGCGGATCTCGGCCAGGCACTCCGCCATGAACTTCACGTCGCCGAAGGGAGCGAGCCCCGCCTCCATCAGCACCGCGATCATCGCCCCGACCTCGATGGTGTCCACCCCCAGGTCGTTGGCGATGTAGTTCATCTGGGCGAGGTCGTCGGGATCGGAGAGGCCGCAGTTGGTGCCGAGCAGCCCGAGCGTCTCGTACTCGACCGGCGAGACCACTTCCTTGCCGTCCTTGTCCGCGTAGATGTTGCTGCACTGGATCACGCAGCCCGGCATGCAGGCGTGGGTGTGCTCGCCCCCGCGCGAGACGTTGAGCTGGCTGATGTACTCCCCGCCCATCTTGAACTTCTCGCCCTTGGAGACGTCCACCTGCTGGCCCGCGCTGAAGTTGCGGACCGGCAGGCCGCCCAGGGTGTTCTGCAGATCCGCCATCCCCATGGTGCCGATCTTGGCGTAGAAGTTGGTCACCAGCGAGTCGGCCTGGAGCATCTTGGCGTAGTCCTTGATGGCCGCGTTGACCTTCTTCGGGTCGGAGAACGGCGGGATCTTGTCGAGGTCCACCACGATGGCCTTGACCTTCTTCGATCCCATCACCGCGCCCACGCCGCCCCGGGCGGAGAGTCGGGCGGGCCGGCCATCCTTGTCGCTGAAGGAGATGCCCGCGATCAGACCCTGGTACTCCCCCACCGGCCCGCACAGCCCGATCGTCACCTTCTTGCCGTACTTGGCGTGCAGCATGTTCTGGGCCTCGTAGTTGCCCTTGCCCAGGTACGGCCGGGCGTCGTCGAACTCGATGGTGCCGTCCTTCTTGAAATGGATCACCACCCAGTCCGGCGAGGCGTCGAGCAGGGTGAAGCCGGCGATCTTCTGCTGGCCCAGCCCGTAGCTGAAGCTACCGCCCCCGTTGGCCTCCTTGACGCCGCCGGTGAGCGGGCTCTTGCAGCCCACGCTGGTGCGGTTGGCGTTGGAGAAGCTCGTCCCCGCGAAGGGCCCCGCCGAGAAGATGAGCGGGTTGGCCGGGGAGAGCGGGTCCACGGTGGCCGCGCCCAGCTCGAGCAGGGTCTTGGCGATGAAGTACCGGCCGGCCTTCACGATCGCCTCGCCCTCCAGCTCGCGCTTCGTGATGCTCCGGTCGCTCAGGCGGATGTCGTAGTAGATGCGCATCGCTCGCTCCTTCTCGTTCAGGATGATGGAGGCTTGGCCTGCGGCTGCAGCTCGGCGCCCGCCGGCTCTCCCGAGCCCGGCTCGACCAGCTCGATACTCTCCGCGGGGGGCAGCTGGGAGGGCTCGAGCGGTCGCCGGGCGCGGAAGCGGATCTGGGGGAGCCGCCCCACCGCCTGGCGGAGGGCCTGCTCCCAGCGCATGCCGATCTTGATGAGGTCCGGATCGCTCGCGGGGAACCGGCGGAGCCGGGTGATCTCGAGCTCGTCCACCCCGTAGGCGAGCAGGTCGATCGGGGGGCCCACCGTCACGTTCGAGCGCATCGTCGAGTCCAGCGAGAGCAGCGCGTACTTGGCCGCTTCCTCCAGCGTCGTGCGCTCGAAGCGGATGCCCCGGTCGAGGATGGGGCGCCCGTACTTGGTCTCACCGATCTGCAGGTACGGCGAATCCACGCTCGCCTGGAGCGGGTTGCCCTGCGGGTAGATGATGAAGAGCCCCGGCGACTCGCCCCGCACCTGCCCGCCCAGCACGAGGTTGACGTTGAACTTGAAGTCGTCGCGCTCGAGGGCGTCCCGGTCCATGTCGGAGACCCGGCGCACCTGCTCGCCGATGATGCGGGCCGCGTCGTAGAGGGACGGGGCCTGGGCCAGGCCCTTGCCCTGGTCAAAGTCGCGCTGGAGCAGGGTGATGATGGACTGCGTACAGGAGAGGCTGCCGCTGCTGAGCAGGATGAACACGCGCTCGCCCGGCTGGACGAAGGTGTGCATCTTGCGCGCGACGTTGACCTGGTCGTGGCCCGCGTTGGTGCGGGAGTCCGAGGCCATGACGAGCCCGTATTTCGTCCAGATGCCGACACAGTAGGTCATGCGGGGAGCTATGTTACCAGAAGCGCCGGTGATCCGATTGACCGCCATACCCCCGCGGGCTACCGTGACCATGTGCGCATCCGCATCGGCCACGAGCTCGTCTTCGAGGTGCCCCGGCCCACGCCGATGCTCCTCATGCTCTATGTCCGGCCGGAGGTGGCGCCGGCCCTCCGGCAGCCCGAGGGCATCGTGGTGGAGCCGGTGGTCCGGGTCGAGAGCTTCGTGGACTGGTTCGGCAACCGGGCCGCCCGCATCGCGGCGCCCCCGGGCTCGCTGCGACTCCGCTACGACAACGTCGTGGAGGACTCCGGCCAGCCCGAGCCGACCATCGAAGGGTTGCCACTCCGGCCGGTGGCGGAGCTGCCCCCGGAGAGCTGGCGCTACCTGCTCGCGAGCCGGTACTGCGAGGTCGACCGCATGTCGGCCGTCGCCTGGGATCTCTTCGGCTCGACGCCCGAGTCCTGGGAGCGCGTCCGGGCGGTGGTGGACTGGGTGCACAGGAACGTGACCTTCGGCTATCAGTATTCCCGGCCCACCAAGACCGCCTTCGACGTCTTCACCGAGCGTCAGGGCGTCTGCCGGGACTTCCAGCACCTGGCCATCACGTTCCTGCGCGCGCTGAACATCCCGGCCCGCTACGCCACCGGGTACCTGGGCGACATCGGCGTGCCGCGGGATCCGAATCCCATGGACTTCTCGGCCTGGCTCGAGGTCTATCTGGGTGACGGCTGGCACACGCTGGACGCCCGGCACAACCACCCCCGCATCGGCCGCGTGCTGATGGGCCGCGGCCGCGACGCGGTGGACGTGGCCCTCACCACCTCCTTCGGCAGCACCACGCTGACCAAGTTCACCGTGTGGACGGAAGTGGAAGGGTGAAGCGGCTGGTCCACCGGCCCCCGACTCCCGGAGGCGGGGCGCGCCGGCTCCGAGCCCGGCTGACCGAGCAGGGCGTGCCCCCCGGCCGCGGTGGCCGAGCACCTCTGGGTCCTGGGGGAGCCCGCGGCACCGACTAGGACCCGGAGGCGGTCACGCGATGGCTGCTCTCCCACCTGGGCGGCCAACGATGATATCCTCTCTGCGGTCACGCGCCGCAGCGCGGGGGCGCCGACAACGGAGGAATCCAACGCGATGAAAGAGCTCAGGATCTGGATGAACGGCCGGCTGGTCTCCCAGGCCGAGGCCGTTCTGCCCGTCAACAGCGCCGCCGTGTTCTACGCGTCGAACGTCTTCGAGGGACTGCGCGCCTACTGGAACGAGGCCGAGGGGGAGCTCTACTGCTTCCGGCTGGCCGAGCACTTCGCGCGATTCCGCGAGTCCATGAAGATGATGCGCTTCACGATCCCGTACAGCGACATGGACGTCTACGAGGCGGTGCGGGACGTGCTCCGCGGCAACGAGATCCGCGAGGACGTCCACATGCACCTGGTCGCCTACGTGGGCGGGGCCGGGCTCGACGCCACCAGCCCGACCGGGCTCTACATCAATCCGCGCCGCCGCGGCCGCATCGCCGAGGGCAACGGGCTCCGCTGCTGCATCACCTCGTGGCAGCGGACCAGCGACAACGCGATCCCGATCCGGCTCAAGTGCGGCGCCAACTACCAGAACGGGCGGCTCGCCACGCTCCAGGCCAAGGCCGACGGCTACGACGCCCCGATCTTCCTGAACCAGCAGGGCACGGTGGCGGAGGGCTCGGGCGCGACCTTCTTCATGGTGCGCCGGGGCCAGCTCGTGACGCCGCCCATCACCAGCGACATCCTGGAATCCATCACGCGCACCACCCTGATCGACGGGATCGCCCCCGCGCTGGGCATGGAAGTGGTGGAGCGCGACATCGCCCGCACCGAGCTGTACGTGGCCGACGAAGCCTTCTTCTGCGGCAGCGGCTACGAGATCACCCCGATCCTGTCGGTCGACCGCTTCCCGCTCGGCGACGGGGGCGTCGGCCCCATCACCCAGCGGCTGCTCACCGCCTACATGAACGTGGTGCGGGGCACCGACCGGCGCTCCCCCGAGTGGCGCACCCCGGTCTACCGTCCCGTCACCGTCTGATCCCTCACCCCGCGTCCCCCCTCCACCCTCTCCCCCGCCCGGGGGACGAGGGCAGGGGGAGCGGTCCGGAAGAGGGGTGACCTCGAAGGAGACCCGATCATGCCCAACGCCGCGCGTGTCCTCGCACTCCTCCTGATCCTCTCCGGCCTCGCGGCGGTCCCCGCGGCCGCGCAGGCCCCGGCGGCCGCCGCGCGCGAGGGCAAGCCGGGCGGCACCCTCCGCCTCGTGCTGCGCGAGGACCTGCCCCAGGGCTTCTCGATCCACGAGACCGCGACGAACTCGGTCACGTGGCCGTCCATGCCCTGCTACAGCAACCTCGTCATCTACGACCAGACCAAGCGGCTCGGCCGCATGGAGACGATCGTCCCCGAGCTGGCCGAGAAGTGGTCGTGGCAGGACAACTACCGCAACCTCGTCTTCTTCCTCAAGAAGGACGTCCGCTGGCACGACGGCAAGCCCTTCACCTCGAAGGACGTCAAGTTCACCTTCGACGTGGTGCGGGAAGCCCCCGACGCCCCCGCGAAGCTCCGGATCAATCCGAGGAAAGAGTGGTACGCGAACGTGGAAGCGGTGGAGGCGCCGGACCCGCACACGGTGGTGTTCCGCCTCAAGCGCCCGCAGCCCTCGCTGGTGGCCATGCTCGCCTCCGGCTACTCCCCGGTGATCCCGGCCCACGTGCCGATCCCCGAGCACCGCTCGCGCTGCATCGGCACCGGCCCGTTCAAGTTCAAGGAATGGAAGCGCGGGCAGTCGGTCGAGCTGGTGCGCAACCCGGACTACTTCGTCAAGGGGCGGCCCTATCTGGACGGGGTGCGCTATACCGTGATCGTCGAGCGCGGCACCCGCGTGGCCGCGCTCCAGGCCAACCAGATCGACGTGGCCTATCCCGGCGAGACCACGCTTTCCATCGCCGAGCAGCTCAAGGGCGCGGTGCCGAGCATGGTCTTCACCGAGACCGCGAGCAACGTCAGCGAGAACCTCCTGCTGAACACCAAGAAGCCGCCCTTCGACAACGTCAAGGTCCGGCGCGCCCTGAGCTTCGCGATCAACCGGCGAGCCTACACCGAGACCGTGCACCGCGGCGCCGCCGTCGTCGGCGCCTCGCTCGCCCCCAGGCCGTGGGGCGTCTGGGGCCTGCTCGAGAAGGACCTCACCCAGCTCCCGGGCTACGGCGCGGTGGCGGACGGGCGCGCGATGGCCAAGAAGCTACTGGCCGAGGCGGGCTACGGGCCCGGCAACCCGCTCAAGCTCGACGTCGTCACGCGCGCCATCGCGATCTATCTCGACTTCTCGGGCTTCGTGATCAGCGACCTCAAGCAGGTCGGAGTGGAGGCGACGCTCAAGCAGATCGACACCGCGCAGTGGCATCCGATGGTGACCCGCCGGGAGTTCCACATCGGCGCCAACCTCACCGGGCTCGGCGTGGACGATCCCGACGCGAACTTCTACGAGAACTACGCGTGCGGCTCGCCCCGCAACTACGGCGACTACTGCAGCGAGGAAGTGACCCGGCTCATCGACCAGCAGTCGCAGGAGATCGACCAGAAGAAGCGGCTCGCGCTCGTCTGGCAGCTCCAGAAGAAGCTCGAGGAGGACGCGGCCCGGCCGACCATGGGCTGGCGCACCGACCGGTTCGCGCACTACCCGTACGTGAAGAACCTGATCCCGAACCAGGTCACCTACAACTGCTGCCGGCTGCAGGAAGTCTGGCTCGACAAGTAGCGCCGCGGCGGGCGTAGGGTCGGAGGCGGCCGATGCGCGTCGTCTTCTGGAACATCCGCGCGGGCGGCGGGGCCCGGACCGCCGCCATCGCGCGGCAGATCGACGCGTGGGCGGCGGACACCGTCGCCCTGGCCGAGTTCCGGGGCACGCCGCCCAGCGGCGATCTCGCGCGGGAGCTGGCCGGGCTGGGGCTGCCCTACCAGTGGACCACCGCGGATCCGGCCCGGCCCTGGGTCAACGGGCTGCTGCTGGCCTCGCGCTGGCCGCTGCGGCGCCTGCGTCTGGCCACCGCACCGGCGGAGCCGTGCCGCTGGCTGCTGGCCCGCGTCCTGGCGCCCCGGCCGCTCGCGCTCGGCATCATGCACGCGCCCAACCGGGCCGGCGGCCGCAAGTATCCCTACCTGGACGCGGTGCTGGCCACCGCCCGCCGGCGCTGGGCCACCCCTGCCCTCCTGGTCGGCGACACGAACTCCGGCCGGATCGGCCTCGACGAGGAAGCGCCCGCGTTCAACCGGATCGAGGACGGCTGGATGCGGGGGCTCGACGAGGCGGGCTGGACCGACGCCTTCCGCCACCTGCGCGGGACCGCGCGGGCCTACACCTGGTACTCCCCGAACGGCGGCAACGGCTTCCGGATCGATCAGGCCTTCCTGAACGGCGCGCTCCGGCCGCGCCTGCGGGGCTTCCGCTACGACTGGGGCCGGCGCGCCCGCCTCACCGGACGCCCGGCGAGCGATCACGCGGCCATGGTGCTGGACCTGACCGGCAAATAGCGGTGGGGTCAGCGGCCGCCCGCGAGCGCGGGGGCCACCTCGGTCAGGAAGCGCGTGAGCTGGCCGCGCTGGTCCCACGACGTGAGCCGCAGCGAGATGTGGGTGAGCCCCGCCGCGACGTACTCGCGCAGCTCCGCGATGCACTGGGCCGGGCTCCCGGCGACCGTCCAGCCCTCCACGAAGGCGGGCGAGAACTTGGACGTGTAGTAGGTGTCGAGGAAGGCCTTGCTCTCCTCGAGCGCCTGCTGCCGGTCCTCGTTGATGTTGATGTTGTGGTAGAGCGCGCTGCCGAGGGCGTCCGGATTACGGCCCTCCTCCCGCGCCATCTGCGCGATGCGGGCCCACTGCTCGCGGAACTGGGCCGGGCTCACCTTGTTGGTCATCCAGCCGTCCGCGAAGCGGGCCACCCGGCGGAAGCCGCGCTCCACCGCCTGATCGGAGGCGCTCCCTCCGCCCTTCCAGGTGAGGCCGGTGGGATTGCTCGCGATCCAGATCGGGCAGGGCTGCTGCACCGGCCGCGGCTCGATCTTCACGCCCTCGAACTGGTAGAACTGGCCCTGGTGGGAGACCTTCTCGCCGGTGAAGACCTTCCGGAGGATCTGGATGCCCTCCTCCATGCGGCCGACGCGCTCGCTCGAGCGGACCCCCATCACCTTGTGCTCGAGCGCCTGCGCCGCGCTCTGCTCGTCGGGCCCGCCCAGGCAGACCGCCAGCCACGCGCGCCCGCCCGAGAGCACGTCGAGGCTCGCCCATTGCTGGGCGAAGAGCAGCGGGTGGCGATGCACGAAGGTGGCGAGGCAGCCGACCGCGAGCTTGAGCCGCGAGGTCGCGCCGGCCAGCGCGGAGAGGAGCGCCACCGCCTCGAGCCGCGGCTTGGCGAGCAGGCTGTCGCCGACCCAGAGGGCGTCGAAGACGCCGGAGGCCTCGGCCTGCTGCGACAGCTCGATCAGATCGCGCGCCTGGATCGCGCCCAGCACCACCGCCCGATTCGCCAGGATCAGCCCGAAGGATGCGCGCGCCATGGATGCTCCTCCCCGCGCCACATTAGGGGCCGCGGGCGGGCACGTCAAGAGAGCGAGCCCGCCGCCCGCCCGAGCCGTGGCGCCACCCGGCATCGCCTACCCGATTGACCCGCCGTCGAGTCCTCGGCTACGGTCTCGGGGGGACAGACTCTCGATGAGCGCTCGGCCGGCCACCCTCGTGGTTCTCGCCTGATCTGGTTCGGGCTGTCGCTCGGCGCGGCCCTCACCCAGGCCGCGCAGTTCGCCGTCGTCAAGGGCCGCGCGCGGGACATTCCTCCGCTGGTGGTCGTCGCGTGGACCCAGGCGGTGGCCTGCGCGGCGTGGATCGTCTTTTTCCTGGCCTCGGGGCACGCGTTCGTCCCACCCGGCGCCGCCTGGCCCGCCATCGCCGCCTCCTCCATCCTGGTGCTCGGGATGAGCGGGTTGCTCGCGCGGGCGAGCGCGCGGGGCGACATCTCGATCGTCGGGCCGATCCTGGCCCTGAGCCCGATCTTCACCATCTTGCCGGACGCGGTGCTCTCCGGCGGGCTGCCGAGCGCGCTGGGCTGGGTCGGCCTGGCCCTGTCCCTCACCGGCACCGCCAGTCTCTCCGGCGGGGCCGGCGCCGCGGGTCCGATCGGCCGGCTTCGCGTCCTGTTCGCGCGCTCCGATGCCCTCGACGCGCTCGGCGCCGCGTTCCTGCTGGGCTTCCTCGCCGCGGTGGACCGCTGGGCCGCGCTCGCCCTGGGCCCCCCGAGCTACCTGGTGTCCTCGCACGGCGCGAGCGCGACGCTCACCGCCCTGATCGTGCTGGTGACCAACCCGCGCGGGCTCCGCGCGAGCTTCGCGCCGCGCAACCTGATCACCCTCGTGAGTCACGGACTGCTGGGCGTCACCGGCACCGGCATGCAGACCCACGCCCTGACGATGGCGCCGGCGGCGTACGTCAACGCGATCCGCCGCATGTCGGCGGTGCTGGCGGTGCTGCTGGGCCGCGCGCTCTTCGGCGAGCCCGACCTCGCCCGCCGGCTCACCGCCGCGCTCGCCGCCGGCCTGGGCGCGGCCTGCCTGCTCCTGGCGCGGTAGGCGGGGTCAGGCGGGCGGCGTGCTGGACTTGCCGAGATCGAGCACCGGGGGAAGGTGCGGGGCCTGGCGGGACAGCTCGAGCCGGGTGATGCGGGACATGTTCCGGACGGTGTCGCGGATCTGCTCGGCCGATCGGATCGCGCGCTGCACGTAGGCGGCCGCGTCGGCGCCCACCTGCCCCCGCGCGATCATCAGCTGCAGGCTCGCGATGATGACGGTGAGCGGGTTGTTGATCTCGTGCGCGGTCGCGAGCGCGAGCTGGCCGACGGAGCGCAGGGCCTCCGCCTCGCCGGCCCGGGCGTCCGACCGCTTGATGTCGGTGATGTCGTGGGCGTGCCCGAGCACGTATTCCGCGCCGCCGGGCTCACCGCCGCGCGCGTTGCTGTAGATCCAGATGCGCTCCTCCCCCGCGCGCGTGACCACGACCACGAGCCCCTCGTCGGAAGAGGTCCGTTGGATCCGATCGAGGTACTGGGGGAAGAGATGGCGCACGGCGGGAGCGAGGAGGTCGCCCAGGCTCCGGCCCACCAGATCCTCGGGCGCGTAGCCCAGGCGATCGGCGGCGGCGCGATTCACCGAGAGCAGGACGCCGGCGAGATCGTGGGTGCAGATCAGCCCGCGGCTCTGCTCCACCAGGTCCCGATAGCGCTGCGCGGACGGATCGATGATCCGGGGCACCGCGCGCCTCCGCTCAGGCCGGCGAGAAGGCGCGCTGCACCGCGCCGACCAGGTCCGCGATGGTGAAGGGCTTGGCGAGCACCGGCACGCCGCTCTGACGCAGGAACTCGTCGTACTCCTCCGCCTCCGCGTAGCCGGTGACGAAGACGAGCCGGCTCTGGGCGGCCGGCCAGCGGCGCTCGACCTCGTGATAGAGTCCCCGCCCGTCGAGCCTCGGCATCGCGAGATCGCTCACGATCGCCGCGTACACGTGTTCGGCCAGGAGCCGCAGCGCGTCGGTGCCGTCCACCGCGGTATCCACGTGCTCCCACTCCTCCCGCAAGATCTCCGCTTCCAGCTCGCGGACGTTCGTCTCGTCCTCGACCACGAGAATGCGCGATTCGGACACTGGGTCGCCTCCTCTCGGTACCGCGAATGGCCGGCCGGTCGGGTCGGCGGGGCTTTCCGGTGCAAGAACTGCACCACGGGCTCAGCGCAGAAAGATCAACCGCTTACCGCGGCCGGGCCGCGCCAGGACTGCTGGGAAACGTCAGCGCTCGCGCTTTTTGGCAGCCGCGCGGGTCTCGGCTTCCTCGATCGAGTGCGACTCGGTGAGCGTGCGCTCCTTCCGGGCCAGCTCGACGAGCTTCTGATAGTGCCGGTGCAGCGTCTGGACCTCGCTCTCGGTGAGGTCCTCGACGTTGATCAGCCGGTTGCTCGCGCCCTGCAGCACCGCCACGATCTCGTTGAGCTTGAGATGGAGCGCCTGGGAGTCCTTGTTCTGGGAGCGCTGGATCAGGAACACCATGAGGAAGGTGACGATGGTGGTGCCGGTATTGATCACGAGCTGCCAGGTATCCGAGAAGCCGAACACCGGACCCAGCAACGCCCAGCCGATGATGACCAGGACCGCGCACGCGAAGGCCTGCGAGCTTCCCGTCCAGGCGGTGACCGCCCGCGCCGCCTGCTCCAGCCAGCCGCTGCTCCCCGGGCTCCGCCGTCGCGCCATTCCCCCGCCCTCCGTCAGCTGATCGGCCAGCGTGAGCGCGGAAACGTGACGCCGGTGCGGGCCTGCAGCCGCTCGCCGATCTCCTGCACCCGGGCGAAGAGGCGCGGCTCGTCCACGAAGGTCTGCCGGTAGGCGTCCACCACCACCCGCCCGTCGATCACCACGGTGTGCACGCTGCGGCCGTCCGCGTTGTAGACCAGGTTGTTGACCGGGTTCCAGAGCGCCTGCCACTCCGGCCGCAGGGTGTCGAAGGCGACGAGATCGGCCTTCTTGCCGACCTCGATCGAGCCCAGCTCGTCGCCCAGCCCCATGGCCTCGGCGCCGTGCCGCGTGGCCATCTCGAGGGCGGCCTCGGCGGGGACCTGGCGGGTGTCCTGGCGCGCGTCCTTGTACTGGATGGCCGCCATGTTCATCGTCCGCACGATGTCGAGATGGTTCGAGTTGTTGGGCGAGTCGCAGCCGAGCGCGATCTTCACCCCGCGGGCCAGAAGCTCGGGCATGCGCCCGTGCTCGGGCACCCCGCGACCGCCCTTGGCCGCGGTGACCGGGCACATCGCGACCGCGGTGCCGGTGCGCGCGATCGCGTCGAGCTCCGCCTCGTCGAGGCCCAGGCAGTGGGCGAGCAGGACGTTCGGGCCCATGACCCCGATCGACTCGAGGTAGGCGGTGGGGCTGTAGCCGTGGCGGGCCACCGAGTCCTGCCGCGCCTTGGTCCCGCTGTTGTGGTGCAGGGTGAGGCCGGTGCGGTGCTCGTCCACCACGCGCTTGAGCGCCTGCAGCAACCCGGCGCTGCAGGTCTCGTGGGAGAACGGCATCGCCCAGGCCCGGACCCGGCCGTCGAGGCGGCCGTTCCACTTCTCGAGGAACGAGGTGGTGCGGGCCACCGCCTCCGCGGTTGGATAGCGCGGCAGCTTCCACGGCGCGTCCTGGTCGGTCACCGCTTCCCCGAGGACGACGCGGATGCCCGAGTCCTCGTAGGCCTGCAGGCAGGCGTCCGGGAACTTCGTGCTCCCCGGATCGAGGAAGCACACGGTCCCGTTGCGGACCAGCTCGACCAGGCCGAGCAGGGTGGCGTGGTACTCCTCCTCTTCGGTCATCGCCGACTGCAGGTTGAAGACGTGCACCAGCGGGCTCGCCTGCTCGTCCGGAAAGATGCCGCGCACCGGGTGCGCGTAGCTGATGTGCATGTGGCCGTTGAAGAAGCCGGGCGTGATCACCAGGTAGCGCCCGTCGATGACACGGTCGGTCCGCGCGTCCTGGAGCTCCGCCGCCTTGCCCACCCGGCTGATGCGCCCGCCCTCGACGAGGATGGCCCCGTCCTGGATGATACGGCGCTGGCGATCGAGGGTGAGGATGTACCGCGCATGATCGATCTTGAGACTCAGCTCTGCCATGAGGGCCGCCTCCCGGGACGGAGATGATGAGCCGCCCGGAGTCTACGCTCCGGGAGCGGGACTTGTCCATCGGACGCCCGCGTCCCGCGGGCGGTGCTATCGTCGAGCGTCATGCCCGTGGCGCATCTCGCGCTGGTCCTGCTCGTGGTGGTGATCTGGGGCCTCGCCTTCGTCGCCACCCGGTGGGCCCTCGACGACTTCTCGCCGCCGCAGCTCACCGCGCTGCGCTTCCTGATCGCCGCCGCCCCCGCCCTCGTCCTGCCGCGCCCGCCGATTCGGTGGCGGATCCTGGTTCCGATCGGCCTTACCCTGTTCACGGGCCAGTTCCTCCTGCAGTTCTTCGGCATCGCCACCGGGATGCCCCCCGGCCTGGCCTCGATCGTGGTCCAGACCCAGGCGCTCTTCACGATCCTCTTCGCCGCGGTGGCCCTGGGCGAGCGCCCCCGCCGCCGCGAGTGGGCCGGCACCGCGGTCGCCTTCGCGGGGCTCGCGTTGATCGCGGCCACCGTCGGCCGGGATCTGACGGTCGCGGGCCTCGTCCTCACCTCGCTGTCGGCGGTGAGCTGGGGCGTGGGCAACGTGCTGGTCAAGCGGGTGCCCCCGGTGGACATGCTGCGCCTCATGGTATGGCTCAGCGTGATCCCACCGCTGCCGTCGCTCACGCTGTCCCTGGCCCTCGACGGTCCGCGCGCGCTCGCCGCGTCGCTCGTCGCCGCCTCGTGGCTCGGCGTCGGCGCCGCGCTGTACCTCGGTCTGATCGCCACCGTCGCCGCCTACGCGATCTGGGGCGGCCTGCTGCGCCGCCACCCCGCGGCCACCGTCGCGCCGTTCGCGCTCCTGATCCCGTTCGTCGCGGCCTACGCCTCCGCCCTCGCGTTCGGCGAGCGCTTCGGCCCGCTGCGCCTGGCCGGCATGGCGCTGGTGCTGCTCGGGCTGGCGGTGATCGTCGCGCCCGGCGTGGCAGGAGTCACGCGCCCGGCCCGTCGTTCCCGGTAAGCCTTGCGGGGCAGCCCACCGCGGCGGGCTTCCCGTCGCGGCGGCCGACCGCTGAGCGGGTAGGTCTGACCGGGAAGAAACTACCCGCGCCGCGGGTGGCGGGACGAGCGACCGGCGCCGAGCCCGCGATACGGCCGCAACGGCGGGGGGTTCGCGCCCACCGGCCGTCGGGCCCCGCATGGCACGCGGGTTGCCCCGTTGATCCCTGCCATGGTCGCGCCAGCGAGGTCCGAGCATCTCGTCCAGTTCTACGAGGACGACGCCCGGCTCCTCGACTCCCTCGGGGCCTTCATCGGCGGCGGCCTCGCCGCCGGGGAGGCCGGCGTCGTCATCGCGACCCGCGAGCATCGAGGAGAGCTCGACCGGCGGCTCCGCTTCGCGGGCGTCGACGTGGATGCGGCGCGGGCTTCCGGCGCCTACGTCACCCTCGACGCGGCCGAGACGCTGTCGCGGATTCTCGTCGAGGGGGTGCCGGACGCGGACCGGCTCTTCACGGTGATCGGGGGCGTCATGGACGGCGCGGCCGGCGGGGACCGCCCCCGGCGCGTCTTCGGCGAGATGGTCGGCCTGCTGTTCGCGCGCGGGCACATCGCGGCGGCCGTGCGCCTCGAGGAGCTCTGGAACGAGCTGCAGAAGACCCGCGAGTTCCGCCTCTTCTGCGCGTACCGCCTCGACCCGCGCGATGGGCGCGGGCTCGCACCCGCGATCGTGGAGGTCTGCGCCCGCCACTCCCGCATCGTTCCCGCCGGGAGCCCGTTCCCCGACGCGGACACCCGCGAGCGCCTCGGCGAGCTGCAGCTCCAGGTCGAGGATCTTCGCCGTCTCCACGAGACCAGCGTGCGCCTGACCAGTCTCCTCGACCTCGAATCGGTGCTGCGCGAGGTCCTGGACGCGGCGATGGCCGTGCAGGGCACCCGGCTCGGCCTGCTCTCCCTCTGCGCCCCGGAGGAGCCGGGCCTCCGGCTCGGCGTGCACGCCGGATTCGACGACGAGTTCCTCCGGCAGGTCGAGGCCGGATCGCCGGGCGGCGGCGCCTGCGGCACCGCCTGCACGGAGCGGCGGCGGGTGGTGGTGGAGGACGTCGAGGTGGATCCGATCTTCGCGCCCTATCGGCAGGCGGCCCGGCGAGCCGGCGTCCGCGCGTGCCACAGCACCCCCTTGATCAGCCACCGCGGCGACATCATCGGCGTGCTGTCCTTACTGTTCGTGCAGCCGCACCGCCCGTCGGACCGGGAGATGCGCCTCATGGACCTCTACGCGCGGATCGCGGCCGACTCGATCGAGAGCGCCCGCCTGCACCAGCGCCTCCAGCAAGAGCTGGAGGACCGCCGGCAGTCGCTGGCCCGCGAGCACACCGCCCGCGCAGAGGCCGAGCGCGCAAACCGCATGAAGGACGAGTTCCTCGCCACCGTCTCGCACGAGCTGCGGACGCCGCTGAACGCGATCCTCGGCTGGTCGCATGTCCTCCGCGCGGGCAAGCCCGACGAGGCCACGGTGGCCCGGGCGCTCGAGGTGATCGAGCGCAATGCGCAGACCCAGGCTCAGCTCATCGAGGACATTCTCGACGCCTCGCGGGTGATCGCGGGGAACCTGCGCCTCAACCGCGGCCCGGTGGATCTGGCCGTCGTGATCAACGCCGCCATCGACTCGGTGCGGCTCACCGCGGAGGCCAAGGCCATCCAGCTCGGGGTGATCCTCGACCCTTCGGCCCGGCGCCTGCAGGGCGACGCGAGCCGCCTGCAGCAGGTGGTCTGGAACCTGCTCGCGAACGCGATCAAGTTCACCAGCCCCGGCGGGCGCGTGGACGTGCGGCTCGAGCGGGCCGACGGACGGGCGCAGATCACGGTCAGGGACACCGGCGAGGGCGTCGCAGCCGAGTTCCTCCCCTTCATCTTCGACCGCTTCCGCCAGGCCGACTCGACCATCACGCGGCGCCACGGGGGGCTGGGGCTGGGGCTGGCCATCGCCCGTCACCTCGTCGAGCTGCACGACGGGACCGTCGCGGCCGAGAGCGCGGGCGAGGGCTACGGCACCGCGTTCATCGTGCGGCTACCCCTGGCCGAGAGCGGCGAGGGCGCCCGGCCCGGCCCCGCCGCCGCGGGCGGATCCCCGCCCGCCCTGCAGGGGATGCAGATCCTGGTGGTGGACGACGACCGGGACGCCCTCGACGTGCTCACGCTGGTGCTGACCGAGGCGGGCGCGGCGGTCCGCACCGCCGCCTCCGCGACGGAGGCCCTCGGCCTGCTGCGCTGGATCCGGCCGGACGTGCTCGTATCGGATCTGGCGATGCCCGACGAGGACGGTTATTCCCTGATCCGCAACCTCCGCGCGATGGAGCGGGAGAGCGGGCGCGAGACGCCCGCGATCGCCCTCACCGCCTACGTCCGGGTGCAGGATCGCGCGCGCGCCGTCGCGGCCGGGTTCAACATCTTCGTGGAGAAGCCGGTGGATCCCGACGAGCTGATCGCGGTCCTCGCGGGGATCGCCGAGTCGCGCGCGGGCCAGCCCACGCGGGCCCTCCGCGAGCAGCCGGACGCGCGGCCAGGCTGATCGCCCGGCGGGGGGAGCTCGTCGAGCCGGTCGGGCTTCATGGCCGGAGCTGCACGGGGCGGCCGAGGGCATCGTCGTCGGGGTCGAAGCCCTCCTCTTCGTCCGGGGCCGGGTCCTCGGGGCGCTCGTCGATCTCGCGCGCTTCGTCGTCCTGCTTCCGTTCACGAGGCTCCATCGCGCTCCTCCTTTCGGGCGTGGGGGTCCGGGTCATCCGCGGCGGGCGGCCTTCCCCGCCTTGCTCTCGCGCATCTCGCGACCGGCTTCCTCGAGGCGGGTCCGGTCCCAGAGCCGGGAGACGCGGGGGAAGATGTCCTGCTCCTCCCGCCGGATGTGATGCTCGAGCGCCGACTTGATCTGCCGCACGGTGACGAGCCAGCGCTCGCCCTCGGGCTCGAGACTCTCCATCTCCCTGACGAGGCCCTCGACCTCGTGCACCTCGTCCTGATGGCGGTCCGAGACCCACTCGGACAGGGCGGGATCCGCCGCCCCGTCCCGCGCGATGGGTCCGTAGAGGCACTGCTCCTCGATCTTCTCGTGCTGCCTGAGCTCGGGTCCGAGCTCGGTCCAGACCGCGCCGCGCTCCGAGGGCGGCGCTTCCAGCAGCCTCTCGAACGCGGTCCTGGCCTTCTGATGCTCCTGCTTGAGGAACTGGATGGCGTCCATGCCGGGGTCTCCTTTCGGAAGGAGGGCACAGCATTTTCCGTGCAAGGAGTCGCGCGACGGGAGAACGCCGCTCGGCGGCCTGATTGGCGCGTGCGGACGGCCCGAGCCGTGTAACGGTTACCCGGAACGAGCGAGCAACCGGGAAGGTCTTGCTAGGCGAACTTCGGCATGACTTCCTTCGCGAACCAGCGGAGCTGCTCGAGCATCACCGGCCTGGGCGTGCCCATGCTGATGCTCATGTTGACGTGCTGCAGCCCCGGGAACCGGGCCTCGAGGTCCTTGAGGTACGCGACCAGCTCCTCGGGGGGCCCCGCGAACCAGGCGCCGGTCTTCATGTAGTGCTCCACGGTGGGCACGCCCGCCGCGTCCCAGCCCCCGCGGCGGGCCGCCGCCTCCACCTGGGCCGGGGTGATGCCGGGCACGAAGCCGAGCGGCGCGAACATCTTCACGTGCTCCTCGTAGTACGGGGTGATCTCGCGCACCGCCTTCTCCCGCGTCTCGGCCAGGTGGAAGAAAATACCCAGACACAGGTCCTCGCCGAGCGCGAGCTCGCGCCCGGCGCGGGCCGCGGCCTCCCGGTAGGCGTGCACCGGCCCCTCCGCCATGGTCGCGGCGCCCCCGCCGATCACGCCCTTGATCCGGTGACGCACCATGAAGTCGAGCGCGCGCGGCTTCGCGCTCACGATCGGCTGCCAGCACTCCACCGGCCGATGGACCGGGCGCGGCACCAGCGTGATCTCGCGCAGCTCATAGCCGCGGTACGGCACCGCGGGCGGCAGGGTGTAGTGCTTGCCCCGGTGGGCGAACGACTCCTGCTCGAAAGCCCTGAGGATGATCTCGACCTGCTCCTCGAACAGCTCGCGGTTCGCCTCCGCGTCCAGGACCGGCGCGCCGAAGGTCTCGACTTCGCGGCTGTGGTATCCCCGGCCCACCCCGAAGATCGTGCGACCGCGGGTGAGGATGTCGGCGGTCGCGAAGTCCTCGGCCAGGCGCAGCGGGTGCCACATCGGCGCGATGTTGAAGCCGCAGCCGATCTTGATCCGCCGGGTCACGTGGGCCAGATGCACCGCCACCATCAGGACGTTGGGCAGGCACTCGTAGCCTTCGTGCTGGAAGTGGTGCTCGGCCAGCCAGATCGCGTGGTAGCCGCACTCGTCCATCAGCCGGGCCACGTCTTCCGTCTTCTCGAAGACGGTGGCCAGGTGCTCGTTCGAGTAACGGCGCTCGTTGGCCGGGGTGGCCATCTGGCCCATGTCGGGCAGATCCACGTGGCCGGGATAGACGGTGGCGAACTTGGTGATCATGCCCGATCCTTTCCAGAAGCGGGCGCCGCCTCGATCCGATGGCCGAGGAGCGCCGAGATCGCGCGGGCGGCGGCCTTCACCTCCGCGGCCAGCGGCTCGAGTCGCGGGCGGACGCGGTCGGTGGGCCCCCCGATCGCGCAGGCCGCGGAGACCCGGCCGTCGCGGTCGAAGATCGGGGCCGCGATGCCGGCGGCGCCCACCGCCAGCTCGTCCAGGTTGACGCAGACGCCGGTCCGGCGCACCTCCCCGAGCGCGGCGCGCAGGGCGGGCAGGCTGGTCACGGTGTGGTCGGTGTAGCGCTTGAGCGGAAGCGCGCGGAGGATCTTCTCCCGCTCCGGGGCGGGCAGGAACGCGAGGATCACCTTGCCGCTCGAGGTCGCGTGCAGCGCCCGCCGGTCGCCCACCCCGGCGGTGTAGCGGATGACCTGCTCGCTCTCGACCTTGTCCACGAAGACCACCGCGGTCCCGTCGCTCCCGAGCGCGCCCAGGAACACGGTCTCGCCGGTGCGTCGCATCAGCGCCCGCAAAGCGGGCCGGGCGATCCCGGGCAGCGCGCGATGCGCGGGCGAGCCCATGCCGAGCTCGAGCGCCTTCGGGCCCAGACGGTACTCGCCGAGCGGGCCCTGCTCCAGGTAGCCGCGCGCGGCCAGCGTGCGCAGCAGCGGGAGCAGGCTGCTCTTGGGCGCCTCCAGCTGGGCGCTCAGCTCCCGCAGGGCCAGCCCGTCACGGGTGTCGACGACGCGCTCGAGGATGTCCACGACGCGCGCGGCGGCGCGGTGCGCGCCGGCCGTCCCGCGCGGCTCGCGGACCGTCGCCGGGCTCACGCGAGGCCGGCCCGGGCCGCCGGCATTTCGAAGCCGAAGAAGCGCGCCGCGTTGAGGCCGAGCACGTTGGCCCGGGCCGACTCCGACAGGTGTCCCATGGTGCGCTCGATGGCCTCCGCCGAATGCGGCCAGGTGCCCTCGTGGTGCGGGTAGTCGTTGCCCCACATGAAGCGGTCGGCCAGGCCCATGGGCTCGGCCAGCGCGAGCCCGGCCGGATCCTCCTGGAACGAGGCCCAGCAGTGCTCGCGATAGTACTCGCTGGGCAGCCGCGTGAGCTTCGGCCGCACCCAGAAGTGGTGCTTGCGGTACGCCTCGTCCATGGCGCCCAGGAACCACGGCACCCAGCCGATGCCCGCCTCGATGGTGGCGACGCGCAGGCGCGGGAAGCGCTCGAAGACGCCGGAGGCGCAGAGGTTGGCCACCGGCTCGATGGTGGGCGACAGCGAGTGGGAGACGTAGTTGATCACCGCGCCCCCGTTGCCCCGCGCGGCCCGCGGATCGCGCCCGGTCGACACGTGGAAGGTCACGGGCAGGCTCACGTCCTGGATCACCGTCCAGAGCGGGTCGAACATCGGCAGGTTGTAGTTCGGATGATCCACGTCGTGTCCGCCCCAGATCGGCTTGCACGGCAGCGTGAGCACGCGGAAGCCGAGCCGGGCGACGCGCTTCACCTCCGCGATGGAGCCCTCGAGATCCCCGGTGGCCAGCGCCGCCGCGGGCGCCATGCGGTCGCGGAAGCGCCCGAAGGTCTCGTGCGCCCAGTCGTTGTACACGCGGCACTGGGCCATCGCGAAGACGGAGTCGGGCGTGGCCCACATGGCGAGGCCCTTGTTGGGAAAGATCACCTCGACGTCGATGCCGTCCCGGTCCATGTCGGCCAAGCGCTCGACCGGATCGGCGCCCACCCGCTGCCGCAGCCCGTCCTCGCCCTCGAGCGCGTCCGTCCGCAGGCGGTCCGGGCGATGGCCCTCCGACACGCGCCACTTCACGCCGTTCTCGTCGGTGATGACCTTGGGCACCCGGTGCCGGTACTTCTCGTCGATCCGGGTGGCCCAGAGATCGTAGGGCTCGTTGGCGTGGCAATCCGCGGAGACCATGAAGTACTTCCGCGGATCCCCGGGGCGGGCGCTGCGCGGCCAGCCGGTGTGGCCGGGGGTGTCGAGACGCCAGAGATTGGGCTCGTTGACGACGATGTCGGTCGGAGTCATGGGACGATCCTCCACTGTACGAGCGTGAACGGCGGCGTGGCGTCGTCGTGCGGCTCGAACACCGCCTCGATCGGCGCGCCGATCCGGACGTCCTGCCGCGGATCGCCGAGAAGATTGCCGAGCATGCGCACGCGGCCCGCCTCGGGCAGCTCCACCAGCACCACGATGTACGGCCCGTGGTCCTTCAACGCGGGGTGCACCGGATGCCAGGCGCGCTCCCAGGAATAGATGCGGCCCCGTGGGGCCACCGGCACCCATTCCAGATCGAAGGTCAGGCAGCGGTGGCAGATCCACTCGGGCCCCCACTGCCACCCGCGGCAGGCGCGGCACCGCTGCACCCGCAGCTCCCCCGCGCGGGTGCCCTCCCAGTAGGGCCGGTCGAGCCCGTCGGGCTCGGGGACGGGGCGCGGCAAGCCGGCGGGCAGATAGGTGGGCGCGCTCACCGCACCGCCTCCGTGCCCAGCAGCATGCTGGAGACCGGCGTCACCATCGGCCCGGAGATGACGAGGGCCGCGCGGGCGTCCGGCACCTGGTTCGACGATTCGCCGCGGAGCTGGCGCACCGCCTCGATCTGCAGCTCGAGGCCGTGCATGTAGCACTCGGCGAGATTGCCGCCGCTGGTGTTCAGCGGCAGCCGGCCGCCGGGCGCGATCAGGTTCTCCGGCGTGAGGAAGTCGTTCGCCTCCTCGGGCGCGAAGAAGCCGTGCTCGACCAGGCTCATGAGCACGCCCCCCGTGAAGTTCTCGTAGCTCTGGACCACGTCGACGTCCTTGGGCCCGAGCCCCGCCGTCTCCCAGAGATGCGGCGCCACCGTGGTGAAGCTCGAGGTCGCGTAGGTCGGCGCGTTGTGGCCGCGGGCCGCGTTGCGGTACTCGGAGCCCTGGGCGACGCCCAGCAGGTAGGCGGGCGGGCGGCGCAGATCGCGCGCGCGCTCCGCCGGGACCAGCACGAGCGCGGCCGCCCCGTCGTTCTCCATGCAGCAGTCGAAGAGGCGAAACGGCTCGACGATCCAGCGCGAGGCGTCGTAGGCCTCCGCGGTCAGCGGCCGCCCGTGCATGATCGCTCGAGGGTTCGCCTGCGCATGATGATACGAGGCGAGCGCGATCGCCCGCTGCGCCTCCCGGCGCACCCCGTGGTCGTGCATGAAGCGCATCACCCGCATCGCGAAGCGCTGGGCCGGCGAGATGAGTCCGTACGGGAAGGTGAGCGCCGCCTCGCCGGTGACGGTGCCGCCCGGCGGGGCGGCGCCGAAGCGCTGGAACTGCCCCTGGGCGAGCGCGCGGAAGACCACCACGCAGTCGGCGTAGCCCGCGGCCACCGCGGCCGCCGCGTTGCCCACCGCGGCCGAGCCCCCGCCGCCGCCCCCGCCCCACTGCATGTTCGAGAACCGCAGCTCGGGCAGCCCGAGCGCGGCGGCCAGTCGCGAGGGCTCGTTGCGATCGTTGCTGTAGGACGCGAAGCCGTCCACCCGCCGGGGATCGATGCCGGCGTCCTCGCAGGCGCGCAGGATGGCCTGGAGCGCCAGCGCGAACTCGGACTCGGGCGCGCGCCCGTGCCTGTAGTAGGTCGTCTCGCCGATCCCGACCACCGCGACACGCCCCCGGATCGTCCGCTCCCGGCTCATCTGTCCCCCACCCGGTCCCCCGCCCTGCAGCTCGCATTCACACTGCCGAATGTCATTCCGGATTCGGCACGGGCACCATAGGTCAAGCCGGGGCGCTTGTCACGCCCGTTCTGCGAAGGCCGTCAGTGCGGTGAGCCGGACGACACCGGCAGGAACGGCTCGCGTGTGCGCACCCACGGCACGTCCAGGCGCCGCAGCAGCCGCTCGACGGCCGGCTCGTCGGGCACGAGGAGGCGGCGGCCGGCCACCGCGAGGGCCGCGTGTAGGCGGCCGACCTCCAGCGCCACGCGGAGCCCCTCTCGCGGCGTCCGCGGGCTGACTGCGAGGAGGGCCTCCGGCGCGGCCTCCACCGTCACGTACCAGCCCGGGCCCACGTAGAGGACCCGGCCGGGGATGAGCGCCTCCCCGGCCGGCAGCGCGAGGGTGAAGACCCGGCCGGCGCGGGTGACCACGCGGCGCCGGGCGCGCCGGCGCTCCTCGGCGGTCAGCTCGACCGCGTCCGCCTCGAGGCCCGCCAGCGCGCCGGGATCGGCCACCTGAGGCAGGCCGGCGATCAGGATCATCGGTCCGGGGCCGGCTCCAGATGCTCCCGCCAGTAGTGGTGCGTCTTCGCCACCGCCGTGATCACGCTCTTGACCTGGTCCTCGAGGGCCCAGTCGGGCCCGGCGGGCAGCAGCAGGCGGGCGCCCTCGACGCGGGCGTCCACGTTCTCCAGGATGATGGTGGCGCAGAGCCAGGCCGCCATCCGGCGGCTCTCGCACGTGATCGCGATCCACCCCGGCTCGGCGGGCTCCGCGTCGAGCCCGGTGGTCTCCCGGATACCGCGCTGGAGCTCCGCCAGGATCTCGGGCGACGAGGCGGCGCCGCCGGCCTCCGGACCGCGCAGCGCCTGGGCGGCGCCGCGCTGCGGCGGGCCGCCGTAGAGCGCCAGCTCGCAGAAGGTGGTCCACATCGCGCCCCAGTCCGGGCGGCCATCGCGGCGCCAGACGAACGGCGCCGACGACATGCGACCGGGATCCGCCGGGGTCAGCTCGCGGATCTGGGCCGCACCCCGGCGGATGACGGGCTGGACGGCATCCAGCGTCTCGATGGGCACGGCGGCGAGCGTCACCGGCATCCCGGCGCGCTGGGCGAGCGTCGCGGCCGCGTCCGCGCAGGCGTCCCGCCCCGCGGCGGGCAGGCTCGCGTCGACGACCAGCACGATGCGTCCCGCGATGTCGTCCGGCTCCGCCATGTGCGCGGATCATAGCATCGCGATGCGGGGACGACACCGGACGACACCGGGGGGGCCGCCCGCTACGGCAGCAGCGCGAGCTGGCGGGACTGGGCCACGAGGGCGCCGGCCGAATCCCAGATCTCGAAGTCCTCTTCGTGGTAGCCGCCGATGACGAAGCGCGTGGCGGCACGGCAGGCGAGCCACCCGGGCGCGGGATGGGCTCGCAGGTGCACGGTCAGCTCGACCGTCGCAGAGCCGGCCTCGCCGAGCTCGAGCACGGGCGGCGCGGCCGCGTCCACCAGCGAGGCCAGGGACAGCAGATCCGGCTCGCGCCCGTCGCGGAACCGCATCCAGAACTCCTGGCTCGGGCGCCCGCTCGGCTCGCCCCGCGCCCAGCCGGGCCACGCCGCGACGCGATACTCGACGCGCTGGCTGATCGTGAGCTCGGGGATGACGCGGCCGCCCATCAGGTCCATGGCCTGATCCGGCGGCGGCAGGGCGGGCTTGTCGCCGAGCACCACCGTGCGGCCGGCGGCCCGGCGGAGATCCGAAAAGGCCGCGGTCACGCGCAGCGTCTCCTTGCCGTCCTGGTGGAGCCTCGCCTCGCCGGTGGAGACGCGGCGCCCGCTCCGGACGATGGCCGTCCGCACCTCGGCGGGACCGGGCAGCGTCGGTCGCAAGAAGAATGCCGAGACCACCAGCGGGTCGGGGAGCGGCATGACCCGGGTGAGCGCTTGCAGGCAGACGCCCACGACGTAGCCGCCGTTGGGGCGCCCGCCCAGCACGTTCCAGCGATCGGTGATGACCGCCGCGAACCGGTGGACCGCGACGGCCTCCACCCGCGTATCCGTGTCGAAGGCGTACGGCGCCGCAGTCACCCCGTCGCCCCTGACGGCCGCGTGAGCCCGACGAGTTCCCGCCCCGCGAAGAGCCGCACCGCGGCGGCCGGCCGCAGGACGGCGCAGAGCCCGGACGCGATGCCGTCGAGCTGGAGACTGCGGCGGAGAAATGTCGGGGGGTCCGTCTTCGGGCTCATCGGGTCGGTCCGCGCGCTCGTGCACCTATGACCGGGAGCGCCGGAGCTTCCGGCGCTGGTATCTATAGAAGCCGGGCGCGGTGGCCCGCGCCCGGCGCGGCGGCTACCGACCCCGCCCGTGCCCCCGTCCCTTCCCCTTCCCCTCGCCCCTCCGGCCATCCCGGTCGTCATCGTCGTCATCGCGGCCGCGCGACTTCCACTCGCGCTTGTCGGCCCACTCGCGCCCCCAGTCCTCCTGCCAGTGCGGCGGCCGCTGCTTCGCCCACTTCTTCCAGTGACCGGGCGGGACGTGGTAGTACTGCACCGGCACCAGCAGCACCGGTCGCGGCACGAACTCGGGCGCGACCACGACCCACGGCCCGTTGTAGCCACCGCTCACGTGCCAGCCGCCGCTCGCGAAGACCCAGTACTGCCCGTTGTAGAAGAACAGATTGCCGGGTACGGCGGGCGCGGCCACGTACCGCACCGCGGGCACCGTGGGCACGACCACCAGGCGAGGCGGCGCGGGGAGCCGGAAGCCGATGTCCACGTGCACCTGCACCTGCGCCTGCGCCACCGCGGGGGCCACGAGCAGCAGCGCGAGCAACGAGACGATCACGGTGTTCATGGGGATCCTCCCTACCCCGTATTCTGGCCCATCGCCTTTTTTCCTCCTACCGGGGCGTGGAGGGCCGGCGGGCGGGGCCTCGCCCGGACTCTTCATGAACGGTCTCGACCGAGACCGGACGGGTGGCGCCGCGGCGACAGGCCCCGTCCGACTCGCGCGTTGTCCGTTCATGAATAGTCCGGGCTAGGGCTCGCCGAGCGTCGCGATGAAGTGGGCCAGGCTCACGAGGTCGTCGTCGGTGAGCGGCTGCGTGGCCACCGTCATGGTCCCGTCGAGATCGGAGGCGGTCCGGGCCTTGAACGCGCGCAGCAAGCGCAGGAGGTAGTCGAAGTCCTGGCCGGCCAGGCGCGCGGCCTGCTCCTGCCCGACCAGCCCCGGCCGATGACAGGAGGTGCAGTGATGGAGGTCGGCGAGCTGGCGTCCGGCCGCGACCCGCGCCGGATCGGTGACCGCCGGACGCCGCGTGGGGCGCTGCGCGGCGTAGTAGGCGGACAGGTCGGCCATGTCCGCGTCGCTCAGGGTCGCCGCGAAGGGGGCCATCACCGGGTCCTTGCGGCGACCGTCCCGGTACTTGATGAGCTGCCAGTGGGTGAAGAAGGCGGGCTGGCCGGCGAGGGACGGTGTGCCGAGGATGGTCGCGTTGCCGTCACGGCCGTGACAGGCCGCGCACGACGCGGCCTTGCGCCGGCCCGCCTCGAAATCCGCGGCGAGCGCTGGGGCCCCGCTCGCCGTCGCCACGAGGGCGACGGCGAGCGCGACGCCGGCGACCACGCTCGGTCGTCTCAGGGCTGGTAGGTGACCCGGTAGATCGCCCCCGCATAGTCGTCGGCGATCAGGAGCGAGCCGTCCTTCATCTGTCGCGTGTAGACCGGCCGGCCCCAGACCTGATCGCCCTGGAGCCATCCCTCGGCGAAGACCTCATACTTGGGCACGTTCCCGGACCGGAGCGTGACCATCATCACCCGGAAGCCGGTCTTCTGCGTCCGGTTCCAGGAGCCGCGCTGGGCGAGGAACGCGCGGTTCTTGTACTCGGCGGGGAACATCGAGCCGGTGTAGAACTCGACCCCGTTGCCGGCCACGTGCGGGCCCGTCTTGATCAGCGGGGGCGCGAACTCCGAGCAGGAGCGCCCCTTGCCGAAGTCGGGGTCGAGGATGTCACCCTGGTGGCAGTAGGGGAAGCCGAAGTGCAGGCCCTTTTTCGACGCCACGTCGAAGCGATCGCTCGGCACGTCCTCGCCGAGCCAGTCGCGGCCGTGGGTGGCGAAGTAGAGGTCCTTGGTCACCGGGTGCCAGTCGAACCCCACGCTGTTGCGCACGCCGTGGGCCACGTACTCGAACCCGGTGCCGTCCGGATTCACGCGCGAGATGTTGGCGTGGGTGTCGGGCGGGACGCAGATGTTACACGGCGCACCGATGTTGAAGTAGAGCTTGCCGTCCGGGCCGAAGGCCAGGTACTTCCAGCCGTGGGGCACGTCGCGGGGCAGGATGTCGTAGACCACCTCCATCGCGGGCGGAGCGTCGAGCTTGTCCTCGATCCCCACCATCTTCGTGATCCGGGAGATCTCCGCGATGTAGAGCGTGCCGTTCTTGAACGCCACCCCGTTGGGCAGGTTGAGGCCCTTGGCGATGGTCTTGACCTCGCGCTGGCCGCCCTTGTCCACGACCGCGTAGACGTTGCCGGCCACGCGGCTGCTGACGAACAGCGTGCCCTTGTCGCCCCAGGTCATGGCCCGCGCGTTGTTGAGCCCGTGCGCCCACAGGGACACCTTGAAGCCCCGCGGCACCTTGATCTTGTCCACCGGGATCTCCCCGGGCGCCTTGGGCGCGGGCGGCTGGGCGATGGGCGCCAGCGGGGAGTTGGCCATCTCGGCGGGCTGCCCCTGCTTCCAGGGCGGCGGCGCCTGGGCGAAGACCGGAGATGCCAGCGCGAGAGCGAGCGTGACCGCGAGCGATGTCCGCGTGAACGGTCGCATGGGTGGACCTCCCCCTTGAGGTAAGGATCGCGGCGACATACCGCGAGCCGCTTCGGCAGGCGGACGATACGGCCCGGGCTCGCCGCTTGTCAAGACGCGCCCGCTGGCGGATCATGCGCCCCATGCCCGCTCCGCGCGCCATGATCCCGCAGGATCTCACCCGCATCCGCTTCGTCAGCGATCCCCGGATCGCGCCGGACGGCCGGACGGTGGCCTTCGTCGTCACCACGCTCTCCGAGGAGAAGGACGAGTACCTCTCGAACATCTGGGTGGTGAGCACGGCCGGCGGGGAACCCCGCCGCTTCACGACCGGGCCCCGACGGGACACCGCGCCCCGCTGGTCGCCCGACGGCTCCCGCCTGGCGTTCATCTCCGAGCGGGAGGCCAAGAAGAAGGGTCAGCTCTACGTGATGCCGGCGGCGGGCGGCGAGCCCGTCCGGCTCACCGACCTCCGGAACGGGGTGAGCGCGCCCGAGTGGTCGCCCGACGGGACGCGGCTGACCTTCGTCGCCCGTGTGGGCGGCTGGCAGGAGCCCGAGTCCGAGGAGGAGAAGCGCAAGTCGAAGCCGCCGCGCGTGATCACCACCATGAAGTACCGGTTCAACGGCGAGGGCTTCACCTACGACCGGCGCCCGCACGTCTTCGTGGTGGCCGAGGGGGGCGGCGAGCCGCGCCAGCTCACCGAGGGCGACTACGACCACGCCGATCCCGCGTGGTCGCCGGACGGGCGGGCGATCGTGTTCACGTCGGTCCGCCACGACGACCGCGACCATGACGACGCGTCGGACATCTGGCTCGTCGCGGCCGAGGGCGGCCCGCCCCGGCGCCTGACCGCCACCGCGGGGCCGGCCGGGCTCGCCGCCTTCTCGCCTGCCGGAGACACGATCGCCTACGTGGGCCGATCGGAGATCAACTCGTTCGGGAGCAATGTGCGGCTCTTCGCGATCCCGGCGGCGGGTGGAGCTCCCCGATGTCTCACCGCCGGGTTCGACCGCTCCTGCTCGCCGCTCGGGGTGCGCCCGCTCTGGAGTCCGGGCGGCGATGCGATCACGTTCGCCGCGGAAGACCAGGGAAGCCTCGGCCTCTACCGCGTCCCCTTCGGCGGCGGCGCGGTCACGCGGATCGTCTCGGGCGAGCGGGTGGTCACCGGCTTCTCGGTCTCACGCGACGGCCAGGCCATCGCCTTCGCGGCCAGCGACCCGGTCTCCCCGGCCGAGGTCTTCGTCTGCGCCGCGGACGGCGGCGGCGAGCGGCGCCTCACCGACCTCAACCGGGACTGGAAGCGCGAGGTCGCGCTGAGCCGCCCGGAGCGCTTT
>DATHSW010000251.1:0-6244 GCA_035463855.1 Candidatus Deferrimicrobiaceae bacterium | reverse complement strand
CGGCCCACCCCGAACTCGAGCCGGCCACCGGAGAGGATGTCGGCGGTGGCCGCCTGCTCGGCGCAGGCGAGCGGCTGGTGCAGCGGCAGCAAGGTCACCGCGGTGCCGACCCGGATGCGCTTGGTGCGCTGGGCGATCGCGGGCACCGCCATCAGCGGGGTGGAGAGCAGGGAGAACGCGGCCCCGAAGTGGATCTCGGCCAGCCAGGCCACGTCGAAGCCGAGCGAGTCGGCCAGCGCGGCCAGCTCGAGCATCTCGGCGAAGCGCTGCGCGTGGCTCTCGCCGGCCCGCTCCGGCGCCTGGAAGAAGAGGCCGAATCGCATCGGGCTGCGGGCCCTCAGGCGCGCGTGAGCGGCCAGCCGAGCCACTCGCAGACACCGCGCCCCATCACGAACTCCAGATCCTGGCCCTTGAGCCACGGCAGGTGCTGGGTGAAGAGCGTGATGCACTCGTAGTAGGTGCACGGCATGCGGGTGAGATCGGTGCCCCAGAACGTCCGCTTCGGGCCGAAGGCGTCCACCAGCCGCCGGATGCCGTCGTGCAGGTCCGGAAACGGGTAGGGCTGCGCCGAGAGCGACACCATGCCCGAAGCCTTCACCGCCACGTTCGGGTGCTTCGCCAGCGCGCAGACCGCGGGCAGCTCCTCGAAGACCTTGGGGGCCTTGCCGCGCACGCTGATGCCCACGTGGTCGATGACGAGCTTGAGGCCCGGATGCCGGGTCGCGATGCGATCGAGGTGATCGAGCGCGCCCGGCACCAGCACCATCAGCGGGATGCCCGCCTTCTCGGCGGCGGCCCAGAGCCAGTCCGCGGAGCCGTCGGTGAGCAGGTGGCGGTAGTACTCGTTGTGGAAGGTGAAGCGCATGCCGAGCATGCCGGGCTGCTTCCTCCAGTCGGCCACCAGCCCGCGGCTCGCCGGGTCTTGCAGCGCCAGACGCCCCATGACCGCGAAGCGATCCGGGTAGCTGCGCGCCGCCTCCAGCGCCATGTCGTTGCGGTCGCCTTCCCACGAGGGCGGCACCAGCACCATCCGGCGCACTCCCGCGAGATCCATCTGGAAGAGCAGCGTCTCCTTCAGGATCTGGTAGGGCTTCTGCGCTTCCGCGGCGCGGCCGGCCGGCCACGGCCGGGTGGGGCTCTCCGCGGCCCAGAGGTGCACCTGCGAGTCGACGATGTCCATGGTGGCTCTCCTTATAGCAGTCTCGAGGGATCGAACGGGCGCAGGTCCAGTGACCGGGCCGCGCCGTCCGCGATCAGCCGACGATAGCCATAGTCCGATCCGAGCTCGCGCGCCAGCTCGGCGTGGAGCCCGAAGCTCAGCCGGGCCAGCGGGCCCACCGGCCCACTGTCGCACCAGTCGAGCGCCAGGAAGCCGCCCGACTTGCCGGAGGCGGCGCAGGCCACGCCGGTGCGCTCGATCACGGTGACCGCGACGCCGCGCCGGGCCAGGAAGCAGGCCACCGCGGCGCCCACGACGCCGGCGCCGCAGACGATGACGTGCCGAGGAGGGGTCATGGCGGGTCCGGCGGACAGGGTAGTACAATCCCCCGCGAACCCCCAGCCCAATCCGAGGAGGGCTTCTCATGGACTACGGCGCCGTCATGTTCCCCACCGAGTACTCGATCGCCCCGGACGAGCTGGCGCGCGCCCTCGAGGAGCGCGGCTTCGAATCGGTGTGGTTCCCCGAGCACACGCACATCCCGGCGAGCCGCCGGAGCCCGTGGCCGGGCGGGGGCGAGCTGTCCCGCGACTACTGGTCGGCCTACGATCCGTTCATCGCGCTCATGGCCGCCGCCGGCGCCACGAAGCGCCTCAAGCTCGGTACCGGCATCTGCCTCGTGATCGAGCGCGACCCGATCGTGACCGCCAAGGAGGTGGCCACGCTCGACCGCCTCTCGGGCGGCCGCGTGCTCTTCGGCGTCGGCGGCGGCTGGAACGCCGAGGAGATGGAGAACCACGGCACCGCGTGGAAGAGCCGCTGGCGGCTGCTGCGCGAGCGCGTGCTCGCGATGAAGACCATCTGGACCGAGCGGGAGGCGAGCTACCAGGGCGAGTTCGTGCGCTTCGAGAAGATCTGGGCCGATCCCAAGCCTCTGCAGAAGCCGCATCCGCCGATCATCGTGGGGGGCGACGGGCAGCGCACCTTCGACCGCATAGTCGAGTTCGGGGACGGCTGGATGCCGATCCTGCGTCCGCACACCAGCCCGGTGGCGAAGATCCCCGCGCTGCGCGAGCGGCTGAAGGCGGCCGGCCGGGATCCGAAGTCGGCGCCGGTGTCCATCTTCTTCGCGCCGCCCAGGCGGGAGGCGCTCGACGCCTTCGCGGCGGCCGGGGTGCAGCGCGCCATCTTCGGCCTGCCCGCCGCGCCGCGCGACGAGGTGCTGCCGAAGCTCGACGCCTACGCGGCGCTGATGCGCGCCTGACCGTTCGGGGCGACCAGGATCTTGCCGGCGCGCTCGCCGCGCTCGGCGTGCGCGACCGCGGTCTTGATCTCCTCGATCGGGTAGACCCGCTCGACGGGGGCGGTGAGCAGGCCCCGGCGGACCTGCTCGCCCAGCTCCGCGTAGATGGCGCGGATCTCCGCGAGCGACCGGCGGGCCAGCGCGCGCCCCAGGATGAAGCCGACCAGGGTCTGTCCGTCGCCGACCAGCTTGCCGCGCGGCATGACCGGATCCTCGCCGCTCATCGAGCCGTAGTTGCAGACCACGCCGCCCTCGCCCACGCAGGCCGAGATCCGCGCGGTGGCCCGGCCCGAGACCGCGTCGAGGCCGAGGCGGATGGAGGCGCCCCCGGTCCGGGCCCGGACGTCCTGCGCCAGGTCCGGGCCGTCCACCACGCAGGCGTCGGCGCCGAGCCCGGTGAGCTCGTCGAAGAGGGCCGCGCGCCGCACCACGTTCACGGTGCGCACCCCGCGCGCCCGCGCCAGGCGGATCACGAAGCGGCCGACCGCGGAATTGGCCACGTTCTGGACGATCCAGTCGCCCGGCTCGAGCGCGACGACGTCGGAGAGCAGCAGGCGCGCGGTCGGGGGATTGATGCGGAGCATGGCGGCCTGCAGGCCGTCCAGGCCCGCCGGCACCGGGATGACGTCGTCGCCCTTCACGCGGCGGCGCTGGGTCCAGTTCTCGCGCTGCAGGTTGATGACGTGGTCGCCCGGCCGGACGTGCGAGACCCCGACGCCCACCGCGGTGACCCGCCCGACGCACTCCGCGCCGATGCCGGCGGGCAGGGCCGGCCGCAGCCGGTAGGTGCCGCGGCACATCGAGAGATCGGCCGGATTGATCGGGAAGGCGAGGACGTCGAAGACGACCTCGCCCGCCGCGGGCGCGCCCACGTCCGGGACCTCCACGCAGCGCACCGCGTCCGCGGGGGCCCCGTAGCGCTCGAGCAGGACCTGCTTCATCGCGCCGGGGGCTCGGCGGGGTCGCCGCCGACGGTGGTCCGCTGCATGAGCCGCCGGTGGCGCGTGGTGTCGAAGGGAGTGGCGCGGTGGAGCACGCAGCGGTTGTCCCAGACCACCAGGTCGCCCTCCTGCCACTCGTGCCGGTAGACGAACTCGGGTCGGGTGACGTGGTCGAGCACGGTCCGGAGCAGCGCGCGGCCCTCGTCGATCGACAGTCCCTCCACGTGGGAGGCGTGCGCGCCCAGGAACAGGGCGCGGCGGCCGTTCACCGGGTTGGCGCGCACGAGCGGGTGGCGCACCGGCGGGTACACCGCGCGCTCCTCCGCGGTGAAGAAGCCGGGGCGGACCTGATCGCGCGACCAGGCGAAATCGTGGACCACGACCGCGTGCTCCACCCGCCGCTTCAGTGCCTCGGGGAGCGAGGGGTAGGCCGCGCGCGCGCTCGCGAACTCGGTGGCGCCGCCCTCCGGCGGCACGATGCGCCCCGAGAGCAGCGAGCAGAGCGAGGGCACCGGCTTGAACGAGCTGTCGCTGTGCCAGAGCATGTTGGCGAGCTGGTAGACCATCCGGCGGTCCTCGGCCGGGATGACCTCCCCGGTCTTGATGTCGAGGTTCGACTGGCGCGCGAAGAGCGTGCCCGCCGCCGGGTTCATGCTGCGGGTGACCTCGAGCGCGCCGAAGCGCAGGCTGAAGGCGACCTGGGTCTCGTCGTCCAGCCCCGCGCCGCGGAAGAGCAGCACCGAGTGCTCCTCGAAGGCGGCGCGGATGGCCGCCCAGGTGGGCTCGTCGAGCGGCCGGCGGAGGTCGGCGCCGTCGATGCGCGCCGCGAAGGCGGGGGTGAGCCGGGAAACCGTGATGGGCATCGGCGGGCTACCGCCACCTCCCGAAGATCGCCTTCAGCTCCTTGCTGGGAACGGTGTCGCGCATCCAGGTGAACCCGCCGCGCTCGGCCATCTCGCGGGCGCCCTTGAGGAAGGCGGCCAGGGCCAGGCGCGAGAGCGCGCCGCCCACGCTGATCCGCTTCACGCCGGCGGCGGCGAGCTGCTCGACGGTGAGGTCCGGATCCGCCGCGCTCATCACCACGTTGACCGGCTTCGTCACCGACGACACCACGGTGCGGATGGCGGCGAGGTCCCGGACGCCGGGCGCGTAGAGCACGTCGGCGCCCGCCTTCTCGAAGGCCTGCAGGCGGCGGATGGTGTCGTCGAGATCGGGGCGGCCGTGCAGGAGGTTCTCGGCGCGCGCGGTCAGCAGGAACGGCACGGGCAGCCCGCGGGCCACCTCGACCGCCGCCTGCACCCGCTCGACCGCGTGCTGGAAGCCGTAGATGGGCTCGTCGGCCTCTCCGGTGGCGTCCTCGATCGAGCCGCCCGACACGCCGGCCTCGGCCGCGAGCCGGATGATCTCGGCGGCCGCGCGGGGCTCGTGGGCGTAGCCGTTCTCGAGGTCGGCGTTCACCGGCAGGTCGGTGGCCGCCGCGATCACCCGGCAGTTCTCGATCACCTGGGCCCGGCTCACCCCGTTGGTGCCGTCCACGCGCCCGAGCGAGTTGGCGAGGCCGAGGCTCGTGGTGGCGAGCGCCTCGAAACCGAGCGACGCGAGCAGCCGCGCGGTGCCCGCGTCCCACGGGTTCGGGATCATGAAGGCGCCGGGCCGCTCGTGCAGCGCCCGGAAGGCGGCCGCTTTCTCCGTGGGGGTCTTCATGGCCGACTCCTCCTACGTCTTCTCGAAGTCGATCCGCTCGTACACCGGCAGCTTCTGAAGGTAGCGGCGCAGGCAGTCGAGCCCCAGCTCGACCGCGCCCAGGCGGACCCAGTCCCGGCCGCCCAGGATGCGGGCCTTGCGTGAGGCCGCGTCCCGCTCGGTGGCGATGGCGAGACAGACGGTGCCGCCGAACTCGATGCGGTCGGGCCCGTCGTCGAGGTCGATCAACACCGCGAGCGCGTGGGTGGCGCCGGTCTGGCTCCGCGCCGCGCGGGCCACCGTCTCCGCGACCGCCGGGGTGAGCGGGCCGTCGGGCGGGACGTCCGGGAGCCCGACCGCGGCCCACACCTCCGGCAGGGCGCGCGCGATCACGCCGCGGCGGAAGGCCGAGTCCGCGCCGGGAAGGTGAGCGAGTCGCGCCGCCACCTGCCCGCTCGTGAACGTCTCGACGAGCGAGAGGGTGGCCTGCTCGGCCTGGAGCTCCCGCAGGATGACGCCCTCGAGGGTCTGGTCGTCCTCGGCCAGGATGAAGTTGCCGACGCGCTTGCGCACCTCGCGCTCCACCGGCTCGAGCTTGCGGCGGATGTCGTCCATGTCCCGGCCGCGCGCGGTCAGCTTGGTCTCGAGCTGCGGGTAGTGGGCGCGGAAGCCGAGCTTCACGCTGCCGTCCGGCACCAGCGCCTCCAGGCCGGAGAGCAGCGAGTCCACGTGCGACTCCCCGAGGCCGTAGGAGTGGAAGCGCTTCAGGAAGATGGCGCCCGGCAGGCCGGCCTTGGCGAGCAGGCGCGGAACGATCTGCTCCTCCAGCATCCGGCGTAGCTCGCGCGGGACGCCCGGCGTGAAGTAGAAGCGCGCGCGGCCGATGTCCACCGCGAAGCCGCAGGCGGTGCCGATCGGGTTGTCGATGACCTCGGCGGTGGTCGGGAGCATGGCCTGCTTGCGATTGTTGGGCGGCATCACCCGGCTGCGGCGCCGGAAGAAGTCCTCCATGCGCCGGAGCCAGTCCTCGTTCAGCACGAGGGGGACGCCCGCGGCCTGGGCCGCGATCTCCTGGGAGAGATCGTCCACCGTCGGCCCGAGGCCGCCGTTGACGATCACCGCGTCCGCCCGCGTCGACGCGAGCTGGAACGCCTGCAG
>DATHSW010000250.1:0-17178 GCA_035463855.1 Candidatus Deferrimicrobiaceae bacterium | reverse complement strand
ATCCACACCCGCGAGTTCGCCGCCGCCGCGGCGGCGCCGTCCGCGCGCGCGGGTCTGCTGGCGGGCGCCAAGCTCATGGCCCTCGGCGCGGCGGACCTGCTCGCCGATCCCTCCCGGCTGGCTGCCATGAAGGAGGAGTTGCTCAGCGGTGGCGGGCGCGGGCCGAGATGACGCCCGCGCGCGAGGAGCGGAAGCGGCGGCGGGAGCGCCGCTTGGCCACGCGGCGTCGCGCCCGATCGGCCACGACGACGAGCGCCAGGCCGATGCAGAACCCGCCGACCCCGATCCAGACCGCGGGGAGGTTGCCGACCAGGCGCACCCCCAGCACCTCCACGATGCGCTCGCCCCCGGTGCCCGCCGAGCCGGCCAGGCGCGTCCCCGCCACGACGAAGGAGACGAGGGTGGCGAGCGGCAGGATCACGCCCTGCACGCCCAGGGCCAGGCAGGTGCGGGTCACGACCCGCCGGATCAGGGGGGCCCGGCCGATGGAGAGCATCGCGACCACCGAGGCGGCCGCCCAGACCGCGAGCATCGCCTGCGTGGTCATGGTGCCGGGCCGGCCCGCGTTGACGACGGTCGCGATCACGAGCACGGAGCCGGCGCCGGCGGCCGCGCCGCCGGTCAGGGTGGCAACGGCCTTGGCCAGGCGAAGCGGCCAGCGGGGCCGGCTGCGGTGCGGTCCCATCGGCGGCGGCTCCTTGAGCAGGAGCCGCCAGAGCAGCAAGCTGGCGACCACGTAGAACAGGAGGCCGACCAGCACCAGGGCATTGGTGCCGGGCATGTGGGCCTAGGGAGCCCTCCAGATCACCCGCTCGCTGGCGTCGCCCAGGGCCAGCCTCGGCACGCCGCCCTGCTGCAGGAGTATCGCCACGCGCTGCTTGCCGTCGCGGTCGTGGAAGCTCAGGAACGGAAGCTGGAAGTCGGCGCTCACGCGCAGCCAGAGCCGGCCCTTGCCACCCGCGTCGGCAAGATTGAGGGTCGGCTGGCCGTCGCCGGTGACGCCGAGCATCGCGCGGCCGTTGCCCTCGGCGTCGTAGAACCAGACCGCGGGGGCCCCCGCCGGCTCCGTGCCGACCGCGCCGCGCCGCCGGCCGTTGCGGTCGTAGAGGGTGAGCCCGGTGGCGCCCTCCGCGGTGAGCGCGAGCAGGGAGCGGGGCCGGCTGTTCTGGTCGAGCAGGGCCAGGCTCGGGCGACCGTCGCCGTGCGACTTGAGCTCCACGCGGGGGCGGTCGGCCTGGTCGAGCAGCGAGAGCTGCGCGGCGCCGTCCGCGCGCACGTTCAGGCCGGCGCGGAGCTGCCCGGCCCGGTCGGAGAGGTCGAGCCCGGCCAGGCCGGGCGCGGTGACGCTCAGCACCACGCGCTCCCGCTGCGTATCGTCGGCCAGCGCCAGCGCGGCGGTGCCGTCCGGGCGGAGGCCGAGGCTGGCCCGCACGTTGCCCGCGCCGTCGCGCAGCACGAAGCGCTCCGCCTCGAGCGTGTTGGCCACGGGGGTGGGAGCGGTCTGGCCCATCAGGGTCAGGGCGGCGAGCCCGAGCAGCGCGAGCGCGCCCAGGAGCTTGAGGCGCCGGTTCTCGCGTTCCAGGCGGTCGAGACGCTGCGTGAGATGGTCGTGGATGCGGTCGCTCACGATCGAGCCCTCCTACTTCTGGTCTTTCTTGCCGTCCGCCGGGCCTCCGGTCGCCTGCAGCGTGACCTTGTCGCCCACGATGAGGAAGACCACGGTGCCGTTCGAGGCCTTGTAGGTCCACTGCTCCACCGGGCCCAGCTTGCTGATGTCGCTCGGTTTGCCCAGCGCCTGCTCGAGCTCCGCGCGCGTGCCGACCCCGCGCGATTTCTGGATGAGATCTTCCTTACTGCGGCTGCACCCCACGAGCAGGCCGGCCGCGAGCACCCAGACCAGCAGTCCCGCCGTCGCCCGCGTCATCGCGCTCCTCCTTAGCGTGTGCGGTCGGCCTCGGGAGAGGGCGGCCGGAAATCGACTGGGGCCGAGTCTATCAGAGTGGCCGGGCGAAGTCGGTGCTACACTCCGATCCGTTCGCTATCGTTGCCGGTCTTCCCGGGGAGGCCTCCGATGATCACATTCGTCGTGAACGGGAAGCAACAGCGTGTGAACGCCAGCCCGGATTCGCCGCTCCTGTGGGTGATCCGCGAGGACCTGCGCCTGACCGGCACCAAGTACGGCTGTGGCATGGCTCTCTGCGGCGCGTGCACCGTGCACCTGGACGGCGCGCCCGTCCGCTCCTGCGTCACGCCGGTCTCGGCGGCCGCGGGCAGGAAGATCACCACCATCGAGGGTCTCTCGCCGCAGGGCACGCATCCGGTGCAGCGGGCGTGGATGGAGCTGGACGTGCCCCAGTGCGGCTTCTGCCAGTCGGGGCAGATCATGTCCGCGGCGGCCCTGCTCGCGCAGAAGGCCTCGCCCACCGACGCCGACATCGACGCGGCGATGGCGGGCAATATCTGCCGGTGCGGGACGTACCAGCGTATCCGCGCCGCGATCCACCGCGCGGCCGCGCTCGGGAGAGGACGGGCGCGATGACGACCGCCCGGTTCGGTCGCCGCGCGCTCCTCAAGGGGGGCTCGGCCGTCGGGGCCGCGCTCGGCATCGGCTTCCGCCTCCCGGGCGCCGCCCGTGCGCAGGCCGCCGGCGTCTTCGCCCCCAACCAGTGGCTCAGCATCGACCGGGACGGTCTCGTGACGATCACGAACTCGGTGCCCGAGATGGGGCAGGGCTCGCTGACCACCACCACCATGATCATCGCCGACGAGCTCGACGCGGACTGGACGAAGATCCGCGTCAAGCAGGCCCCCGCCGATCCGAAGCGGTACGCCAACCCGATCACCGGGTCGCAGGCCTACGGCGGCAGCCGCGGCGTGCGCGATCACATGGCGATGTGGCGGAAGTCCGCGGCGGCCGCGCGCGAGATGCTCATGCGGGCCGCCGCGCTGGAGTGGGGGGTGCCGGTGGAGACGGTGGACACCGAGCCCGGCGTGGTCGTGCACCGGCCCACCGGCCGGCAGCTCCCGTACGGGCGGCTCGTGGACCGCGCCCAGTCGCTGCCGGTGCCCCAGAACCCGCCGCTCAAGACCCCGGAGAGGTTCCGCTATATCGGCAAGAACCTCCACCGACTCGATTCGCCCGAGAAGGCCACCGGGCGCGGGATCTACGGCATGGACGTGCAGGTCCCCGGCATGCTCGTCGCGTCCATCGAGCGCCCGCCGGTGGTGTCGGGCGGCAAGGTCCAGAGCGTGGACGCCGCCGCGGCGCGGGCGGTGCCCGGGGTCAAGCACGTCGTGCCGGTCACCAACGGGGTCGCGGTGGTCGCCGACCGGTTCCCGGCGGCGCTGGCCGGTCGGGGGGTGCTCAAGATTGCGTGGGACCTCGGGCCGCTGGCCCAGCTGAGCAGCGCGCGGATCTCCGCCGAGTACGCGGCCGCCTCCCGGCAGCCCGGCCTGGTGGCGCGCAAGGATGGCGACGTCGGCCGCGCGCTCGCGGCGGCAGGCAGGACGCTGGAGACGGACTACGAGGTGCCCTTCCTCGAGCACGCGTGCATGGAGCCCATGAACGCCACCGCCCACGTCATGCCGGACGCCTGCGTGGTGTGGGCCCCGACCCAGAATCCCGGCGGTACGCAGGCGACGGCTGCGCGGATCACCGGGCTGCCGCCCGAGAAGGTCACCGTCCACACCACGCTGCTGGGCGGCGGCTTCGGGCGACGGGGAGAAATCGACTTCATCGTGGACGCGGTGGAGACCGCGAAGGCGGTGGGCGCCCCGGTGAAGGTCATGTGGACGCGCGAGGACGATCTCCAGCACGGTTTCTACCGCCCCGCCACCTACAACGTCCTTCGCGCGGCGCTCGACGGCGGCGGCGCGCCGGTCGCGTGGTCGCACCGCATCGTGGGCCCGGGCATCCTCACCCAGAAGCGCCGCGTGCCCGCCGGCACCACCGTGGACCCGGCCGCGGTGGCGGGCGCGCGCGACCTGCCCTACGACATTCCGAATCTCCAGGTGGAGTGGGTCAACAAGGACTTCGGGGTGCCGCTCGGGTTCTGGCGGTCGGTCGGCTCGTCGCAGAACGCGTTCGTCACCGAGAGCTTCGTCGACGAGCTGGCCCACCTGGCCGGCAAGGATCCCTTCGAGTACCGCCGCGCGCTCCTCGGCAGATCGCCGCGGCACAAGGCGGTCCTGGAGATGGCCGCGGCCCGCGCCGACTGGGGCTCACCGGTGCCGGCGGGCCGCGGGCGCGGCATCGCGGTGGCGTTCTCCTACGGCAGCTATGCGGCTCACGTGATCGACGCGTCGGTCGCCCCGGACGGTGCGGTGCGCGTGCACCGCGTGGTCTGCGTCATCGATTGCGGCATCGCGGTGAACCCGGACCAGGTCCGGGCCCAGATGGAAGGCGGCGCGGTCTACGCGCTGACCGCCGCGCTCTACGGCCAGATCACGGTGGACCGCGGGCGGGTGCAGCAGTCGAACTTCCACGACTACCCCATGATGCGGATCGACGAGATGCCGGTGGTCGAGGCGCACATCCTGGATTCGGGGGAGGCTCCCGGGGGCCTCGGGGAGCCGGGGGTGCCGCCGGTGGCGCCGGCGCTCTGCAATGCGATCTACGCGCTGACCGGGAAGCGGATCCGCAGGCTACCGATCCGCCCGGAGGACCTCAAGCGGGCCTGAGGCCTCCGGGTCGGGCGCTTACGGGTTCTTCAGCGCGGGCGCGGCGGCGGGGATCGCGACGGGGCTCGCCGAGCGGCCGGTCGCCTCAGCGTACTTCGACTTCAGGCCCCGGATGAGGGCCTGGTACGACGAGGTCCGGATGATCTTGTCGAACTGCCCGCGGTAGTTCGCGACGAAGCTCACCCCCGACACCGCGACGTCGTAGACGACCCAGCGGGCGCCCACCTGGTGGAGCCGGTAGTCCACCGGGATCTCCGCACCGCGTGCGGTCATGATCTTGGAGCGAACGGTGGCGAACTCGCCGTCCACGTGCTCGCTCAGGTACACAACCTCCTCGCCCGCGTAGTTCTCGAGGCGTCCGATGTAGGCGCGACCGAGGAGCTGCTTGAACACCGCGACGAACTCGCTCTGCTCCTGCGGGGTGCGCTCGCGCCAGTGCAGCGCCAGCGCCCGGCGGGACATCTCGTGGAAGTCGAAGAGCCGGTCGGCGATGCGCTGCACTTCCAGGCGCCGCCGCTCCTGGCTGGTCGGCGCGGCCAGCTGTCCGTCCTGGACGACCTGCAGCACCTGCTCGGTGGCCGTCTGCACCACCTGGGTCGGGCTGACTTCGGGCTGCGCGCCGCCGCCCGCGGCGAGCAGGAGCCACATGGCCAATGCCTTTTGCATGATTGCCTCCGGGGGACCGCCACCCGGTCAACCGGACGGGCGGTCACTGCCTTCCCCCGGCGGAAGAGAGGAGCACGGCTCGTGCCAGGCGGGGTGCCCGCTAAGAGGCTGGATTCGCGAGCCCGGCTGGCCGGCGCAGTGACGAGAGTTGTCAGGGGTGGGACGCGCGTCAGGTGTCCGACGGCGGTCAGGGAATCGAGGCGGTGAGCATCTCCCGGGCGACCCTGAGCAGCTCGTCCACCTCGAACGGCTTGGTGAGCACCGGGGCGGCCACGTCCTCGATGAAGCCCTGGTAGTCGGTGTGCTCCGATGTGCCGGTGATGAAGACGAACCGGCGCACCAGATCCGGATGGCTCTCCTCCAGCTTGCGATAGAGGCCGAGCCCGTCGAGCTCGGGCATGCGCAGGTCGCTGAGGATCAGATCGTACGCGCGCCGGCCGATGTGCTCGAGCGCGACCACGCCATCCGGCGCGGTGTCCACGTCGTAGCCCTCCCCGCCCAGCACGTCCGCGATGAGCTGCGCGATGACGTGCTCGTCGTCCACCACGAGCACCTGCGGCCGCGAACCGTGAGCGGTCATGCCGGGGTGATAGAGCAAGACGCGGGCCAGCGGAAGTCGCAGGGAAATCAGCCGGTTCAACGACCTCGATCGAACGTGGTCGCAGAAATCGTCAGGCGGCGGCCGGAAATGAGCACCGGTTCAGTGGGCCTAGGGCTGATACTTGATCGGCGTCCGCCTGGGCCCGAAGAACGCGGGCCGGTTCATGCGGCCCACCGGCACTTCGACGAGCGCCGGGCGGTCCTTCTCGATGGCCTGGCGCACGAGCCGGCCGACCTCGGTCGGCACCTTGGCGCGCATTCCGAGCACGCCGTAGGCGTCGGCCAGCTTCATGAAATCCGGATTCGCGAGCTCGGCCCCGTACTGGCCGCCCCAGGACTCGTCGAGATCGCGGGCCACGTTGCCGTAGGAGTTGTCGTTGAAGACCACCGCTACCACGTTGATGCCGTGGCGCACCGCGGTGGAGAGCTCCTGGGCGTTGAAGAGGAAGCCGCCGTCGCCGGAGACCGAGACCACCGGCCGATCCGGCCGCGCGACCTTGGCGCCGAGCGCCACCGGGTAGGCGTAGCCGAGGTTGCCGGAGTACGACGACGTGAGATAGGTGCGCGGCTCGTAGACCGGCCAGAACGGCCGCGAGTAGTAGCCGATCTGGGTCATGCCCGCGACCAGGATGGCGTTCTCGGGGGTTTCCGCGCGCAGCGACTTGATGATGGAGGCGTTGGGCTCCATCGCGTTGTCGGCCGCGATCCTCGCGCGCAGGGCCTCGTGCTCGGCCTTGCGCGAGGGGCGGGGGCCGGACGCGGCGCGGAGCCGCTCGAGTAGCGCCTCGAGCGTGGCCCGCGCGTCGCCGACCAGACCGAGGGTGTCCTTGTGGCTGCGCCCGATCTCGCGCTCGTCGGTGTCGATCTGGATGATGGGGGTGCCGGGACGGAAGGTCACCAGCGCCAGGCGGGTACCCACCGCGAGCACCACGTCCGCCTCGTGGATGTGCGCGCGCAATGGCGAGTCGCGCCAGAAGGCCGCGCCGAGCGAGAGCACGTTGTGGTCGCTGACCGCGCCCTTGCCCTCGGGAGACTGGGCCACGCCGGCCTGCAGGTGCTCGGCCACCGCGGCGAGCGCGTCGTGCGCGCCCGCGAGGTGGACGCCGCCCCCCGCGTAGATCAGCGGCGCGCGCGCGCGGAGCAGGAGCTCCGCGGCGCGGTCGATGTCGCGCCCCGGCGCGGCGAGCCGCTCGACGTCCGCGGGCGGCAGGAGCTCGGCGAGGCCCTCGTCCTCCATGGTCTCGGGGGGCATCTCGATCTCGACCGGGCGCGGCCGGCCCGACTTGAGCTGGGTGACCGCCTCGCGCACCGCGGCGGGCACCTCCGCCACCTCGATCACGCGCTTGCGCCACTTCGTCACCGGCGCGATGCAGTCGAGCTGATCGTTGACCTCGTGGAGCAGGCCGATGTCCTTCCCGATGCTGGCGCGCGGGATCTGGCCCGAGATGATCAGCACCGGCGAGGAGGCGGAGTAGGCGGTGGAGAGGCCGGACATGGCGTTGAGCAGGCCGGGGCCCGGCACCACCAGCGCGGTGCCGAAGCCGCCGCCCGCGCGCGCATAGCCGTCGGCCATGAAGCTCGTGGCCTGCTCATGGCGGGTGGTGATGAAGCGGATCCGCGGCTCGGCGCGCAGCGCGGCCATCACCCCGTAGAGCTGCACGCCGGGCAGCCCGAAGACCACCCGGACGCCTTCGTTGTAAAGGGAGCGCACCAACGCTTCGCCGCCGGTCATGGGTGTCGCGGTCATGGGCTCGTCTCTCCTCCCTGCTCCGCCTCAGGGCGCCTCGATGGCGCCGGCCTGGGCGAGATCGTGGATGTCGCGGTCCTTGTAGCCGAGCAGTTCGGTCAGCACGGAACGGGTGTGCTCGCCGACGCGGTAGGGCGCGGGCCCCGTCGGCGTCACCGCGCGGCCGTCGAGCTGGAAGGGCGTGGCGGTGACCCGCACCCGGCCGCGGGCCGGGTGCGGCACCGTGGGAAAGGCGCCGCGGGCTTCGAGATGCGGATGCGCGGCGACCTCCTGCGGCGTGAGCACCGCGGCGGCGGGGATGCGGGCGCCGCGGAGGGCCTCCAGCGCCGCGTCCACCGTGGCGAAGCGCGCGACCCACTCGCCGATGATGTCGCGCAGGGCGGGCCAGTTGCGCCGGCGCAGGTCCGGCGTCGCGAACCGAGGATCGGTGGCCAGATCGGGCCGGCCGAGTAGCGCCTGCAGGCGCGGCCACAGCGCGGCGGCGCCGCCGGTCTGGAGCGCGAGGTGCCGCCCGCCCACCGCGAACACGCCCATCGCCGGGCGCGGGGAGCCCTGGGGGTCGCCGCCGTTGAGCACCGCCGCGTAGGAGACGTCGTCGGCCGCGATCAGGGCCTCCAGCATCGAGACGTCGAGGTAGGCGCCCTGGCCGGTGCGGTCGCGCCGGCGCAGGGCGGCGAGGATCGCGCCGAAGGCGTGGGTGCCCGCCAGCACGTCGGCGGCCTGGAGATTCGACGAGCGGGGCGACGGCTGATCGCCCTGCTCCAGATGCATCATCCCCGATGCGGCATTGATGATGTGGGCGAAGGCCTGCCGCTCGCGCCAGGGGCCGGTCTGCCCGAATCCCGAGATCGAGCAGTAGACGAGATCGGGCTTGATCGCGGCCATCGCGGCGTAGCCCAGGCCGAGCTTCTCGACGACGCCGGGGGCGAAGTTCTCGACGAAGACGTCGGCGACGCGACAGAGATCCGTGATCACTCCGCGGCCCTGCGGATGGCTCAGGTCCACCGCCACGCTCTGCTTGCCCACGTTGATGCGGATGAAGTAGGTCGACTGGTCGGTCCGGCCCGGCTCGATCTGGAGGTGGTTCTTCCGCATGTCGTCGCCCTCGGGCGGCCGCTCGATCTTGATCACGCGGGCGCCCAGGTCGGCCAGCAGGCGGGTGCAGTAGGGGCCGGCGAGCACGCGGGTGAGGTCGAGGACCACGAGATCCGACAGCGGGAGGTCGGAGAGGGGGCCGGCGGCGTCGCGCACCGGCCGAGTATAGCGCGGCGATTGACGGGGCGCACCTGCCCCCCTAGACTCGGCGCATGCGACGCAATCGACTCCGGGAGCGGCTGCGGGGGGGACGGCCCACGCTGGGCACGCACATCCATTCGGCGTGGCCGGCGGTGGTGGAGCTGGCGGGCCACGCGGGGGTGTTCGACTACGTGGAGTTCGTCGGCGAGTACGCGCCCTACGATCTCTTCTCGCTCGAGAACCTCGCGCGCGCGGTGAACACCTTCGACCACATGTCGGCCATGTTCAAGGTCGAGCAGCAGCCGCGCACCTACCTCGCGGTGCGGGCCATCGGGGCGGGGATCCAGAACCTGCTCTTCGCCGACCCGCGCACGCCCGACGACGTGCGGGAGTGCGTGCGGAGCGTGCGGGCGGAGACCCCCGCCGCGGGCGGGATCCACGGGGTCGGGATGCGCCGTGACGTGGGCTACGTGGTCGACGTGGGCTCGCCCGCCTTCGTGCAGGCGCTCGACGACGCGGTGGTGGCGGTGATGATCGAGAAGGCCTCCGCGGTGGAAAACCTGGAGGCGTTGCTCTCGGTCAAGGGCGTGGACATGGTGCAGTTCGGGCCCGCGGACTACTCGATGAGCATCGGCCTGCCGGGTCAATGGAACCATCCTCGAGTCGTCGAGGCCGAGCGCCACGTGATCAAGACCGCGCTCCGTCTCGGCATCGCCCCGCGGGCCGAGATCTCGCATCCGAGCGAGGCCAAGGCCTACCTCGACCTGGGCGTCCGGCACTTCTGCATGGGCTGGGACGTGAGCGTGCTGTTCGACTACTTCAAGATCGAGGGCGGGGCGCTGCGCGACCTGCTGGGCGCGGGCTAGCCCGCGGGGGAGTCGCCCATGGCGCCCCGTCCGGCGCGCGCGGCGGCCCGCCGCCTCCTCCTGCCGCTGCTGCTCGTCCTGCTCGCGGGCGGCTGCGGCGAGCGCCCCGTCGCGGGCGCGCCCATCACGCTGGTCTTCAAGCACGCCAAGATCCTGGGGCCCGCCGATCCGGTGCCCGGGCTGCTCCGGCGCTTCGAGGCCGATCACCCGGGCGTGCGCGTGCAGAGCGAGGCGCTCACCTGGAGCTCGGACGAGCAGCACCAGTTCTACGTCATCAATCTGGAAGGCGGCAGTCCCCCGTTCGACGTCATGATGCTCGACGTGATCTGGGTGCCCGAGTTCGCGCGGGCGGGATGGATCCTGGATCTCACCCCGTTCGTGCCCCCGGCGGAGCGCGCCGCCCATTTCCCGACCGCGATGGAGCCGGCGGTGCAGGAGGGGCGGCTCTGGGCGCTGCCCTGGTTCATGAACGTGGGGCTCCTGTACTACCGCGCCGATCTCCTGGCCCGGTACGGCTTTCGCCCGCCCGAGACCTACGACGAGCTGGCCGAGCAGGTGCGCCGGATCCGCGCGGGCGAGGGCGATCCGCGCCTCGACGGCTACCTCTGGCAGGGCAAGCAGTACGAGGGCGGCATGGTCAACGTGCTCGAGGCGCTCTGGGCCAACGGCGCGCGCCTGCTCGACGAGACGGGGCGGCCGTTTCCCGAGCCGGAGCGCGCGCGCGAGGCGCTCGCCTTCCTGCGCGGGCTCATCGAGCGCGGCGTGAGCCCGGGCTGGGTCACCGCGGCGGACGAGGAGCTGACGCGCCGGCCCTTCGGCGACGGCCGCGCGATCTTCCTGCGGAGCTGGCCTTACGCCCTCGACCTCTTCGAGCTGCCGGACTCCCGCGTGCGCGGCAAGGTGGGCGTCGCGCCGCTCCCGCGTCTGCGTCACGGCCCGGTCGGGGCCGGCTCCACCGGCGGCGCGCACCTGGCGGTGAGCGCGCGCACGCGCCATCCGGCCCTCGCGGTGGAGCTGGCGCGCTTTCTCACCAGCGAGACCGCCCAGCGCGCGATGACGGAGGGGGCGGCGCTGCGCCCCTCGCGCCCCGCGCTCTACCGTGACCCCGCGCTGGTCGCGCGCGATCCGAGCCTGCCCGCCCTCCACGGGCTGATGCTCCGGGGCCATCCGCGCCCCATCACGCCCTACTACCTGATGCTCTCGACCACGCTCCAGCCCGAGTTCTCCGCGGTGCTGGTCGGCCGCAAGTCCCCCGAGCGCGCGATGCGCGACGCCACCGCCCAAGTCGAGCACCTGCGCCGCGCGCTCGCCCCGGTTGCCAACACGCCCCGATGAGCCCCAAGGGGCGAAGAGGCCAGACCGCGCCGTGAACTCTTCCACGTCCCCGCGCTTAGAATGACTAGCCCCGGACGCGACGCCGCCGACCGCCGCCTGGGCTGGTACCTCCTGGCCCCCGCCTTGATGGTCCTCGGCACCCTCACCGTGTATCCCGCGCTCTGGGTACTGTGGCTCTCGCTCCAGTACCGGATCCCGGTGTTCGACATCTCGCGCTGGGCCGGGCTCGACCACTTCGCCTTCCTCGCGGTGGACACGCGCTTCTGGAACGCGGCGTGGGTGACCGGCGTGTTCACGGTGGTCTCGGTCACGCTGGAAGGCGCGCTGGGCCTGTCCATCGCGCTCGCGCTGCGCGGGCAACGGCGGGGCCGGCGCACCGCGCTGGCCCTCCTGCTCCTGGCCTGGGCGCTGCCCTCGGTGGTTACGGCCAAGATGTTCGAGTGGCTCTATCACCCCGCGGGTGGGCTCGTGAACTTCCTGCTGGGAGGCCGCGCCATCAACTGGCTCGGCGATCCGGCCCTCGCGCTGCCCGCGCTGATCCTCGCCGACGTGTGGCGCGCGACTCCGTTCGTGGCCCTGCTCTGCTACGCGCGGCTGCTGACCATCCCGCCCGATCTCTACGAGGCCGCCGAGGTCGACGGGGCCGCGGGCCTCCAGGCCTTCACCCGGATCACCTGGCCGCTCGTACGGCCCATCCTCCTCGTGACCCTGCTCTTCCGCACGCTGGACGCGCTCCGGGCCTTCGACATCATGTTCGTGCTGACCGGCGGGGGACCGGCGGGCAGCACCGAGTCGCTCACGGTGTACGCCTACCGCGCCCTGTTCCAGACGCTGCAGGTCGGCTTCGGGTCCGCGATCGGGGTGGTGGTGTTCGCGCTCGTCATGCTCGTCGCCGCCGCGTACCTGCGCCTGCTCGGGCGGGCGGAGCGGACGGCATGAGGGGGGGCCGGACGCGGGACGCGCTGGTACTGCTCGCGCTGGCGCTCTACGCCGCGCCGTTCTTCTGGCAGGCGCTGACCTCGGTGTGGCCCGACGCGGAGCTGCTGCCCCTGACCCGGCTCTGGCCGAGCCGACTCACGTGGGCCCACTACGACGTCGTCGTCCGCCAGAGCCTGATGCCGCGCGCCCTCCTCAACAGCGTGGGCATCGCCCTCCTGAGCACGCTGCTCGCGGTCGGGCTCGGCGCGCTGGCCGCCTACGCGCTCGCGCGCCTGCCGGTGCGGGGGCGCGGCGTGATCCTGCTCGGCATGATCGCGGCCACCGCGTTCCCGCAGATCGCCACCGTGAGCCCGCTCTACCTGTTGATGCGCGCGCTCGGCCTGCGGGACACGTGGCTGGCGCTCATCCTGGCCAACGGCTCGTTCGCGCTGCCGCTCGTGATCTGGCTGCTCGCCGGCTTCATCCGCGAGATTCCGCGCGCGCTCGAGGAGGCGGCCGCGGTCGACGGCGCGGACCGGCTGGCCACGCTGCGCTGGGTGGTGCTGCCGCTGGTGGCGCCGGGCCTGGCCTCGGCGGCGCTGCTCGCGTTTCTTTTCTCGTGGAACGAGTTCCTCTTCGCCTACAGCTTCACCGCCACCGAGGCGAGCCGGACGGTGCCGGTGGCGCTCGCGCTGTTCCCCGGCGTCTTCGAGGTGCCGTGGGGCGACATTGCGGCCGCGTCGCTGCTGGCGAGCCTGCCGCCGATCTTCATCGTGGTGGCCTTCCAGCGCTACCTCGTCCGCGGCCTCCTCGCCGGCGCTCTCCGCGAATGAACCCTCTCCCCGTCGGCTAGCCCTCCGACGCCAGCCCCGGCGTCACCGCTGCCCCCGGCAGCACACGGAAGACCTCCGGCGAGATCTTCACCTTCAGCGACCGGCTGCCTCCGCCGAGGATGATCCACGGCAGGGCCATCAGCCCCTCGTCCACGTAGATCGGCAGATCGGCGGGCAGGGCGAACACGGTGACGCCGCCCAGCATCATGCCGGTCAGGGCGCGGGTCTCCTCCGGATCGGCGAAGGAGAGCCGGGAGACGCCGAGCAGCTTCCGCACCGTGTGGTTGACGTCCACGCGTCGGGTGGCGCGGACCACGCAGGCGCAGTAGCGCTTCGGCTCCTTCTTGGCGCCGACGATGATGGTGTTGGCCGATTGCTCCATCGGATACCCGTATTGCGCGCAGAACGCGGCGGTGTCGGCGTACTGCGGGTCGATCTCGACCATCTCGTGAGCGAGGCCGAGTCCCTCGAGGACCCGGCGCACCCGCTGCTCGATCTCGTCCGTGTCGATGACTGGTCCTCCAATCGGGGGCTGGATTGCCGTGGCCCGCCGAGCATACCGCGCTAGGGCTTCGGGTGGGCGCGGAAGAACTCCCAGATGAGCGCGGTGGCGTCGAAGTCTCGGCAGACGCGGCCGATGACTCGCTCGGGGAGATGCTGGGCGCGCGGCCGGGTCGCCCGGTCGGCCCACGCGGGCGGCACCGCCGCCGCGCTCCATGCCGCCGCGATCAGCCGGACCATCGCGCATCGCATCGCCGGAGCTTCATTGTACAATCGGCCGTCCACGCACTCGGATTCCCCACGATGATCCGGCGGGGCCGCCGGAGGAGAGCCACGATGGGCACTGATCTGCTCGAGCAGGTGAAGGACGGAGTGGCCGTGCTGACGCTCAACCGCCCCGATCGGCTGAACGCGATGTCGCGGCCGATGCTGGACGCTCTGCTCGAGGCGCTGCCGCGGCTGGCCGAGGATCCGGCGGTCGGCGTGGTGGTGCTCACCGGGGCCGGCCGTGGCTTCTGCGCGGGCGGCGACGTCAAGGCCATGGCCGAGGGCAATGAGCTCGGCGGCCAGACCATGGAGGAGAAGGCCCACGCGCTGCGCTCGCGCATGGAGGCCTCGCGCTGGCTCCACGAGATGCCCAAGCCCTCGATCGCGATGATGCGCGGGCCGGCCGCGGGCGCCGGGCTCTCGATGGCGATGGCCTGCGACCTCCGCATCGCGAGCGACACGGTCCGGCTCGGCACCGCCTTCGCGCGGGTCGGCTACTCCGGCGACTTCGGCGGCAGCTACTTCCTCACCCAGCTCGTGGGCACCGCCAAGGCGCGCGAGCTCTACTTCACCGCCGACCTGCTGGACGCCCCGCAGGCGCTCGCCCTCGGCCTGGTGAACCGGGTGGTGCCGGACGCCCGCCTCGAGGAGGAGACGATGACGCTGGCTTCCCGGCTGGCCCGCGGGCCGCGCGTGGCCTACCGCTACATGAAGCGGAACATGAACGCCGCAGAAACCGCTTCCCTGAAAGACATGCTCGACCTCGAAGCGTGGCACCACACCCGCACCGGCATGACCGAGGATCACCGCGAAGCCGCCCGCGCTTTCGTGGAGAAGCGCGAGCCGCAGTTCAAGGGACGATGATCATCGAAGGGGGCCCCGCGGGCCCCCTCCGAGTCTCCCCCAGAACGGGTGGCGCCGGCAAAGCCGGCGCTCGAACGGAGGTTACTCGGACCCCGCGAGGGGACACAAGAGTCATGGCGGATCGCCGATCCGCCACGCGAGGTAGAGCACGCCCGCGGTCAGGCCGCCGATCACCGCGACGGTCCCGTAGGTCGAGACCTGCGCGAACAGGGTGAGCGTGGTGCTCGAGAGGCCGACGAAGGCCAGGCCCACCACCGGGATCACCGGCGCGCCGCAGCCCATGACGGTGCAGCCGCCGGTGGCGAGGCCGCAGACGCTGCCCACCGCGCCCAGCGTCCCCCCGTGCCGGCCCGCCCGCATCGGCCAGCTCGCCGCGCCGGCGCGGTCGCGCCGGTGCGCCCAGAGCGCGAAGTAGATGGCGATCAGCGCGGCCGTCAGGACGAAGCGGGCCAGGTCGGCGGTGGTCACCGCGAAGCCCCAGTCGATCCCGAAGACGCCGTCGGCGGAGAACCAGAAGAGCGCCAGCTCCCAGGCCCGGCCCAGCCGCTCCGCGAGCGAGCCCTTCCCGGCGGCCAGGTAGCCCGGCAGGCTCGCGAGCCACGGATTGAAGGTGAAGTAGTCGACGGGGACGCGGGCGATCGAGAGGACCGCGACCGGCACCAGGATGTCGAGTGCCAGGACCGCGGCGCCCACCCCGACGAAGAGCCCGCGCCGCGCGCGCAGCGCGCGACCGATCCCCGTCAGTATGCGCCTCACCCCGCCCATGGCCTCGCCCCGGCCCGATTATAGCCGGTGCGCGAGGTTCTTGCGGTTGCCTCGGCTGGTAGGGCAGTATGGCGGCGGATGATCCGTCCCGTCGCCGTCCCACTGTCGTTAACCGGCCTCTCCACATGAGGAGGGAGCACCCATGACGCAAGAGGTGAGCCGTCGAGATTTCCTGGCCCGTCTGGGCGTGACCGTCGGCACCGCCGCCGCGGGGGCCGCCGCGGCCGCCGGTGTGCCCCTGGCCGCCGTGCCGCTCGTCACGCAAGCGCACGCGCAGCCCAAGGGCAGCATCCCGGACACGCCCTACAAGATCGCCCACATGACCTTCTTCACCGGCGCCGCCGCGGTGCTGGGCGAGCCGTCGTTCAAGGGGCACACGCTCGCCGCCGAGGAGATCAACGCCCAGGGCGGCCTGCTCGGCAAGCGGAAGATCGAGTCGTTCAAGGCCGACGAGAACGCGGGCACCGACGCCAACGTGAAGGAGATGCGGCGGCTCAAGCTGTCCGAGAAGGTCGACCTCTTCACCGGGGTCATCTCGAGCGGCAACACTCCCGCCCTCGGCCCGGTGGCCGAGGAGCTGAAGCTGCTCACGATCTTCGTGGACGGGTGCACCGACTTCCTGTTCGACAAGGCGGTGCCGAACCCGCACTACATCTTCCGCATCACCAATATCCAGTCGGCGGACGGCGTCACCTGCGCGGTGGCCGCGGCCATGACGTGGGGCAAGCAGATCAAGCGGGTCGCTCACATCCATCCCGACTACTCCTACGGCCGCAATGCCTTCGACCATTTCAACATCGTGATGAAGAAGATGGTGCCGGGAGCCCAGGTGGTGTCGGAGGGCTGGCCGAAGCTCGGCACCACCGACTTCACCTCGCACATCACCAAGGCCATCTCGTCCAAGCCGGACCTCCTGGTGTCCTCGGTGTGGGGCGGCGACTACGTGGCCATGTACAAGCAGGCGCTCCGCTACGACATGTTCAAGAAGATGAAGTTCGCGAGCACGATCGCCTTCGGGGTGGCCCCGCACGCGATCGGCAAGGATCACCCGGAGGGGGCCATCGCGGGGGTGCACTCCAACTACTACTTCAACTACCCGCCGAACAATCGCTGGCCGCTGAACACCGAGTTCGTGAAGAAGTACTTCGACCGCTGGAAGGAGTACCCGAACTTCCAGTCGGAGGGCGCGTACTCCACGCTCTACATGCTGAAGACCGCGGTGGAGAAGGCCAACCGGCTGATGGGCGGCTGGCCGGACGACGATGCGATCATCAGCCAGCTCGAGGGCATGATGCACGCCGGGCCCGCCGGCTACGTGTACATCCGGCCCGACACGCATCAGGGCTACAAGGACGCGATGACCGGCTTCAGCATCAACTCGCCCGACTATCCGTTCCAGATCCTGGACCCGACCCGCATCATCACGATCCCGATCCGCAACATCACGGCGCCTCCGGGCTGGCCGAAGGGGGAGCCGACCTCCACCTACACCTGGATCGACAAGACCTGGCCGCAGATGAAGGCCTAGGTCGCACGGACACTCCCTCTCACCCTGCCCTCTCCCCCCCACGGGGGAGAGGGAGTCTCGCTGCCCCCGCTTCCCGCCGGGAAGAGGGCCGGGGTGAGGGGGTCCGTGTGTTCGTTCGCGTCCTCACGCTCGCGTTGGTGCTCGCCGCCGTCGCCGCTCCCGCGCGCGCCGGGCACGAGCTGCCGTTCTACCCTGGCTACTATCCGCAGGAGATCCGCATCGAGTCGCTCGCCCCCGTCGCCGCGGCGCCGCTGCTGCGGAACGGCACGCTCCACGCTTATGTCGGCGCCGATCCGTTCGCGGGCGGCCGGCTCCCCGCGCACGTCTCCTCGGTGGACTCGCTCGGCGGCTACCTGGTCGCGCGCTTCAACC